>CAZVLJ010000034.1:0-17092 GCA_964627825.1 uncultured Rikenella sp. | reverse complement strand
GATGGGTCGCGGTTTATCCCATAGTCAAAATCAGACTGGTACGAATTGAATATGTTCTTGATCCCCGTTATCAGTTGCAGGGTGCTTCCGTTCAGCTGAATGTCGTAACTGATTTTGGCTCCAAGATCGAAGAATGAACCTGACCTGCGGAGTTCTCCGCTTACAGGGTCTGTCTCAGGTCCGAAATATGGTATGAGCATCTTTCCGGTGTAGGATCCGGTTGAGGTAATGCACAGCCTGTCTGTCAGATCAAGGTCAACTGCAAAGTAACCATATGATGCAGGCGAACGGAAGAACTTCTTCTCCCCGAATTCCTGCGGAGTGTCATAGGATGATGATTGCAGGGTTACTCCTGAGCTGACCTCAAGGCGGGTAAGTGGTTTTATCTTCAGCTCAATATTTGTTCCCTTCACCGTGGCTCCCTCTTCTGCGTTTCTCCTGGTATAGATAACCGTTCCTTCGCCATCGGGCACACCGATATCATTGACGAAAGGATTATTCAGGCGGGTGTAAAACCCCTCAACCAGCAAGCCGGTCCTGACTGATCCGATAAGCCTGTTCATATCCAGTGATGCCATGAAACTGTGGCTGGTCTCCTCTTTCAGGTCAGGATCATTCCTGTTCAATACCTTGCGTGATCCGGAGGTCTCTATGTGCAGGTCCTCATCAAAGATCTGCGGGGCACGGAATCCTTTCGAGTAGCTCAGACGTCCGTGCAGCCCGGATGTTATCTCATACCTCAGGCTAATGCGCGGGCTGAACACATGCCCGGGTTTGTTGGTATCATCCTCTTCGAGATCACGGATGATGTAGTTGTCATACCTGCCGCCAATCACCAGCGATGCCTTGCCAATGGCCGCTTCATACTGCATGAACAGAGCCCTGGTAAAACTCATCTGCCTGACAATGATCGTATTATCTGTATGAGGTATATAGGTAATAGTATCCTCATTTATTACCGCATTTGACAGATCGGGGTACCCCAGCTTGGTGTCTTTCAGCCTTCCCCCTGTTAGCTCGGCGCCGGATGTAAGTGATGAGACTGCAAACCGTGCCTTGTACTGGATGCCTGCGTTATAGGTAAAATCAGTTGTTTTCCCGTAACTGTCCAGTGAACGGTGAGCGCCGTAATATGAGTCCCGATTGAGATACTGGGCAGATCCGTACACTGAGAGGATGTCATTTTCCCTGAGGTACTGATCAAAGGTTATTGCACCTGTTTTGATGTCATGCTCAACAGCTTCTGCGAGGTCACGCTCATGGAGCGGATAATCCTGCCGGTTACCCCCGTTTCGTTTTTCAACGATGTTGAAAAGATCAGCGGTGAGTCTGCTTCTCGCACCGAACCTGTGAGTAAACTGGGCACCGGCAGTAGTGTTTGACATGGGAGATATTTCTGAAAAACCGTCATTATTGGCGTCATAGGTGCCTCTGTCACGAACGAAACCAAATAAGGCGAACCCTGTTTTGGTATCACTGCTCACATAGGAGCTGTTGAAACTGGCCGAGTAGTCGCCTGCAGGATCACTGCCTGTGCCGGCACCCACCCCGGTCAGGCCGCCATTGAGACCGAGCTCAAATGAATTGACAGATGGCTCCTTCAGGATTATGTTAATTGTTCCGGCAATGGCGTTACTGCCAAACAGGGCTGAACCGCCGCCCCGGACCACTTCTACCCTTTCTATCATATTGGCAGGAAGCAGTTCGAGTCCGTATACACCGGCCAGACCGCTGAAGATAGGCCTGCTGTTGATAAGTATCTGTGAATAGGGACCTTCCATGCCGTTCATCCGGACCTGGGTAAAACCACAGTTCTGACAATTATTCTCTATCCGCAGCCCCGGGGAAAAACCGATCACCTCACTAAGGGTGACACTGTTTGTTGAAACCATCATCCTGGGAGATATTGTATTTACAATAACCGGTGCTTCAGTTCGCTTCTGCTCGCTTCGGTCAACAGAGACAACTATCTCCTCCAGGTTAAGCAGGTCCTCTTCAAGCTCAAACTTGAGCTCGATGGTCTGATTCTCTGACAAAACCACTATCTTTTCTGCAGGTTTGTAACCCACGCAGCTGGCTGTCACTGTGGCTTCGCCGGGAGGCAGGTGCGTCAGCTGAAAATGACCAGTCTCATCTGTGAAGGTGCCTATTGCAGTTCCTTTGACAGCTATGGTTGCGTAATGAAGGTGCTCTCCTGCTGAAGTGACATGTCCTACGATATTTGCATCTGTCTTCTGCTTCTGGGCGGTCAGGGTGAAAGAAAAAAATATGGAAAATGCTGTTATTAAAATCCGGTACATCTTAAAAGGGTTAGAAAAAATGAAAACGATACGTTTACAAACAGATTGTATGTTTTCAGATTACCGGTGGTCCGCGGCCCGGTGCTGATGCTACCGACGAAAAAGTGTAAGAAATGGAGTACTTGTCACAGATCTTTTCTTCCTGCCGGTCAGAGATCAGGTTGAATATGCATGAGGGATGAATGACCGCCTGATCTGTTGTGGCCAGCAGTGAAAGTACTGCATCGGTGTGATGGTGAGATTTGAGGGGCAGCTTTTCAGTGCCTTTATTATAAGGGTGTGAGTGAGTTACAATGTTACCGTGACTGTCAATGTGGGTGTGTACAAAAAAGACCCTGTTGCTTATTATAAAAGAGATAACAAGCAGCATGATAAATGCTGCACATTTGCGTCCTGGTGTTATTCCCCCCGTTTTCACAGAATGCAAAAATAATAAATAGTTGATTTACTTCTCAGTATCAATAAGTGTTTTGCAGACATTTTTACCGGATGACAATCAGACCTGGCAATGTGTCATTCAATGGCTATCTCGTCACAGAAGAGCCAGGCTTTGTTTCCGGTACCGGCATGCCATGGCGGGCAGGTTATGAAGCCGCGCGCCACTATGCGCACATATCTTGCTGTTACGGGCGGGAAAGAGGAAGAATATGTCTCAATCATGTTGCCCTGCTCAGCCGGATCAATGTCTGTATTCACCGTCTCCAGGGGTGTGAATTGGCGGCCGTCAACGGAGAAGGAGTACTCAACACTCTGAGGAAGGAAGATCCAGCTGCCGACGGCGGCCATAAATGATGATGATACGGGTGCCATGACAGCCCTGTGGCCTGAGTTGGCTGCTTCTATGCCTCCCTCGAAGCCCTGCCATGACATCACCGTGGCTTCCGGGGCCAGTACGCCCTGCAATATCTCATCCCATCCTATCAGCTTTCGTCCGTTAGCATTGAGGAACTGTTCAATTCTCTTTACGAACCAGCTCTGTAGTTCGTGTTCATCCTTTAATCCTTCTCCGCGGATCCTCGCCTGACAGTCGGGACAACGTTTCCACTCTGTTTTATCGGCTTCATCGCCGCCGATATGTATATATTCTGATGGAAAGAGATCCATCACCTCGATCAGCACATCCTCCAGGAAAGCGAACGTCTCATCCTTCCCGGCGCAGTAGATATCGGTTATGGGCCACACGCCGCCGGGGGGCACCGTGAAGGGTCCGCCGGAGCATGAGAATTCCGGGTAGGCCGCCAGTGCAGAGCCCACATGTGCAGGCATCTCTATCTCGGGAACGACAGTAATATGTCTCTCAGCTGCGTAATCTACTATCTCCCTGATATCGTTCTGTGTATAGAATCCCCCGTAGGTGGCCTTTTCGCCTGGCTGCTGAGGCTCCCTTGAGTCCCATGGCCTGTCTTCGCGGTCAACGCGCCATGCTCCGATCTCAGTGAGCTTCGGGTATTTTTTTATCTCTATCCTCCATCCCTGGTCATCAACAAGGCGCAAGTGGAAGAGATTTATCTTGTGCATTGCGAGAATGTCAATATATTTCTTGACGAACTCCTTATCAAAGAAATGCCTGCTTAAATCAAGATGCATTCCCCTCCAACAGAAACGGGGGTAATCGGTTATGCGGACACACGGAATTCTCCATCTCACATTGTCAGCAGGATCATTGGCGTAGATCGGTGGCGGCAGGAGCTGCATCAGAGTCTGTGCACTGCGGAAGAGCCCCTCGGCCGTGCCGGCAGTAAGCGTTACGCTCTTCCTCTTTACCTCAAGCCGGTACTCTTCCTTCTTCCATATGGTGGAGGCGTCAATTATCAGGCGAATGTCACCGTCAGTTCCCCCGGCAGTTGACAGATGGTAACCTGTTGCCGGTTGCAACATCGCGGCAAGCTGTTCTGATGTGATTGCTGCACCTACTCCGCCCGACCATGTTATACGGGTATCAGGTCTAAGTACGAAGTGTCCGGGGTGGTTACTAATCTCTGCTGGAAGTGGTATCAGGGCGGGATTCTTTTCTTCTGATGAACTACAGGCCGTCATGAAAAAATGGCTGCAACGATGACTATTGAAGAGGTTAGTCGCATTTTCATGAGTTAATTAATAATCTCTATATCAAATATTTCATGTCTGTCAAACTGCAACCAGTACTTGATTGAGTTTTGTCTTACCAGTTCCCAGTAGATATCGCTGTCGAGGCCATAGATGAAATTTATCTCCTTCAGCTCACCGGAGATCCTGTCAGCGAGGTCCTTCTTCAGGGTGATGCGAACGGTTCTCTCTTTGTGAGTGAAATCGGCTCCGGCAAAGAATGGCATTTCGGTGCTTACTGTAAGCAGTCCGTGTCCCGGAGTGGCTCCTGTGCTCACCTGGATGCCGTCATTCATACAGCTGAGCGGAGGTGTTGATCCGGCGTGTGTGGTAACAGTCATCTCATCAACGCCGGTGCAGAAATATTCACGGGCCCTGATGCCCATCTTCACACCTATGATGGCAAATACACCCAGGTGCCGGTGAAGCTCATTGGCTACTACCCCCGAGGTCCATTCATCCTCACCGTACATGCTCCTTATATCTTTTACAAATGGCTGTATATCAGGCATATAGAAAGAAGTGTCAGTTGGTATGTTCTTTATCACCTGCATTCGCTCCACCGTTTCGCCACGAAGTATCCTGAGGGCTGCCTCACGCAGCTGCGGTATGTCGGCAGGTGACAGGTAGCTGTTTAGCTCTCCTTCACCCTCTTTCTCGCCGTTGAAGAGATCCGGGAAATGGAGTAACAACGGAACCATCTCATCGAAAGCGGCATATACGAAATCATGATCTGTCATTGAGCTGATAAGATCCTTGACTTTTGCTGCATAGGGAGTATGCTGGTACCCTAAAGTATTCAGCATCTGTTCATCATAGAAGCCTTCTCCGCCACCTCCGGTTACAGTAACAGGTATAGAGGCTGACAGTACCTTTTTTGCCGCCACAGGATCATTTATGTAGTTTAATCCCTCCTTTCCCGGAAGTCCGCTGTTGGTCCAGAATATCTGCTTAACCTTATTGGCGAAAGAGGGGGCCTGCTCCATTGCCTTCGCTGCATTCCCCAGGCTGCCCATGGCAATGAACTTAACCGGGATGGTTTCAATTGCAAGCATTTTTTCAATGAGTGCGATTGCCTCACCAGGGCCTGCTACGGGAAGCCCCTGGTGATGGAGCCCGTCAGCCAGGCTTCTCAGCTTCTCATAAGCCACAGGTGCTTTATGAAAACCGTCAGATGCGGTGATTGCCAGTATCCTCACATCCGGTGAGGCCATCAGCATACAGATAGCTTTCAGATCATCAATACCCCCGTCACTGTCAATGATCACATAATGCCTCGGCTTCCAGGGATGTGCTGCAAGAGGGATGAGGATCAGGACGAGAAGGAGGGTCAGTATTGTACGTCTCATTTTGTTGCTTTTTGCCAAAAGTAGCAAATTAGCGCTGATAATGCTGAAGGGCGATAACTTCCTTATGCCCCCGGCAGTTGAAGAAAATCTCTTTTTTATTATCTTGACAACCCTAATTCCCGTCCGGTGAAGAGAAAGACCTGGTTACTGTTTTTTATTGGCCTTCTGGCCGGTATGGTTATCCTTGCCGGATTTGGCAAGGCTGTTGAAATCACCTCCTCAAATGATTTCTGTGCCAAGTGTCATGTTCATCCGCAGGCAACAGCAAGCTGGAAGCAGGGAGTGCATTACAACACTCAGTCGGGTTACCGGACTGCCTGTGCCGAGTGCCATCTGCCGCCTGAGGGAGAGGGATACCTGTTGGAGAAGGCAAAGACAGGGCTGCGTGATCTGTGGAGTTACTGGACAAAGGACTCGGCCAACTTCGACTGGGATGCGGCATCAACACTGGAGAGAGCTTCAAAGCATGTCTATAACGTCAGTTGCGTTAAATGCCATGAGAATCTCTTCCCGGCGCTGCTGACGCGTGAGGGATCGGAAGCACACCTTTACTATAAGCAGATGACCGACAGGGGTGAGGAGTTGCAGTGCATCAGCTGCCATCTTGATGCAGGTCACTATATTGAGGGTTATCTCCATGCCAGCAACACCGGTTTTGGAGAAGCAGAGACGGGCCCTGACACCCTCTATCTCACTCCGGCAACAGTGATCTCCTTCGAGGATTTTACAGAACAGGTACCTATGTCGGGCATCTCATTCAGGATGATTGCAGTACATGGAGGAACGTTTACCATGGGCAGTCCGGAGGATGAGTCGCTGCGCGGCTCTGACGAACAGCAGCAAGCAGTCAGGGTGGACTCCTTTTTCATAGGAGAGGTTGAGGTAACGTGGGATGAATATATGGAGTTCTACAGGCAGACCGCCTCGGAGGGGAGGACAACTGATACTGAAGGTGCCAGGGCAGAGGCTGCCGGTGTTGACGCCATCAGCGGCGCCACGCCTCCGTATGGTAAGCCTGACCAGAACTGGGGCATGGGGCGGAGGCCTGCCATCTCAATGAGCTGGCATGCTGCACAGACCTACTGCAGGTGGCTCTCGGAAGTCACCGGAAAGAATTACAGGCTCCCCACGGAGGCAGAGTGGGAATATGCCTGCCGGGCCGGAACATACACACCATACTTTTTTGAGGGAGACCCGGCTAAATTTGATAAGCGTGGCTTCTTTGGCGGTAAGCCTGATACCGCGGTGATAAATACATATGTTATCTATCGCGGCAACAGTCCGTCAAAAACGCAGGAGCCCTCCGCAGTTAAGCCCAACCCGTGGGGATTGAAGAACATGAGTGGGAATGTGGCCGAATTCTGTTCTGATATCTATGAGGGAACAGACGAGCATGTGATCAGGGGAGGCTCCTTCCGCGACGGTGCAGGAGGTGTCCGTAGCGCTGCCCGTGACCATACCCGGACTGACGAGTGGCTGAAAACCGACCCCCAGATGCCTAAGAGCATATGGTGGTACTCCGATTGTTTCCATGTAGGTTTCCGGGTTGTGCTGACGCACAGTCAGCAGTCGGCAGTCAGCGGTCATCAGTGATTTATTGCATGACTGCCAGACCGCCCAACAGCCGCCACAGGCGGCCAGACCTTAAGACCATCTGACCTTAATCATAAAATATTATCTTTGGAAATCCAACCAATTCATATCATGAAAAAATCATCCATATCCAGAAGAAACTTTCTTGGTACAGCTGCTGCCGCCGGAGCGGCTGGCATCGTTGTGCCTGCGTTAATCACCTCATGCTCCAGAAAGAAGCACCCGGAAGTCGTCCTGCCTGTCATGCTTGATACTGCACCTGACGGTCCCCTGCTCAAAGCAGGTCTCATAGGCTGCGGCGGCAGGGGTACAGGCGCTGCCATTAACTACATTCATGCAGGACCCAACCTGACCATATCTGCACTGGGAGATGTCTTTGCTGACAGGATTACTGCGTGCCGTGAGCGGCTCGCGCAAGAAGGCGTTGAGATTGCCGATGAAAATTGTTTTAGCGGTTTTGATGCTTTTAAGAAGGTAATTGATTCAGGTGTGGACATTATCATCCTCGCCACCCCGCCTTTCTTCCGTCCTGAGCATTTTGAGGCTGCCGTTTCGGCAGGCAAGCATGTCTTCCTGGAGAAGCCTGTGGCCGTTGACCCTGCCGGGGTAAGACAGATCATGGCTACCGGCGAGAAGGCGAAGGGTATGGACCTATGCGTTGTCACCGGCACCCAGCGTCATCATCAGCACGACTATGTAGCTACATGGGGCAAGGTGCAGGAGGGTATGATAGGCGACATCGTGGCTGCCAACTGCTACTGGAACCAGAACCAGCTGTGGTACCGCGATCCCAATCCCTCATGGTCAGAGATGGAATATATGATCCGTGACTGGGTCAACTGGTGCTGGCTTTCAGGTGATCACATCGTTGAGCAGCATGTTCACAATATTGATGTCATCAACTGGTTCACGGGCAAGAAGCCGGTATCGGCAGTATCATTCGGTGCTCGCCATCGCCGCGTTACGGGCGACCAGTACGATTTCTTCAGCACCGACTTCATCTATGACGGAGGCTTCCATGTACACAGCATGTGCCGCCAGATAAACGGAAGTGACGGTAATGTGTCTGAATGGATCCAGGGCACTGAGGGCAGCTCCAACTGCCAGAACACAGTCTGGGATCCGGCAGGTGCCGAAGTATGGAAATATGATGGTTACATGCTTGACGGCCAGGGCAGGATGACTGACCAGCTTATCCGCAGTCCCTACGATCAGGAGCATATTGATTTTGTAACCGCGATCCGCACTGCCACTCCGCTGAATGAAGCAGAATTTGTGGCTGTATCAACAATGGCCGGTATTATGGGCAGGGTATCAGCCTATTCCGGTAAGAAGGTGACCTGGGATGAGATGATGAACTCAGAGCTCAAGCTGGGACCGAAAGTGTTTGATATGGGACCGGTGGATGTACCAAAAACAGTGCCGGTGCCGGGCGAGTAACCAATTCATTCATTATGAAATTAAAATCACGACGCAATTTTCTAAGGGGTGCAGCAGCAGCAGGTGCTGCACTCTTCTCTGCCCCTGTCCTTCTGACAGGCAGAAGCCGTTCATCAGCCATTCCTGATGCAGATAAGCCCTTCAGGCTGGCTTATGCCCCTTCAATTGGCATGTTCCGGGAATTGTGCGGCAGCGATGACCCGCTTGACAATATCCGGTTCATTGCCGACAAGGGGTTCAGGGCAGTATTTGACAACGGGCTGCCGGGAAGACCGGTGGCAGACCAGGAGAAGATAGCCTCCGGAATACAGAGTATGGGTCTTATGATGGGCCCCTGGGTGCTGCATGCCGATTTTGGCAATACCTCATTTGTCATGCCACACCGTGAGGTACGCGACTTCCTTACTTCAAAGATGGAAGAGGGAATAGAGGTGGCCAGACGTACCGGATTCAAGACGGCTCTTGTAGTGCCGGGACGATATGATTACAGGATCCATCCGGATATCCAGCTGACCAACGTTATTGAAAACCTTAAATACTGTGCTGACCTGGTCGGCCCCGAGGGGATGACCCTGGTGCTTGAGCCACTGAATACCCTGCGGGACCATCCCGGACTGTGGCTGACACGAATGCCCCAGGCATACCAGGTATGCAAGGCGGTGAACAGCCCGGCAGTCAAGATTGTTGATGACCTCTATCACCAGCAGATAACCGAAGGTAACCTGATACCCAACATTGAAGCATGCTGGGATGAGATAGCTGCATTCCATGTGGGAGATAACCCCGGGCGAAATGAGCCGACAACCGGGGAGATCAATTTTAAGAATATCTTCAAATACCTGCTCTCACGTGATTATTCAGGGGTTATTTGCATGGAACATGGCAGGAGTGGCAGGGGAGCAGCCGGGGCACGAAAGGTGATAGAAGCATACCGCGAGTGTGATCCTTTCTGAAATATCCATTTAAACCAAAAAACCTCTATTTGAGCAGGGAGAGGAAGGCCATAAGCGAGAAATGGATCAGGGCATCCATTATAGGTACCATATGGGCGGCTGCAGAGATCGTTCTCGGCAGCTTCCTGCATAACCTGCGTGTTCCCTTCAGCGGTAACATGCTTACAGCAATAGCAATGGTCATCCTCATTGCTGTCAGCTATCGCTGGCGGCAGCACGGCCTGTATTGGAGGGCCGGAGTAATATGTGCTCTCATGAAGGCCATGTCACCCAGCGCGATTATCTTCGGGCCGATGCTGGCCATCATCGCCGAGTCGGTCCTGCTGGAGGCATCCGTAAGGATACTCGGCCGCACCTATGCAGGATTTATTGTGGGCTCAATGCTCGCAATGTCATGGAATCTGTTCCAGAAGATTTTTAACATGGTCATCTTCTATGGAGGCAATCTTGTTGAGATATATTCGAGCATCACTGACTGGGCAGCGAAACAGCTTAACCTGCAGTTTGATGCTTTCTGGGCCCCGATCTTGCTCCTTCTGTCCGTTTACGCCCTCTTTGGCGCAGTGACAGCTGTGGCAGGAATAATTACCGGCCGGAGAATTGCCTCTCTTCCTCCCGAGGAAAACCTCCCGGAGCCGGCAGTAATCCGAACCCCTGTGAGGAAGACTAATCAAGCATTCAACTATTCACTTCCCTGGCTGGCAGCTGATATCCTGATGGTCGCCGGGATGCTTATTGTGGTAAGCCTCCTCTCATGGGTATGGTGGATTGTTGTTGTCGTTCCTGTGGTCACAGTCCTGGCAATGAGGTACAGGCGTGCGATGAGACAGCTCTCAAAACCAGGGTTCTGGATTACCTTCGTGGTCATAACAATGCTCTCGGCAATCTCGTTCTCCGCCTTGCGGCCAGAGGAAAACAGTCTGAGGGATGCTGTACTCATCGGTATCCAGATGAACTTCCGTGCTGTAATAATCATGGCCGGCTTTTCTGCCCTGGGGACTGAGCTTTACAACCCCGCCATCCGTAATCTCTTCAGCCGTACCCGGTTGAGACAGTTGCCCGTGGCCCTTGAGCTGTCGGCAGCCAGCCTGCCCACCATGGTAGCTGATATGCCAGACCTGAAGACTGCAATGAGGAAGCCGGTGTCATTACTAAATCGCATGATAACCCGTGTGGAGCGCCGGCTGGCTGAGGTACGGGAAGAGCAGAGTGATGCGAGAAAGATATTCATTGTTGCCGGCATTCAGGGCGAAGGAAAAACTGCCTGGCTTATAAAACTGGCAGGTCAGCTTGCTGAGAGGGGGATGAGGGTGGGAGGCATCCTGGCGTTGAGAATAGTTGAGGAGGGGGAAACAACCGGGTATGATGTATATGATATCTCTTCCGGGACCCGTACGCCTTTCATGAGACACACCGGAAGTGAGACAACAGGGGTGCAGAGATTCACAATTAATAATGCCGGTTATGAGGCGGGCAACAAAGCACTTGACCCTGTGGCAAACATAGACAGGGACGTTGTCATTGTGGATGAGGTTGGCCCGCTAGAACTCAGGGGCAGAGGATGGAGTGAAAGTCTGGAAAGTTTGTTGAGTGAAACAGGAAAGGTTCTGTTAATTGCTGTCAGAAAGAGTCTTACGAAAGCAGTGATGAGGAAATTCAGCATTGATGGCGCCCGGCTGATAAACGTGGCTGCCGGCGATGTGGTAAAATATGCTGAAGAAATTGCCATTCTGGTATCAAAACATCATAACAATGAACGAGATAATTGAAAAAGTCAGGAGGGCACTCCGGGAAGCTTCAGATGAAAAAACCCGCGAAACCGGTGAAAGATATTTTAAGGAACCGGTAACCATGTACGGCATAAGGGCAAATGATGTAAGAAATATTGCCAGGGATAACTATACATTGGTTAAGAGTCATCCCAAAGAGCTGATCCTCAGTCTATGTGATTCCCTGTGGGCTTCGGGCATGATGGAAGAGTGTGCCGTAGCCTGTTTATGGTCTGAAAAGATTGTCGGGAAAATGGTTCCGGGCGACTTCAATCTGTTAAGTAAATGGATTCATGATTATGTCACCAACTGGGCATCATGTGATACGCTTTGCAATCATACCGTGGGCGATTTCATCCAGAAATACCCGGAATACCTTACAGAACTCAGGAAATGGGCGAGGTCGGAAAACCGCTGGGTGAAAAGGGCTTCCGCCGTTTCACTTATAATTCCTGCCCGAAAGGGAAAATTCCTTGAAGAGATTTTAGAGATTGCCGATATCCTTCTCCTTGACCGTGATGACATGGTACAGAAAGGTTACGGCTGGATGCTTAAGGCTGCCAGCCAGGCTCACCAGGAGGAGGTTTTTGATTTTGTCATGCATCATAAGGCTGTCATGCCGCGTACTGCCCTCAGATACGCTATCGAGAAGATGCCGCCCGCTCTCCGGGCAAAGGCAATGGAAAAATAAAGCCGGACAAGTATCTCATCTCATCCCGGCAGTCCTCTCCTTCCAGAATTCATTGAAACTGCTCACGGGTTCCTGGCACAGGTAAACTGCCGCTCCGTACTCACGCGCATCAGGGTCCGATATTCGTCCAATAAGCTTAATGTCGGAGAATATTTCCTCTACATCCTCCCCGAGGGTGTGATTGATGTACACCAGCGATTTGATTTCTACCGGCAATTCGCGGGGGAACCAGTAGCGGAAGCTTTCGTGGAAACTTACTGCTTCAGGCAATCCGTACTTTTTGCCTATTATTGTTATTGCTCCAGCCTGGCCATAGTTCTCGGCATAGATTAGTGCAGCCGTTTTATCTTCAATCATCCTGTATGCACTGTCTGCGAGCATGGCAAATTCCTCCCAGCCTATCATGTCGGCATAATCCTGGGGCAATGAGTGGATCGACCCGTCTTCAAACCGCCTTCCAAAATCGGCGCCGTATTTTTCTTCGAGATCATTGTAATAAATCACCAGCCCTTCCTTTTCCCATACCGGTAATCCTGCGGGCACTCCCGGTAATGCAATCAGAATGATTGCCAGGGGGAAGGCTATTCTCAGGATCCTGTTCCGGAACCACCTGTCATAGGCTGCGCCGCCTGTGGCGATAAGCATTGGCATAATGCCAAGGGTATAGTAACTCTTTCCTTTCAGGACAAAAAGTGCAAGAATTACAAAAAGGGCCAGGAATCCAAGGAACCTGAACCGGCTGACCTCCCTTGCTGCCATGAGATAGATAAGTCCGGCTACAGTGAATATTGTCCCTGCAAAAGGCATGAAAAGCTGTTCGGTGAAGAACACCCCGGCATTCATGTGCACGAGCTGGGTGTCATACAACTCGGAAATATGATTGAATACCGGGAAGCCGTGCACTGCCTGCCAGATAAGATTTGGGAGGAAGATCACGCCGCCGGCGATCATTCCAAACCAGAAATACCTGTTCGAAAATATATTTCTGTACCTGGTAAACGGGATAATCAGCAACAGTCCGAGGAACAGCAGTCCGGCCAGGTATTTGTTCAGGAGTGCAAACCCCGCAGCTATTCCGAAATATATCAGAAAACTGTTCCTGCCAGTATTGATGAATCTGATAACCATCAGCAGGCATAGTGTCCACAGAAATACCTCGAGGTGTACAGGGTGGAACAGGAAGAAGGTTCTCATAAAGAATCCGGAGACGGTAAGTCCGGTGGCGGCCAGAATGGCTGCGTAGCGTGAGCCTCCCAGTTCCCTGGCCATTGAAGCCGCGAGCAGGATCATCACACCTCCCAGCAGCGAGGCAAACAACCGAATGGCAAACAGTGAATTGCCGAATATCTGCTGTAGCAGCCAGGTGACCCATCCAATCAGCGGTGGCACGGTGGCATAGCCAAAATCGGGGTGTTGCCCCAGCGCTAGATAGAGTAGTTCATCACGATGATATTCCAGGTTGTCATATACGAGCAGCCTGACTGCAATATTGAAGAGAGCGATTACCAGGATAACCGGGTCAGCTCTCTTCCATTCCCCTTTAAACATATATCTGAGTAGTTGCCAATGAATACTCACGTAAAGTATACTGCCCCGCACCTCACTTCACATCAAATTCATCCCCCTGCCGGCAGATACGGTTAACTATAGACCGTCAATGTATCCTGTTCCCCTGTACTTTTTCTTTCCATTCAGCCACTGAAAGAACAGTATCGTAGCTCTTCAGGGTGGCCAGTGTTGATGCATGGACATCAGCGGCTGTGACTTCCCGGTCACCGAACTTAAGGTTGCGTGTGGCGCAGGCGTCATGAAGAAGGATCACGCCGTATCCGTAGTCATGCGCTGCCCTGACTGCTGCCTCCACGCACATCTGGGTCTGCATACCGCATATCACAAGTGTATCAATCTTCATATTATCAATATATTCCTTTAGGCCGGTGCCAAGGAAGCTGTTCACCTGCTCCTTGACGAAGATCTTTTCTCCCGGCTGAGGTGCAACAAGCTCATGGATCTCCATTCCTGAGGCTGACTGATGCTGAATGAAAATAACGGGATTGCCTGTTTCACGAGCTTCCCTGATAGCCACGGCGGCCTTCTCTGCCGCTTTTTCAGGCTCAACCAGCTCCGACTGCCCTCCTTGGAAATAAAAGTTCTGCACGTCGATGACGAGCAACGCATAATTCTTTTGTCCCTCTGCTATGGCAATTGCTGAGAAGAGGATCAGGGCAAGGATGAGTCGCTTCATGGCAGTCAAACAGTTGATGATCCAAAAATATAAGTTTTTCTGATGCCTGCCGGAACATCACCCGTGAAAAATTGTTTATTTTTCAGATACGAATAAAGTATTCAGACCTGATGAAGATTTTCAGAAACCTTACCCTGGCGGTTTTTGCTGCAATTATATTCTCCTCATGCAGCAACCTTAAGGTTGAGAGGGACACACCATACGTGGTTTTAGTCTCGCTTGATGCATTCCGTTGGGATTATGACTCCATATACGGTACCCCTGCACTTGATGATATCGCCCGGAGGGGTGTGATGGCTGAACGGCTGATACCCTCTTTCCCTACGAAAACCTTCCCGAACCACTATACCATTGCCACGGGACTGTACCCTGATCATCACGGACTGGTAAACAACAGCTTTTATGCACCCGATCTGGATCTTATATACAGGATCGGTGACCGCACCATGGTCTCCAACGATGCTTTTTACGGCGGTGAGCCGATGTGGGTCACCGCCCGGAAAAAGGGGATGAAGACTGCCTCGTTCTACTGGGTGGGTTCCGAGGCGCCGGTACAGGGTATCCAGCCGGATTACTGGAAACCGTATGATGAGGAGGTTCCGTTCGGTGACCGCGTTGACACCGTACTGAAGTGGCTGTCACTGCCGAAAAACAGCAGACCGCACCTGGTCACCCTCTATTTTGAAGAGCCCGATGCAGTGAGTCACTCATCCGGCCCCGTCTCGCCTGAGACAGGTGCCGTTGTCAGGAGCCTCGACAGCCTCCTGGGTGTTCTCCGTTCCGGGATTGCAAAACTGCCGCATGCCGGTAGTATAAACCTCATCGTCCTTTCTGATCACGGGATGACAGAGGTGGACGACTCACGCTACAACTACATCTTTGATACACTGCCACAAACAATGGTGAAAAGAATCTACGGAGGCAACCCCGTCTGGGCTGTTGAACCCTTCGCAGGGAAGAGGGACAGTGTGCTTCTCCTTCTGAACATGCAGCGGGGGATAAAGGCTTACGCAAGAGAGAGCCTGCCTGCATACCTTCATTACGGTACGCATCCGCGAATTCCCGGGATAGTGCTTATAGCTGATCCGGGGTGGACGGCAGGACTGGGGGCTCAGCCGGGACGCTATTCAAAGGGTGATCACGGGTATGACTGGAAATGCAAAGACATGCACTCAATCTTCTATGCCGAGGGGCCAGCCTTTAAGCAAGGCTTCATGGCTGATACACTGTATAATGTTGATATTTATAATATTGTAACCGGAATCCTTGGCCTGGAGCCTGCGCCGAATGATGGCGATCCAACGCGTATCTCCCCTCTCTTCAGAAAGGTAATTATCCCTGGCACAGCTTATCTGCCTTAATGTGAACGGCGATCAACGAAATCAATATTCCGCCTGATCTTTTCAAAACCTGTTCGTCTCAGGGGTGATGATTTAAATATTTTCTTGAACTCCTCAGGTGTCAGGCCAAGCCACTCTTTTCTTGTAAGAGAGGTGATTTTAAACTCCGACTCTAGCTCTTTATCAGTATACGGGACAACCTTCCTGTTATAGGGGCACACCTCCTGGCACCGGTCGCAACCAAAGATCATCCTTTCTGTCTTTCCTCTGAATTCTTCAGGGATGCTCCCGTCATGCTCTATAGTGAGGCATGATATGCAGCGGCGTGCATCAATTGTACGGTCGCTGCAAATGGCACCTGTCGGGCATGCTTCCACGCAGAGGTTACAGTCGCCACACCTGTCACGCGCAGATGCGTTATCAAAAAGAAACTCAGCAGTGGTGACTATTACACCCAGGAAGAAGAAAGAGCCTAAATCCTTATTGATTACAAGACTGTGTTTGCCACGCCATCCCAGGCCGGCACGGATAGCCCATGCTTTTTCGGTAACAGGACCCGCATCACAAAACACCCGGCATACCGCATCCGGTACCTCTTTCTTAATGATCTTCTGAACGCGACCCAGCTTTTCTTCTATGACCTGATGGTAGTCCTTTACACGTGCATAGCGGCTGACAAAGTAGTTATCTTCTCCGGCAGCGGAGTCATTGCTGTAATAGCGTAGTCCGGCTACTATCACTGATTTTGCTCCTTCCACCAGTGAAGCAATGTCACCGCGTTTGTCCAGGTTTCTTTCAAGGAATCCCATTGAGCCGTTCTTCCCGGCGGCAATCCACTCAGCTATATGGCTGCTGTCTTCATGATGGGCTGCCGCCTGTGCAATACCGTAGATATCAAAGCCTTCCATCCGAAGGCTTTCGTGGATTTTCCAGGTCAGTGCTATTTTACGGGCATCGGTCACGGTACGGATTTCAGAGGGGTCTCATTTAAACGTACCGGTAAAGGTACAAATTTTTAGAGCAGTCCCAGTTCCAGCTTTGCCTCGTCGCTCAGCATGTTGCGGTCCCACGGCGGGGTGAAGGTGAGCTTAAGGTCGCAATCCTTAACCCCTTTGATACCGGCAACCTTATAACTGACCTCTTCAACGAGATCCTCAGCCATAGGGCAGTTGGGGGCAGTCAGCGTCATGGTTATATGAGCAATCTGCTCCTCGTCAACCCTGACCTCATAGATGAGGCCGAGGTCATAGATGTTAACCGGTATCTCGGGGTCAAAGATGCTCTTGAGCACGCCTACTATACGTGCTTCAGTCTCCTGTATCTCCTG
>CAZVLJ010000033.1:0-30125 GCA_964627825.1 uncultured Rikenella sp. | reverse complement strand
TTCATAGCAGCCATTAAAGTTAAAAATTGTGTTTGAAAAAAGTCAGGTTTAGGTGAGACTTTTTTTCAGAGGAATGGAATTTATTGGGAGTGAGGGGAGGAGAGGATTACTCTCCGCCTGCCGGCGGATCGTGATCCCATAGTGGAGAACCTGCGACTGGCAATACAGGAATGCGCTGGACGCAGGAGGGGTTACCTTCGGTGATCCCCTGGATGGGTCATTGCAAAGCACATGAATGCAGCGGCGGAGTCGTTGTTTATCTGTTTCATGTCATGTCCCTCGGAAGCAAGCTTCCTCGTGCCATTCCATAAAACAGAAACCAGTCAGCCCATAGGCTGACTGGCATTCCTGTGCTTTGCGGAGAGAGAGGGATTCGAACCCTCGGTCCAGTTGCCCGGACAACGGTTTTCGAGACCGCCCCAATCGACCACTCTGGCATCTCTCCGGACAGGCCGTGCCCAACGGACACAGCGGCAGCAAATATAATCCAAATTCTTCAGACTCATTTTTAATCACGGAAAACTTAATGCAAGGTTGATTGTTGCTTATTTTGTTATAAACAATGATTCCATGAAAAACATACTGACTACAGCACTGATCCTGCTCATATCACTCCTTGCGGGTGCGCAGGATCAGGTACGTGAATACGACTCCACCCTGGCGGCAAAACTGGGGGCTGATGACTACGGGATGAAAACATATGTCCTGGTGATACTTAAAACTGGTCCGGCACAGATAGAGGAGAAAGAGCTAAGAGACAGTCTTTTTGCTGGACATTTTTCCAACATGGACAAACTTGCCGGCGAAGGTAAACTGGTAGCCGCGGGACCATTCTCCGCCAATGATTACCAATACCGCGGACTCTTCCTGTTTGATGTAAGAACCATGGACGAGGCGAAAGAACTTGTAAAAGGAGATCCAGCAGTGACAAACGGGATCTTTGATACAGAAATGTACCAGTGGTACGGCTCCGCCGCCCTGCCCATGCTTAACGATATTCATGAAAGAATCCAGAAACGTAAGCCCTGAATGCTTTCAGCACAGGTTAACAGGCGCTTAAGCGATCAGGACCAATTTCGTTGAAATTTTTTTTCGGGGAATTGTAAACTTTTTGATCTCTTCCCCGTCTTTATTACAGAGAGATGTTAAAAATCTCCTTTGGTTGGTTTCAGGTAAACATGTAAAAAGCCGCATCGAAAGCGGCTTTTTTCGTAATTTGGGTGGCAAAAAAATCATGTAATTACCGACCGGAAAAGTAATTTCCGGAGTTTAAATCTTACCAGATCATTGACCCTGATAAAGTGAAGATGAAAGAAGATATTGATAACCAATACAGAGTAAATCTCTGCAAGCTCGGTCTTTCTGAAGAACTCATGACCTGGATGGAAACGAACAAACTTAAGCTCTCGCAGGTCGCCAGGGTGATCCGCGAGCACCGTGAACGGTACGCGGTCTCCGACGGAGAAAATGAGTATGATGCAGAGATCACCGGCAATATGCGGTACTCAGCTTCTTCGCGAATGGATTATCCGGCTGTGGGCGACTGGGTGGAGATCACCCCGTACGGCCCTGTCCAGGCAATCATAAATTTGATCCTGCCCCGGAAATCAGTGCTTACCCGCCAGGCAGTGGGCAAACCCGGTGAGATACAGATTATCTCTTCAAATATTGATTATGCATTTATAGTGCAGGCCATAAGCAACAACTTCAATGTCAACAGGCTCGAGCGGTACCTGACGATCTGTTACTCTGCCGGGATAGAGCCTCTTCTGGTTCTGAGCAAGATCGACCTTGTGAGCCGGGAGGAGATAGCCGAAGCCGTCAGAACACTTGAAAAACGTGACAGGCAGGTGAAGTATATCCTCCTGAGCAACGTAACGATGGAGGGTGTTGAACAGGTGATCAGCATGATGGAAAGAGCCAGGACATACTGCGTAATCGGATCATCAGGGGTGGGCAAATCGACTCTCATTAATACTCTCCTCAGGAGGGAGGTTCTCAGGACAGGGGAGATAAGCAGCAGCACAAACAAGGGGAGACATGTGACGGAACACCGGGAGCTGTTCATCCTTGAGAACGGCAGCATTATAATTGACACCCCGGGGATGAAGGAACTTGGTCTCACTGATGATTCCACTGGACTGAGAGTAACCTTCCGTGATATTGGTGATGTTGCGGCGGAGTGCAGGTACCCCGACTGCCGGCATGTCAGCGAGGCTGGGTGCGCGGTGCTGGAGGCGGTTGAAAAGGGCGAGATAGACAGGGATTCATATGAAAACTACCTGAAGATGATGAAGGAGCAGGAGAGGTATACCACCACCGTTGCAGAGAAGAGAAGAAAGGAAAAGCAATTCGGTAAAATATTAAAGGATTATCACAGGATCCAAAGGAAAAACAGCTAAGACTGAGATGATTTTCGCCCCGACACATTGTAAAACCCCGGCGGAATATCCGGTGCAATTTGTGCAGTGTAAAAAAAACCGCCCGGAAAAATCCAGGGCGGTTGGTGTATAAAAAAAGAACGTGCCGGTTATTCTTTAATGAACCTTTTCATTATGGTGGCCTGAGGCGACTTGAACCTGATGAAATGGATTCCTTTCTTTAACTGTGACACCTCAATGGTTACCTGTGCCTGATCATCGCACACCTGATGCAGGCATTTGTTGCCTGTAACATCAAATATCTCAATTGTGGTAATGCTCTCAATGTGATCAACGGTTAACTCACTGGTGGCAGGGACGGGGTAAATTTTTATTTTTTCTGCAAGACTGTGTGCCAGTGAATCAGCAACGGATCTGTTTCCCTGTCCGGACTGCTCGGACCCGCCCTGCCCGGAGAGACTGCCCGGGGAGGTGAGCAGCAGGCAGCAAATAATTGACGTTAAAATAATTCCGGGTAGATGTTTTTTCATAGGCTGTCAGTCATTCAATATGCGAGGTTAGTAGATAATCGCATCAAATTTATAAGATGCAACTGCACTTTATACTCCGGGAGAGGCCAAAATGTTTCAAACTTTAACAAGTTATCAACAAAAAATATCTGGATAGTAACCCGGGAACAGTCCGGAAAGATGCCCGGAAAGCATTCCCAATCAAATAATCTCTTTCTGGTGCTGGGAGTTGACGAAGAGGATTGTTTCCACCTCGTCATAACCGCCGAGGATGGTTTCTCCATTGTGTTTGAGCGTCTCCGGCCTGAACCCGGTCATCACCAGCGCGGCAGATGAGGATCTTTCATTGATAAGACTCTTGACCGAGCTGCCATGGGAGATCTCAATGATCTCCACGTTCTTGTCAGTAATGGGAAGACGCCCGGATTTCATCAGCTCTGTCAGTTCATGGCGGGCATCCTCATACTGCCCGGTCTTACAGGTGCTGTAGACCTGCAGGTGCGATTTCTTCCAGTCGGGATGCCCTGAGATGATGAAACTCAGCAAGATCAGCAGGCTTGCGTTCTCCGGCTCATTGAAGTCGATCCACACATGGATGCCCTTGGTATAGTTCATCTCCTTTCCGCCAGAGGCCAGCAGGCATATGTCAAAATCGCCCGCCTTAATCAGTCTTATGTTCTCAATGATCTCGCCCAGGTTCTCAGGGTTTTCCTTGTTGTACTCAAAGACAACCATATTGTTTTCCATACCTGATATCCCCGGCACCTGGATGGCCTGCACTATAGCCGAGGTGTAGGATGGTGAGATGATAGTGTCAACGTAAACATGGTTGTGAGACGTTTCATACAGCTCTATCAGTCTTGTAAGCTCCTCCGCCGCCTGTTTGCTGGTGGCCTTGGAGTAGTAGCCGTCAATGCGGTGAAGGTAGGTGCCAAAGCCGTAGCTGTAGGAGAGCCAGTTGAGCAGTTTAAATGCTCTCTCTCTCCTGAAGGAGTCCTTGGAGATGCAGATGACCCCAGGTCTCCATTCCTTTTCCTTTCTCCTGCTTTCGGTCTTCTGAAGGTAGACCTGGAGATTACGGTTAATCTGAAAGAGAGCGTTGGCAAAGAGCGACTCGAGGCCCGTCCTGTTTTTGTGATAGTAGTTTATGAAGAGATAAATAAGCACGATGAGGATAGTAGCTGTCAGGGCATATAATGTGTTGATCCTGAACATCACTATGACTGCCACGATAAATCCTGTGAGCGAAAGGTACCATCTTGATCTGAATGATGGTCTGTATGACGGTGATGAGCCAAAGTGGTTAAGGAACGAGATGAGACAGAGTGATCCGTAGGTGACAAGGAAGAACATGGTGATTATCTCTGCCACAGCGTTAACGTTACCCAGGGTGACGAAGACAATGGCGATGATCAGTGTGACGAGGGTGGCATTTACCGGCTCACCGTCGTTGCTCCTGGCAGACGCCAGCCACCTGTTGAGTCTCATTGAGGGAAAGGAGGTGTCCGATGCCAGTGCCTGGAGAGTGCGTGGGGCTACCAGCACCGAACCCAGGGCAGAGGAGAGGGTTGATGCTGCCAGACCTATGGGCACAATTAACGCTCCGCCGATAGCGATCTTGCCCATTATCAGCTGATTCTCGAGCATCTCCTCCGGGGATGCGGAGATGGCAAGCTTATAGATGACAAAAAGATAAACGACAAAACCTGTGGCGGTGGCAAGGAGGGTCCCAAGCGGGATTGCCCTGCCCGGATTGCGGAGGTCGCCTGAGAGGCCTACGCCGGCTGTCATGCCCGTGAATGCAGGAAAGCAGATGGCAAAGACTATGAACAGGTCACCCATGTTGCGGATGTCGCGCACCGGCAGCTCTCCGGGAGCCATGCTCCCTTCAGCAGGCTTGCCCAGGAAGAAGAGGAGCAGGGTGATAAAAAGAACTGAAACAACAACATACAGAAGCATTACCCCTGTGTTGGCACCTTTGCGCAAAATCATCACGCCAAGAACAAGCATCACGGGCAGGCTGATCACCTGCCTGGGAAGCTCTATGGAAAAGCGCTGAGCGACGAAATTAAAGAAGAACTCGAACGACTCGGTGAATGCAATGATGTAGAAGGCAACACTTATGGCCTGGGACAAGAAAAGGGCAATGCCAATGGTAGCGCCGATATTGAGCCCGAATGAACGAGAGATAATAAAATACTCACCACCACCCTCAACCCTTTTGTTCGTTGCCAGCTCTGCTATTGCCAGTGCGGTGGGGATGGTGATGGCATGACCAAGCAGAATAAGGAGCAGCGTTCCCCAGAAACCAAGTGTGCCCACGGCAAACCCGAAACGCAGAAAGAGTATGGCTCCCAGTATGGTGGATACTGCTGTAAAATAGACCGGAGCCATCCCAAACCTTCTCTTTCCTGCTGTTGATCCCATCTTACCTGTTATAACGGGGCTGTACCTGCAAGTTATTGTTATATCAAAGATGTAAAAAAATGCATTACGGTGGTAATTTAATATATTTACACCGGTGGAGGAGCGTATGGAGCGGAAAACTGCAGCTGGTTCGGATCTGTCAGATATTGAGACCCTGCTGACCAGCCTTGGGACTGATAAACGGTATTCCCGCAGGTTACTCTACTGGATCTACCGGAGAGGTATAAGCTCATTTGCTCAAATCAATGACATACCCAAAAGGGTGCTCACCATCCTGTCAGAACATCTTGAAACAGGACTGAGTGCTCCGGTGGCATCGGAATCATCTGTTGATGGTTCAGTCAAATATCTTTTTACCACAAGCGTCGGACTTGCACATGAGACTGTATGGCTGCCTGACGGCAACCGCAGTACAGTCTGCGTTTCGGTGCAGTCGGGCTGCCGCATGGGCTGTCATTTCTGCGCCACAGGGAGGAACGGATGGGGTGGGAATCTTACTGCAGGGGAGATAGTCAACCAGGTGATCAGCCTGCCACATGAGGTGACCCACATAGTGATGATGGGCATGGGTGAGCCGGGAGACAATATTGACGAGGTAATAAAAGCCTGCCGTATATTCACTGCCGGGTGGGGTCTGGCTGCAGGAAGAAGCAGGGTGACTGTATCAACGGTGGGGGTGACACCATCAGTTATTAGGTTGCTGACAGAGACTGAGTGCAATATAACACTGAGCTTACATTCACCCTTTCCCGTGGAACGGAGCCGGGTTATACCCGCAGAAGCACGCTGGCCCTTTACTGAGACTCTGGATCTGCTCAGGAACTATGATAACCGGCGTAAAAGAAGATTTACTGTTGCCTATGTTATGATAAGGGGTAAAAATGATTCTGACAGGCATCTGGAGGAAATGAAGAGATTACTGACAGGAACCGGGATACGTGTCAACCTGCTGCCCTATCACCCTTTGGAGGGAGATGATGCAACAGGTTCAGATGATTCTGTGATGGCCCGTTTCAAGCATGAACTGGTGATCTCGAGTATCAGTGCCTCGGTAAGGAGATCGAGGGGGGAGGACATAGCTGCCGCATGCGGCATGCTGGCGGCGAAGAAAAGAGAAAAGTAGAACGGAAGCCAATAATCATGTAAATTTAAACAAGCAAATATGAAGAGAGTACCATTGTCAGCGCTGGCCCTGCTGGCAGTTATGGCCGGCTGCGATCAGAAGGAGATGAATCCGCCTGAAAAATATTCGGTGATTCCCAAGCCGGTGGAGCTGGTGATGGGCAGCGGCAGCTTCGTCATCGACGAAAAGACGAAGCTGACCATCACACCATCAGATGAGAGCACGGCGCCTGTAACCGCTTTCCTGACGGAGATGATCAGGAGAAGCGCCGAGGTGCCATTGCCCGTTGAGGAGGGATCCGGCAGGGGCAGGAACAGGATATTCATGGCAGTTGACTCATCCCTGGCCATTGGCAGGGAGGGCTATACCCTCATGGTTACAGGAAAAAGAGTAGAGCTGAGATCGCCATCACCGGCAGGTCTCTTTCGGGGAGTGCAGACACTCCGGCAACTTATGCCTCCGCAGGTTGAGGTTGAAGGCGGACTGGCCGGGGAGGTCCTCCCTCAGGTGCCAGCCTGTTTTATCACTGATGAGCCCAGGTTTAGTTACCGAGGGATGCACCTGGACGTTTGTCGCCACTTTTTTACTGTGGATGAGGTGAAGCGGTACCTTGACATATTGGCACTGCACAAGTTCAATACCTTCCACTGGCATCTGACTGATGACCAGGGCTGGAGGATAGAGATAAAGAAGTACCCTGAACTCACTGCCACGGGATCACAGAGGAAGGAGACACTGACAGGCCATGGCGGCCGCCCGCCCTTCACCTATGACGGAAAACCTCACAGTGGCTATTACAGCCAGGAGGAGGCGAGGGAGATAGTCATGTATGCTGCTGAAAGGTATATAACTGTCATACCGGAGATAGAGATGCCCGGCCATGCGGTAGCTGCACTGGCATCGTATCCGTGGCTCTCATGTACAGGCAACAAAATAGAGGTGCAGACCCGCTGGGGAGTGATGGAGGATGTCTTCTGTGCAGGCAGTGATACAGTATTCGCATTCCTTGAAGGAGTGCTTGACGAGGTAATGGAGATCTTCCCGTCAGAGTATATACATATTGGAGGAGATGAGTGCCCGAAAACAAGATGGGAAAAATGTTCCGCATGCCAGCAGCGGATAAGGAAAGAGGGTCTCAGTGATGAACATGAGCTTCAGAGCTGGTTCATTACCCGCATTGAGAAATATCTCAATGCACATGGCAGGAAGATAATAGGCTGGGATGAGATTCTTGAGGGAGGGCTGGCTCCGGATGCCACCGTGATGTCATGGCGCGGCATCAGTGGAGGCATTGAGGCGGCCAGAATGGGACATGACGCCATAATGACTCCCACCACTCATGCTTATCTCGATTATTACCAGGGCGAGCCTGCAGGTGAGCCACTGGCAATAGGTGGATACCTGCCCCTGGAACGGGTCTATTCATTTGAACCCCTGCCTGACGAGCTGAGTGCTGATGAGCAGAAGCATATTCTCGGACTGCAGGGCAACCTGTGGACGGAATACATATCCACTATGTCTCACCTTGAGTATATGGCCTTCCCGAGAGCATTCGCCATTGCCGAGACCGCCTGGACACCATACCTGAAAAAGGATTTCGAAGAATTTCTGGCAAGACTGGATGTGCTGAAGGAACGCTATGACCTGATGCAGGTCAACTATTTCAGAGGCGAATACCGCGACACCCGCGGACGCACGGAGTGACAGGCCGCAGAACCTGTTAAAACTAAACTGAAAGAAACTTATGACGAATAAATTAAGAGGCACCGAGAGAAACCCCGGTGCTGAGATGATGGAACGACTGTTTATAGAGTCATTTCAGAATTCATCCAGGCTCCCTTTCAGGGGTACTATAAATGTGGACAAACAGGCCCTGGATCTTCTTGACTATGCCAACCAGTTCTTTTTCTGCGGTGACTACTCAACCCTCAATATGCTGTTTGTCAGTCCCAATGCAGTGAATGTCCTGGGATATGAGCCGGAGGAATTCAACTTCAATGCGGTTTTTGAGATGATTCATCCTGACGACCGAACGGCAGTCTTTGAGATAGCAAAAACGGTGCTTGGCAGCGAGATGTCATACATATCAGGCGACTCACACTGTCCGATAGTGCTCTATCTGGCATACAGAGCTGCCAGAAAGAATGGCAGGTATACCAGGATATCACTGACCATCTCACGTCATGCTGATCCTGTGGGGGGGATATATGACATGGGAGTGATAAGGGACATCTCGCATATCCGTTGCGGAACCAGGGTGACATTTGCACTTCTGGGCGGAAGGCCGCTTAAAGAGCTGCCTGACCTGTCAGAGAGGGATCTTTCAATTTCCAGAAGGGAACAGGAGATCATTTACTACATCTCCCAGGGATACACCAGCAGCAGGATTGCGTATGAGCTTAATATCAGCAAGTTTACTGTCAACACACATCGCAGGAATATCATGCGGAAGACAGGGACAAGGAACCTGGTTGACATGCTTATCTTTTCTTCAAATAACGGGATCATTTAAAAAAATACCTAAAAATAGGTATTGCCGGAACAAAATGATCTGGTTAGTTTTGCCATGCAAGCGGAACAACAGAGGAGTTTAAGGATTAGTGTTTTTTAGATTCCCCGTTTCCTCTCTCCGGCTGACAATGGTACTTCTTTCTTTAGTCGGATGAGAAAATAATACTGCCCAACCCCCTGGGCAGTATTTATTTTACAGTGTTTATAAGTTGAAGGGTATATTCGGTCTCCCAGGAGTTACCGGCACGTACCCATTCTTTTTTGGTAGCGCACAGAGTGAATCCGTGGCCGGTGAACAGATGCATGCTTTCCGTATTGTTTTTCAGGATATTGCACCATAGCTGGTGAAGCCCCAGGGTAGTGAAGGCATAGTTGACAAGGCATTCCAGTGCAGCCGAGCCGTAGCCTTTCTTCCTGTCTGCAGGATCGGCAATAAGGATCCCCACGCCGGCCCTGTTATGAAAGTGGTCAAAATCAAACAGGTCAATGGTTCCTACAGTCCTTTTCGCCGGAAGGATATCAATCATCAGTCTCAGCTGTCCGGTTTCATAGATGCTCCTGCCGGAGCCGGCTATGTATTTTTTTAGTGTATAGCGCGAGTAAGGGAGGCAGTTATTGCTCTGTCTCCAGTTGGCTTCATCATTTTCCCATGTGTAGAGAAGTTCGAGATCTTCGGGTTCAACGGCCCTAAGCCTGATCCCGTCATTTTCCAGAATCATTCCTGTAGACTTTCTTCACGAAGATATCATCCGGATAGCCCAGGCGGAGTAGTCTCTCTTTCTCCTCGTATGCCTCTGACCTGGTATCAAACCTTCCGGTGGTATAGCGATAGAACCGGTCCTCCCTGCTATAGTAGACAAATATCTCGGCATACTCAAAGTAGGCCGGATCAACCGGGTTGTAGAGAGCCATCACCTGTACCGTGTAATAGAGTACCTCGGGGTCAAACTCTTCATCCGTCGCACTGACGTCTCTTACAACAAGATCGGTAATCAGAGTGGATGAATCGACCACTGTCAGGTAGGGCAGGTCTGCCGGATCAAAGCTGATAGTGACTGTGTCACGCTTCTCATCTTCAGGCGGATTGAAGGTTACCAGAGCTATCTCTTTCTTCTTGTATCCGGTCATTATTGAGTACAATCCGTAATTGCCGTTATCATAGGGCTGGAAAGCGAGGTTATCATCGGTGGTGCTGACAGGGTAGCCGATATTGACAGGGTTACTCCACTGTCCGGATGAGAGTTTAGAGAGGAATATGTCATATCCGCCCATTGATCCGTGGCCTTCAGAGCTGAATGTCAGCGTGGTACCGTCAGCTGAGATAAAAGGTGTCTCTTCATTATAGGGAGTGTTGACCACGTTGCCCAGGTTGGAGGGAATGCCCCAGTCGCCTGTGATGTCCCTCTCCGAGACCCAGAGGTCAAGTTCTCCCAGGCCTCCCTCGCGGTTGGAGGCGAAGTATAGTTTCTTTCCGTCAGATGAGATGGTGGCATGTGATTCGTAAAACCTGGTATTGATATTTTTATTAAGCTTCTCAATCTTATTCCACAGGCCGTTCACGAACCTGGACACATAGATATTGCCGTCGTAGTTATCGTTCTTAAAGAGGTACAGTTCCGTTCCGTCGTTATTGAGAGAGGTTGTATGGCAGTCGGTTCCCATTCCTGCCTCGAGGGTAATATCCACCGGTGTACCCCAGGAGTCTCCTTCTCTTCGGGTCACATAGACAACGCTTTCCAGTCCGCGTCTCTCGGTATAGGCCATGGTGTTGCCGTCATAGCTGACAACCGGCCTGTCATTGACGGATCCCTGGTTGATATACTCCTTTAGGGGTTGTATGCGCACATTGATTGGAGTATTCATCTGTTCCCGCGCAATATTGCAGGCCTGGATCTGCTGGTTGATGAACTCCTGGTTCTCCATTGCTTCAGATTCAGTTATCAGTTGCTGGAAGAACCTGTAGGTATTGAGTGCACTGTCAAGCCTGTCAGTGATGCGGTAAGCGTTTGCAAGTGAGAAGTATGCATCCAGAGGTGCCCTTGTCTCCTTCAGCCTGCCTGGTCTGGAGCCGTAACTGGTGCTTCTGACGGCTTCCTCAAGGAAGGGGATAGCCTTTGGTTTCTCATCAAATATATTAAGGTAGCAATTGCCGATCTTGTATTTGATGTTGTGGTTGCCGGGTATGAGGTCATTCAGCATGAGATAGAGAGGGTTGGCCAGCTCAAACTCACCGTAGAGATAGTGTGATTCGGCTTCTTTCCAGATCTCCTTAATCTCACTATTCTTTTGCCCGTTCAGCGGAACAAGCACAAGAAGCGCCAATAAAACAACAGTTCCCCTTATTCCCATATTTTTGTTTACTGTAAAATTAAGTCTTCTGCAGCAGAGTGGACAGTGTTGAAGCAATTTATTTGAATTTAATGTAGTAAATATCAGACCCTCCTGCTCCTCCGTCTCTTCCCGTGAACGACATATATCCTGCCTTGCCATCTTCAGCGGGGCAGAAGAAGATATTATCATCAGGGTTGTTCAGTGGGTATCCGAGGTTCTTCGGGGTGCTCCAGAGGCCGTTATACTGCATCTCACTGGCAAAGATATCATAACCGCCCATGTTATGATGTCCCTGTGATGCGAAGAAGAGCGTTTTGCCATCCCTGATGAGGAAGGGACGGTCTTCATTTAAAGGAGTATTTATCTCAGGACCCATGTTGACCGGTGAGCCCCATTCGCCGTCACCCTGCAGTTTTGACACGTACAGGTCCAGGCCTCCGAACCCTCCGGGTCTGTCACTTGCAAAGATGAGTGTTGATCCGTCTTCGGTGATGAATCCATGAGCCTCCCAGTATTTTGTGTTAATTTCCTTTTTCAGCTTGTGTGCCGGTTCCCACCGGGTACCGTCAAACTTGCTGCTCCAAATATCACTGTTGATATTATCGTCCCTGGAGAGGAGCAGCACGGTTCCGTCGGCTGCAAGGCATGATACGTAATGGTCGCCGTCTGACTGCAGTTCGGGTGTAATATTTGCCGGCGGAGTCCATTCATTCCGGGAAAAACGTGAAAACATAATAGCATCGTAGAACTTCATGGAGGTCATGTATGCTATGCTCTTCCCGTCCGCCGAGACAACCGGGAAGAAGTTGTCATTACCATCGTTCAGGATGTCATCCACCTCTTCCACGGTGAACTTAACCGGTTCAGCCATCATGGCAGGGGCGTTATTGCATGCGGTGATCTGCTGGTCTATGAACATCAGGTTCTCAACATCGGTAGGAAGAAGGGTCTGGCGGTAGCGCGAGTAAGCCTCTTTTGCCTTTTCAAACATGTAGTTGATGCGGTATGCGTCACCAAGAAAGAAGAGAGCCTCGTAGGGCGCTTCTGTCTGTCTGAGTGATCCTTCGCGGTATTTACCCGTGATCTTTTGAGAGGCTTTTTCAAGGTACTCTATTGCCATGTTCTTGCTGCCGTCGATATTAAGGTAGCAGAGGCCCAGCCGGAAGGCTATGCTGGCATTGTCAGGCATGGCAGCATATATGCCCTGGTAATAGGGCAGGGCATCCGAGTAATCGCCCCTCATCAGAAAATATTCGGCATCATAAAATGCCTCCTGCAGCCTGATGTTGTCCTGCGACCGGCATACCGTGCCTGCAGTGATGATCATCAGTAAAATGACTAATCGCTTCATTGTTCTTTGATTATTGTTCATCATCTTTTTTTTCTCTTTTTTCTTCTCCATAACAGGAAGAAAAGCAGCAGCGCGCCTGCTGCCAGCAGCAGCCACCAGTACCGGCACCTTCCGCTTTCTGTGTCGTCAGGAAGGGTATCCCGGACCTGATCACCGTCAGCAGAAATGTCTGCGGTGGCTTTTATTTGGATTAAGGGGTCAGACTCCATGCCAGGGGGTGCATCCCCTGCACTTGTCCCTTCACCTGACGCCAATGCTGTGGCATCATCAGCCAGGGGTCTGACGGGTATCTCATGGCAGAGAGGTTTTTCGCGGCGGGGAGGAGGATCGGAGCGACGTACAGTCACAACAGCTCCAGTATCATTGCCGAACCTGTCAGTCAGTCTTAATAATACTTCACTTTCTCCTGTGGAAGGATTGAAGGTATATGCGAAGGTTGTGTCGGTGATACGGTATTGTTCGGTGGTGACAGCTGAGTCGGGAGCGATAACCACGATATCAAGCAATGATCTTTCCTCGGCAATGAGGTTTATGCTTACCGGCTCAGGCGATGCAACCAACATCAGCGTATCTGACAGGAGTCTGAGGTATGCTGAGAAGTCGGTTTTATCCAGTATGACCGGGCCGATATGTATTGTATCGCCTGAATGGTCAGGCCGCAATTCAATATTCTGTGAGACAGGCGCAGCCCCGTCAGAGTCAAAGGTAATATTGTAATCTCCATGAGGAAGCATGAATGAGTAGAGGCCGGTTACAGGATTGGTGAGGGCATGAATAATACTTCCGCTATCCGGATTGCCTGAAGCGGTGATCTTTACCGGTTGAGGGAACTCGCCGAGCAGGTTATTGACGGAGGCTTTTCCTGTCACAATGAAATTTCGGGGATTGAGTTCAGAGTAGATGTCGCAGCTGTATAGATCCATCCGGCCGTATCCGTCGTCAGAGAACTTACCGAAGTATCCCCTGTTTCCGTTGCCAACGGGTGTGAAGAACAGGTCATCATCGGGGGTGTTAAGAGGGTATCCTACGTTGACAGGAGTGGTCCAATTCCCGTTTTCGTCAAGGTCAGACCTGAAGATGTCATAGCCGCCGATGTTGAAATGACCACGTGAACTGAAGAACAGGGTTTGGTCATTATTGGCAAGGAACGGAGTCTGTTCGTCATACACGGTATTGATCTCCGGCCCAAGATTCATAGCCGGACCCCAGTTATCGGAACTGTCACGGACTGACATGAAGATGTCAAGGCCTCCGAGGCTCTCTTTGCGGTTACTGGTGAAGAATATTTTTTTGCCGTCACTGCTCATGGTGGCATGTGACTCCCAGTATTTGGTGTTGATGTGTCCGTTCAGCTTCTCCACTCTGCTCCATGTCTCTCCCTCCAGACGGCTCATGTATATGTTGCCGTCATAGGTGTCTACCCTGTACATCAGCAGCGTACTGCCATCAGGAGAAAGTGATGAGGTATAGTAGTCCTGATCCACTCCCAGCTGAGGCGTAAGGTTGACCGGCTCGGTCCATCTGCCGTCTTCCTTTCTTGACCAGAAGATGGCATCATAGAACTGAAGCTCCCGTGTGAAGAGCAGTCTCTTTTCGTCGGCTGAGATTACCGGGTTATATTCGGAGAACCGGTCATTGATTGTGTTACCCATGTTTTTGTCAACCACGAATACCGGTTTGCGCATCATTACCCTGGCGTTGTGGCAGGTCTGCATCTGGAATCTGACCAGGGCGGTGTCATATTTTTCAGTGTCAACATCCTTGAGAAAGAGCTCGTAGGTTTCGAGAGCTCTGTCAAATTCTTCCGCAATGCGATAGGCGTTGGCAAGGAAATAGAGGGCATCATAGGGTGCTCCCTTCTCGCGCAGCTTACCTGCCCTGTAGCCGGGATTGAGATTATCAGCCGCGGTCTCGAGCCACGCGATGGCCTGATCCTTCTCACCGGGAGTATTAAGGTAACACTGGCCAATACGATAGTAGAGGTTAAAGTTATCAGGGAAGATCTGCAACAGGCTGAGGTATTTCGGAAGAGCTTCAGAATAATCTTCAAAGAGAACGTCTCCCTCAGCAGAGACGAACATCTCGCGGAGATCGCTCCTCGACTGACCTGCAAGAGATATGGCATGAACCATAAGGAACATACAAATGATGTATTTAGCCCTTCTCATCAGGTTGTATAATTAGTCATAAAGTCACTAATATAACTCAAATATTGCACAAAGATTATAGGAGATAATGCCCTTTTTAATAAACAGGTATTACTTTTTTGCCTTCTGGCCGTGGTGCAACCGGGTCAGGGCCATACCCCGGAGGAGTCTCACGGCCACCCTCACCGGAATGTGCCAGGCTCTGGCAAGATGCTTCTCGGCAAAGATTGACATGGCATCGTAGAAGTGTCTCAGTGAGCTCTCCCTGTCTTTTTCCGAGCTCTTGCCCTTGAAGTGGGTTGCATGAACATCATGCAGGTAATAGTTGTAAAAGCCTTCTTTCCGTATCCGCCAGCAGAGGTCTATATCTTCTCCGTACATGAAGAATCTGGTGTCGAACAGGCCGGCTCTGTCAAGCGCTTCCCTGCGGATGAGCATGAAGGCGCCGGTGAGTATGTCAGCGGAGCAGGTCTGATCTTCAGGCTTATTGCCGAGGTAGTAGGCATTAAAAAAGGCTGAATGGGGGAAGAGTCTGCCCATGCCAGTGAACCTGAAGAGCGAGGTGAGGGGGGAGGGATATCCTCTTTTTGATTCGGGCAGGAATTGTCCGTCACCGTCAGTCATGTGTGCTCCTGCCGCACCGGCGTCGGGGTGGTTCTTCATGAAGGTCAGCGCCCGGGGAATGGCCTCAGGGGCAACCACGGTGTCAGGATTGAGGATCAGGATGAAGCTTCCCGAGGAGGCCATGATGCCCCTGTTGCAGGCTGCTGCATAACCCTCATTGGTGGCTGAGGCGATGAGGACGACGCGTGGAAACTCCCTCTTAACCATCTCTGCTGAGCAGTCAGCGGAGTTGTTGTCTACTACGATTATTTCATGGTCAGTCTCACCGGCAGGGGTGATGAGTGACTGCAATGACTGCCGGAGGAAGTCACATACATTGTAGGAGACGATGACAACCGACAGATCCATCAGCTTCAGGAGTGAGCCATCTCCTCCCTGATTGCTTCAGCCAGCCTGGTGATACCTTCGCAGGTATCCTTTTCACCGGCGAAGGAGAAGTTTATACGCATGGTATTGTGCCCTTCATTGTTACAGTAGAAAACTGATCCGCAGACGAATGCGACTTTTTTACGGAGAGCGCGCTCAAGCAGTCTGGCTGCATCCATTGACGGGGGAAGGGTGACAAAGAGGAACAGGCCTCCGTCAGGTTCAGTCCACTTAATCCCTTCAGGCATCAGCTCACGGAAGCACCTGAGCATGTAATCACGGCGCAGGTGATAGAGTTCGACAGTTTTTCTGAGGTTGATGTCAAGCAGACCCTTTTCAATATATTTCGCCGTGATCTTCTGAACAAAGGGCGGTGTGCAGAGATCTGCAGCCTGTTTTGAGGTAACCAGTTTATCAATGATCTCCCTGTGTCCGGTGACCCAGGCAAGACGGAAGCCGGGGGCCAGTATCTTGGAGAATGTATTGAGGGTCAGTACCCTGCCCCGGGTGTCAAGGGCTGACATGAGCGGTTCCGGGGTGCCTGCAAAACGGACATCGCGGTATGGGCTGTCTTCAACTATAAGAAGATCATGCCTTTCCGCGATGCTGATGATCTCCAGTCGCCTTTCGCGTGGAAGGGTCACGCCGGTAGGATTCTGAAAATCAGGAATGATGTAGATGAATTTAATTGTTTTTCCTTCCTGTTTCAGGCTTATGATTGTTTTCTCAAGCTGGTCGGGTATCATGCCATGATCATCAAGAGGGATGCCCCTGAGCAGGGCACCGTAATTTGAAAAGGCATTAAGGCCGCCAAGGTAGGAGGGCAGTCCGCACAAAACCACATCACCCCTGTTGATGAAGATCTTGCCGCAAAGATCAAGGGCCTGTTGTGATCCGGTGGTTATTATTATATTCTCGGGCGCCAGCTCCAGACCATCCTTTCTGTGCCTTTCGGCAAGGAGAGCGCGCAGTCTGGTGTCTCCCTCAGTGGTGCCATACTGGAGGGCGGCACGGCCCTCCTCCTCAAGGACTTCGGAGGTTACCCTCCTGATATCTTCTATCGGGAAAGAGTCGGGAGAGGGAAGACCTCCCGCGAAGGAGATCATATCCGGTTGTTGCGTTAGCTTTAGAATTTCCCTTATTGCTGACTTCTTCATCAGATGTGATGCATCCGAAAAGAATCTGTCAAAACTGTCTGCCATGAGTCATCTATTTGTATCAAATTAAGCAAGATTTTACATATAAAAAAATGACAGGAAGAAATATCGGTGCCAGAGCAGGGCCGGGGTGGTGTGCAGGCACGTGGGCAGAGGTAATAAAATTCTCGTCAGCCCTGCGACGGCAGTGAGAATAGACGCCGGTTGATGATTGATTGTCCCAGGGTGATCTCATCCGTGTATTCGAGGATGTCTCCGATAGCCACACCCCTGGCAAGGGTGGTTATACTAATATCATAGCCCGAGAGTCTTTTATAGATATAGAAATTGGTAGTATCTCCTTCCATGGTTGTGCTGAGGGCGAGTATCACTTCCCTGATGCTGCCGACGCGTACTCTTTCCTCGAGGCTGGCAATAGTCAGGTCAGAGGGGCCGATGCCGTCAACCGGGGAGATGATTCCGCCGAGGACGTGATAGAGGCCCTTATATTGTCTTGTGTTTTCAACAGCCATCACATCCTGTACGCTCTCCACCACGCAGATTGTTGATATGTCTCTCGACCGGTCATTGCATATTTCGCAGACAGGGGTATCGCTTATGCCGTGACAGACGCTGCAGTAGCATACATCCTCCCTCAGCCTGGTGATTGTCTCCCCGAATCGGCGCACCTCGGCGCTGTCGCGTCTGAGGAGATGCATCACCAGCCTGAAGGCAGTCTTGCGGCCTATGCCCGGCAGTGAGGAGAACTCATTCACCGCCTCTTCAAGCAGTTTTGACGGGAATCGTGTTGACATATCACGGTTTTGGGGCAAAGATAATTCATTATTTGCCGCAAACCTGACCGTATCATAACTTTTATCTGCGATCTTTTTGCTATCCTTGCACTCATGTTTTCTGAGCTATGACACCTACACTCATTCTCTCCATTTTTATTGCCTACACGCTGATGCTGTTTCTGATCACATTCATTACGGCACGCAAGGCAAACCATCAGTCGTTTTACATCGGGAACAAGGTCTCGCCATGGTACGTGGTTGCCTATGGCATGATAGGGGCATCGCTGTCCGGTGTTACCTTCATGTCTGTTCCCGGGTGGGTGGGAGAGACCCAGTTCTCATACATGATGGTGGCTTTCGGCTACTTTTTCGGGTATGCAGTCATTGCACTGGTACTGCTCCCTCTCTACTACCGGCTGAAGCTGACTTCCATATACGGTTACCTTGAGCAGCGGTTCGGTTTCTGGTCGTACAAGACGGGTGCAGGATTCTTTATCATCTCCCGGGTTATTGGCGCTTCACTGAGGATGTTCCTGGTAATCAACGTTCTGCAGATCTTTGTCTTTGATGCATGGAACGTCCCGTTCTGGGTTAATGTATTGATATTCATTGCTCTGATAATTATCTATACTCTCAAGGGAGGCATCAGGACCATCATATGGACAGACACTCTTCAGACCACCTTCATGCTGTTGGCTGTGGTACTCTCGGTGTACTACATCAGCCGGGAGCTGGGTGAACCGGTGAACAGGCTGCTCGGCAACCTGTTTGACAGTGAGATGTCACGGATGGTGATCACCGAGTGGGATCATCCGCGCCATTTCATCAAGCAGTTCTTCAGCGGCATGTTCATTACCATAACAATGACCGGCCTCGATCAGGAGATGATGCAGAAGAATCTGAGCATCAGGCACCTGAAGGATGCCCAGAAGAATATGTTCACCTTCAGTACCATCAACCTTATAGTGGTTTTCCTGTTCCTGGTGCTGGGTGCATTCCTTGTCTATTATGCTGCTGCGCAGAATGTCACAGTGGCCATGACAGACGATCTGTTCCCGACCATCGCATTCAGGTACCTCGGACCCGCTGCCGGGGTGGTGTTCCTGATCGGTCTCATTTCTGCGGCATTTCCCAGCGCTGACGGTGCACTGACATCTCTGACTACCTCGTTCAGCATTGATTTCCTGGGACTGGAAAAGAACAAACAGATGGATGACAGGAAAAAGACCAGGATAAGGTATTCGGTTCATTTTTCCTTCGCCTTTATCTTCTTCCTGTGCATTCTGATCTTCAGGCAGATGAATGACCGGGCGATCATAGACAAGCTGTTCACCATTGCCGGCTACACCTACGGCCCCCTGCTGGGGCTTTATACTTTCGGCCTCTTTACCAAGAGAACCGTTAAGGATACCTACACACCGTGGATAGCCATCATAGCACCGGTAATATGCTATTTCCTAAGTCTCTATTCGGAGGAGTTGTTCAATGGTTACAAGTTTGGTTTTGAGATGCTGCTGGTGAACGGCTTTCTTACTTTCATGGGATTACTTGCTTTCAGCAAAAGAGGAACGGGACCGGTTTTCGGCCAGGAGCCTGAAAAAGGCTAAAGCCTGTTGGTGAAGCCTGTTGTTCCGGAGCCTCTGCCCGTACTGGCAGGCTGATCTCCTTCTTCATCCTCGTCCTCGCCCGAATCCCGTGTTTTTGGTTTTATATAGACCTTTATTTTCCTGTAGGGTATAGAGAGGGAGAGGTAATATTCAGCACCGGTTCTCATTCCTGAAGTTCCAGCTCCGTAACCGGGCATCCAGACAGGCTTGAGGTCCTTCCCGGCACCGGCACTGATGAGCAGTCGCATGTAAAGATTCCACCCGATGGTCACTCCCGGAAAAATCTCCGTGCGCACACCGGGAGTAATTTCCAGGTAATGTCCCGTGTGGCGTCCCGGAGGCACAACAGTCTCCCCGGCACCCCATTCGTTAGTATATCTTATCATTGATGCCTCCTCACGGTAGAAGCTGAGACCATACCTCAGACCGATGCCTGCAGAATACTTGCCCTGGGATACGTTGGCCTTGATGAAGTTATAGTCGGCACCGGCAGTAAAGCTCAGCCCCCTGCTGCTGAAGTCATAGATCACCTCGGAAGAGTTGAAGGAAGAGTATCTGAATCCGGCAGTCAGTGCAACGGATGAGTTGATGTCTGCCGAGCCGGTCACGCCATAGCTGATCAGGTCTTTGTCAATGAGTTTCATGACCGGGCCTGAAATATCAAAACCAGCCCTTATGTGCAGGGGGAATGTGACCGTATCCTGCGAGAGGGCGGCATTACCTACTGACAAGAGGAGGCTAATAAAAAAGATGCAGGTTCTTCTGGCCATCCAGGTCCACGGTGGGGTTTTCTATTATAAGTGTGTCAATAATATTATGAGTGGTGTACAGTCCCCTGATTTCGCTGAAAAGTGTATATCCGCATTCCGGTGATACCAGGTGAGGGCGGCGTTCATACCATATGACCGCAGTGTCAGTGACACCGTTCAGGGTGATCAGGAAGAGCGATTCGTCATTGCCCGGATCAAGAGGCACGGAGAAGCTGGATACACCTTTTGCGTTGATGAATTTCAGGGTGTCAGCCGTTCTGTATGTATATACCCTCAGTGAATCGGCTTTTACCGTCTCTCCCGTTCCGCTCACCAGCAGTTCAGTGATCATCAGCGGATCGGTCTCTTCATAGCATGGCTGTACCGAACAGGATGAAAGGCTGATGATCAGTACAATAACTGCTGCTGCAGGAGCTATCGGGAGGAACCTTGTCATAACGGAAGACAAAGGTATAAAAATAATCCCTCCGATGGCCGGCTGCGGTGCAATCAGAACTTTGGCAGGTTTCTGAGGATCCCGTTGACGCTGCTGCGTATCACACCTACGACTTTTTCTACCACGTTCCCTTTCTCCCTGACGGAGTAGATCTCATTGATTGTATTGTGATACCTATCCATGAGCACATTTCTTTTAAGCTTAAGGGTGGGGGAGAGCTCTCCGGTCTGGGGTGTCCACTCTTCCGTGACTAGTCTGAATCTCTTTATCTGCTCAAACTCACCAAGATTCCTGTTGACCTCGCGCATCTCACGTGCGAAGCGTTCTATCACCTCGGGGATCTCTATCAGGTCGGGATTGTCACGGTACTGTATGCGGTGTATCGAACACCAGTCGTGCAGGAAGGTGAAGTTCGGAGAGATAAGTGCACTGGCAAATTTCTCATTCTCTCCGATAACCATTGCCTGTTCAATAAAGATTGACTCCTTGAGTTTATTTTCAATTACCTGCGGTGATATATACTTGCCTGCCGAGAGCTTGAACATCTCCTTCTTGCGGTCAGTGATCCTGAGGAATCTCCCCTGCTCAATCCTGCCGATATCTCCCGTATGGAACCATCCTTCAGCATCTATCACCTGTGCTGTCAGTTCAGGTTCCCTGTAGTAGCCCATCATGATGTTGGGACCCTTGCAGAGTATCTCGCCGTCCTCGTCAATCTTTACCTCAACGTTTTCCAGTACAGGGCCTACCGTTTCAAACATTATATCCGGTATGCGGAAGGGGTTCACTGCAATCACCGGAGAGGTTTCCGTAAGGCCGTATCCCTGCAATACGGGTATTCCCGCAGCCCAGAAGATACGTTCAAGGCGCGACTGCAGGGCGGCGCCCCCGGAGACAAGAACGCGCAGTTCACCGCCCAGCGCTTCCTTCCATTTGTTGAAGACCAACCTGCGGGCTATGCCCAGCCTGAACCTGTAAAACCTGCTGTTACCGGTGATTCGGTACTTCAGACCGAGGATGACTGCCCAGAAGAATATCTGTTTCTTCAGCCAGGGCAGGTTCTTTCCTTTGTTTATGATGTTGTCATAGATCTTTTCCAGAAGCCGTGGGACTGTATTGGCTATGTGAGGCTTGATCTCCCTCATGGTGTCGGCAATGATACCCATGTTTTCCAGGTAATAAATGCTTGTTCCCTTGAACTGGAAATGGTAGTTCATCATGCGCTCATAGACGTGACAGAGGGGAAGGAAGCTGAGTGCTCTGTAACCCAGTCCGAATTCATGAGCCGTACTGGTTGCTATAGCATTGCTTACCAGGTTATTGTGTGAGAGCATCACTCCCTTCGGATTGCCTGTTGTGCCTGAGGTGTAGATGATGGTTACCAGGTCAGACGGTTTGATGGAATCCCTGATCGCAGTCAGTTCAGGCATATACTTTTCGCTATATTTTCTCCCCTCTTCTATTATCTCATCAAGAGTCATCAGGCTGTTCACCCGGTCAAACGCATAGAGAGACCTGACTGCCGGAATATCTGCCGCCACAGAAGAGATCTTATTGTATATCTGTTTATTTCCAACGAATACTGCCTTTACCCCGGAGTGGTTCAGAATATACTCATACTCATCATGTCCGATGGTGGGGTAGACCGGCACATGGATCATCCCCACCTGTGCCAGGCCATGGTCAACAATGTTCCATTCAGCCTTGTTCGGGGTTATAGTTGCAACGTGATCACCCCTTTCGTAACCGAGTGACATCATCCCGCAGGAAAAGAGATCTGTCAGTTCCCTGATTGCTTCGGTGGAGTATGTCACCCATTCGTTGTTATGCTTACCCCCAAACATAACCTCACGGGGTGAGACCTTACACCCAAGGTCAATCAGGTCAAAGGTTCTGGTAACTTTCATCAGATTGGTAGTTGGATTAGCGGTACAAGAATAAGAATTTCGAACAAAAAAAACAAAAATGAGGACAGTCATTTCCCTGACTGTCTAAAAGATTGATCTGTAGCACAGTAAAAATAAGCCGGTTCCGGACTTATTTCGAACGGTTTCCGGGACGTCTGCTATGACCTTTTTTTTGCCATCTCAACAGCTTTGGCGATGGCATCTGGGAGTCCTTCTGGTCTTCTCCCTCCGGCGGTTGCCAGGGATGGTTGTCCTCCGCCTCCCCCGCTTATTTCAGCAGCCACGGCCCGGATCATCTCAACGGCATTCAGCCCTGTATCTTTAGCTGCGCGTTCTCCCAGGCCGATCACCAGGGAGGCCTTCCCAGCATATTCTGAACCTAATATAATGATGCTGGCATCATCTGATTGTCTGACCTGGTGCGCGATGGTTTTCAGTGTGTCAGGCTGAGTCTTTTCCAGAAGTCCTGAATAGATGCGGCAGCTACCTGCTGTCACGGCCCTGGCTGTCAGCTCGTTACGGGCTGTGGCTGCCGCTGCCATCTGCATTTGTTCTATTGTATTCCTCAGTGTGGCATTCTCAGTCATCAGTTTTGTGATGTTGACAGCAGGATTACCTGTACTTTTCAGCATGGATGAGATCTCGTCGAGGGTCTTCAGTTTATCATTTATGTAGCTGATGGCATGTCTGCCGGTCACCGCCTCTATTCTCCTGACTCCTGCAGCCACGGCTGCCTCGGATATGATCTTGAAGAGTCCTATTCTTGAGGTATGGTCAACATGCGTTCCACCGCACAGTTCAACTGAGTCGCCGAAGGCAACCACCCTCACCTTTTCACCGTATTTTTCTCCGAAGAGTGCAATAGCTCCCATGCTCATTGCTTCTTCCATGGGGGTTTCATCATGGACTTCGGAGGTTATATTACTCATGATCATATCATTGACCTGTTGTTCCACGGCTGCAAGTTCTTCAGGTGTCACCTGGCGGAAGTGGCTGAAATCAAATCTCAGCCGTTCGGAAGTGACCAGTGAGCCCTTCTGTTCAACATGTTTGCCCAGCACATTGCGGAGGGCATTGTGCATCAGGTGGGTGGCGGTGTGGTTATTGGCGGTATCCTGCCTGGCTGTGGCATCAACCACTGCCCTGAAGGGGATTGAAGGGTCAGCGGGTACTTGCGAGGCAACGTGTATTATCAGGTTGTTTTCTTTTACGGTATCGGTTATGGTGATTTTTCTGCCTCCGCCCTCAAAAAATCCCCTGTCGCCTGCCTGGCCTCCCGACTCTGCATAGAATGGTGTTCTGTCAAACACGAGATGAACAACCTCGCTTCCTCTTGCAACCACTTTCCTGTAGCGGGCAATGCGTACGGTGTCTTCAGTGCGGTCATAGCCGGTGAAGATTGTGCTGCCGGTATCGTGAATCATTACCCAATCGCCTGCTGTCACTGCTGCATCATCCCTTGATCTCTCCTTCTGTGCATTGAGCTCCCTGGTGAAAGCCTCTTCATTGAGGGTCATGTTGTTTTCCCTCAGGATGAGCTGTGTCAGGTCAACCGGGAATCCGTATGTATCGAAGAGTTCGAAGGCATCTGTGCCGGGGAACTCATTCATCCCTTCTTCCCTGAGAGATGTAACTCTTCTCTCTATCATCCTGAGGCCTTTGCCCAGGGTTTTGAGAAATGCCTGTTCTTCTTCCTGAATCACCCTGGTGATCAGTTCCTGCTGGCTCCTGAGCTCCGGATAGTGGTCTCCCATTGAATCCACAAGGGAGGGAAGGAGTTTATGGATGAACGGTTCGTTCATGCCAAGTGAGGTATAGCCGTATCTGACGGCCCGGCGAAGGATTCGCCTTATAACGTATCCTGCCCTGTTGTTTGACGGTAGTTGTCCATCGGCCACCGAGAAGGAGACGGTTCGCAGGTGATCAGCGATGACTCTGTGAGCAATGTCCCATTCATTGTTTACCCCGTAAGGTTTGCCCGTAACGTCAGCCGATGCTGCAATGAGCGGCTGGAAGACGTCTGTGTCATAGTTCGACTGCTTGTTCTGTATCACCATGCAGAGGCGCTCAAAGCCCATACCGGTGTCAACGTGCTTGTCAGGCAGCAGTTCCAGCTCCCCGCCGGCACGGCGATTGTACTGTATGAACACCAGGTTCCAGATCTCTATCACCTGGGGGTGGCCCTTATTTACAACAAGGTGACCTGGTGTGGCCGCCCTCTCGTTCTCTGAACGAATGTCAACGTGAATTTCGGAGCAGGGTCCGCAGGGGCCAGTCTCACCCATCTCCCAGAAGTTATCTTTTTTTGATCCGTTGAGGATGTGGTTCGCGGTACCCGGGAAACACTTCGCCCAGTAAGATGCAGCCTCATCGTCGCGCGGCATATCCTCCTCCGGGTCGCCTTCAAACACGGTTGCGTAGATTCGCTCTGCGGGAATGCCGAGACGGCCGGTAAGGAACTCCCAGGCCCACTCTATAGCCTCCTTCTTGAAATAGTCGCCGAATGACCAGTTACCCAGCATCTCAAACATGGTATGATGATAGGTGTCAAGGCCAACCTCCTCAAGGTCATTGTGTTTGCCCGAGACACGGAGGCACTTCTGCGAGTTGGCTATTCTTTTATATTTTGCCGGCTGATTACCTAGAAAAATATCCTTGAACTGGTTCATCCCTGCATTGGTGAACATCAGCGTGGGGTCATTTTTAATCACCATCGGGGCTGATGGCATTATCCGGTGGCCTTTTGACCTGAAAAAACTGAGGAATTCCTCTCTGATATCATTTGCCTTCATCATATGCTCTCTTCCCGTTTTGAAACTATTTTCGCCGGAGTGCGTAAAATTAAATCAAATATTTCACGTTTAAAGAATTGTTACGTTAAAATGGGGTGGATCCTCCTTTCTGCTGATGTTTAAAAGGAAAAAGTACGTATTTGATGCTGCCAGCCTTCAGTTTATGCAGCACCGGAGGAACAGGCACGAGAAGCTGGTCAGGTTCTCGCTGTGGTTGGTACTGTCAATAGCGGCCACTCTCTTTTACAGTGTTATTTTTCACAGTCTTTTCGGATCTCCCAAGGAGGAGCTTCTGCAGCAGAGGGTGGATGAGCTGAAGCTCAGTTACTCCATGCTTGAGAGGCAGATAGATCATTCGTCGCGGCTGGTTGCCGAACTCCGTTCCACTGATAACACCTCATACCGGCCTATTCTTGACCTGCCCCAGATACCGGCTGACATCTCGGAGGGAGGATCGGGTGGTACGAACAGGACAGCAGACCTGACCGGATATCTTAACTCCGGCCTGATGATGGAGGTAAGAACGAAGTTTGATAATCTCCGTACCCAGACAAACATACAGTACAACTCGCTCAATGAGCTGACTGACCGGGCAACAGAGTGGAAGGAGATGTGGGCGCACCTTCCCTATATCAGACCGGTCAATGTGACGATGCGTCTTGGTGACGGACTGAAGTTTAGAGAGAAGCATCCTGTTCTTGGCTCGCCGCGCTGGCATTTTGGTCAGGACTTCTGCTGCCCCGAAGGTACGGAAGTGCATGCCACAGGCGGTGGAGTAGTAGCCTATGCCGGTAACCAGAACGATGGTTACGGAATAAAGGTGGTCATTGATCACGGATACGGATACAGAACAATATACGGCCATCTGAGTGAGGTGAATGTCAGGAGGGGTCAGAAGGTTACGCGGGGTGATTTTATCGGGCTGTCAGGTAATACGGGTTTGTCATCCGGACCGCACCTGCATTACCAGATCGACCTTTTCGGAGAACATATGAATCCCCTTTGGTATTTTGAAGACAGTCTGACAGAGGAGGAATATTTCCGGATGCTTGACTACCTTACAAAGCCCTGACGAGATTTTATAAGTTTTTTTGCAAATTCTGCCGGCAGGAGAATTTTTGTATTTTATTTATAATTTGTTATGTTTGCATGGCATACAGCATGCCATCACTGAAGATGCCAAGGACCAAGTATAAGTTCAATCACGAGACCCTCAGATTTGACCAGGTTAAGACGGGTCTCAAACAAACATTCCTCAGACTTTTCGGATATTTCGTCGCATCCCTCTTCCTTGCAGGCATTTATGGATTTGTCTTTATGTTCATCTTTGATTCGCCGCAGGAGAAGGCTCTCAAGCGGGAGTTAGCGCAGCTAACGCTGCAATATGAGCTGATGAACAGGGAGATGGAAAATGTAGAGAAGGTGCTTGTTCATCTCCAGGAGACCGATGACAATCTGTACAGGACCATTTTTGAATCTGAGCCGGTGCCCTCGTCATATCGTGAAGGAGGGATAGGAGGTGTCAACAGGTATCAGGAGCTGGAAGGGTTCTCCAACTCGGAGCTGGTTATTGAAACGGCAAAGAAGCTTGACCGGATCAGAAAAAAGATCTATGTGCAGTCGGAATCATTTGACGAGCTGATAGCCTACGCCAGGGAGAAGGAGGAGATGTTAAGCAGTATTCCTGCAATACAGCCTATCTCCAACAAGGATTTGAAGAGGACCGCATCAGGATTTGGGCTCAGGATACATCCCATATACAAGATATCAAAGTTCCATTCCGGAATGGATTTTACGGCGCCCACGGGCACGGAGATTTACTCAACCGGCAATGGCGTGATAAAAGAGGTCAAATCAGCCCGCAGGGAGTACGGGAATCATATTATAGTTGATCACGGGTTTGGTTACGAGACCCTTTACGCTCATCTTGACGGATTCAATGTCAGGGCAGGGCAGAAGGTCAAGAGAGGAGACGTTATCGGGTTTGTGGGAAGCACGGGTCTGAGTACGGCACCGCATCTGCATTATGAGGTTCATGTGAACGGCAAGGCTGTTGACCCGGCGCTCTATTATTTCAATGACCTGACGCCCGACGAGTACGAGAGGATGCTGGAGATATCCAGCAAGAGCGGGCAAACCTTCGATTGATTCATCAGCTATATCATGCCTTACAGGGAAAAGAAAGTGGAAAAGCTCTACTACCAGATCGGCGAGGTCGCCGGGATGTTTTCAGAGCCTGTCTCCACTATACGCTTCTGGGAGAAGGAATTTGACATACTCCGTCCAAAGAAGAACAATAAGGGGAACAGGCTCTTCATGCAGGAAGATATCAGGAACCTCAAGCTGATACATCATCTTCTCAGGGAGCGGGGCATGACCCTGGAGGGGGCGAAGAAGTATCTCAGAAGCAACCGCGATGATGCAGACTACCGGCTGGAGATAGCCGACACCCTGCATAACATCAGGGCCATGCTCGTGGATATCAGGGACGAAATCAAGTGATCATATGAAGATCACCCTTGCAGAATTTGTAAGTTGGCTTGAAGAGCTGATTCCATTGTCATTTCAGGAAGAGTATGACAACAGCGGCCTGCAGGTCGGTGATCCGGGGGCTGTGATCAGCTCCGTGCTGCTTACCGTTGATGTTACTCCCGAAGTGATTGCCGGGGCAGTAAGCCATGGATGCGATCTGGTGTTGTCTCACCATCCCTTGATCTTCCGTCCGCTCAGGCATATTACCGGCGGCAGCAACAGCGAGGTATGCGTTGCCATGGCTGTCAGGCACGGGATAGCTGTCTATTCGGCACATACCAGCTTTGACAATACTGCCAATGGTGTGAGCCGTATACTGGCTGAGAAGATCGGGCTGCAGGGAATAAATGTTTTGTCGCCGCTGAAGGGGAGGCTCTGCAAGCTTGTGACCTTTGTTCCGGATTCACATGCTGCAGCGGTGAGGCAAGCTCTTTTTGCCGCCGGAGCCGGCAGTATCGGCAATTATGACCGTTGCAGCTTCAATGTCAGCGGCGAGGGCACCTACCGTGCCGGTGAAGGTGCCGCTCCGTTTGCCGGGAGTACAGGAGAGTACCATACCGAGCCTGAGGTTCGCATAGAGGTGGTTGTTCCCGCTCATATCAGGGGCGCCTGTGTCAGGGCACTGCTTGCAGCTCATCCCTATGAGGAGGTTGCATGGGATCTTATCCCACTGGATAACGAGTACCGCGGCGCCGGCGCTGGCGCCATAGGCGCCCTGCCGGAGCCCCTGGCAGGCGCGGCGTTGCTGCAGACGCTGCAGAGACTTACGGGCCTCCCCGTCATCCGCTACAGCGGTGACCCCGCCCGCACCGTGCGCAGGGTGGCCGTGTGCGGAGGTGCAGGATCCGCCCTCATCAATGACGCCGCGCGCGCCGGCGCCGACGCATTCATCACCGGAGACATAAAATACCATGCCTTCATGGAAGCCCCGGCAGACATGCTGGTGGCTGATATCGGTCACTATGAAAGTGAAAAATATTCACTTGAGATACTCTTCAACCTGATTCAGAAAAAATTTCCTAACTTTGCACTCCGGTTTTCCGGGATAACAACCAATCCCATTAATTACTACAGGTATGACTAAACAGACCAAAACAGCTGAAACTGAACTTACCATAGAAGAAAAACTGAGAGCGCTCTACTCTCTCCAGCTTGTTGATACAGAGATAGATAAGATACGAATTCTGAGAGGGGAGCTGCCGCTTGAGGTACAGGACCTCGAGGACGAGGTGGAAGGCCTGGAGACAAGGATAGGCAACCTCAGGAATGAGATCAGCGAGCTGGAAAAATCGATCAGCGGCAAGAACAATGAGATCACAGCCTCGCAGGCCCTGATAAAGAAGTATGAGGAGCAGCAAAACAATGTGCGCAACAACCGTGAATATGATTCACTCTCAAAGGAGATAGAGTTCCAAACGCTTGAGATAGAGCTTTGCAACAAGAAGATTCGTGAGTTCACAGCCCAGGTGGAAGAGAAGAAGGAGGTAATGGCTGAGGCGCAGATATCACTTGATGAGAGAAAGCGCGACCTGGAGGGCAAGAAATCCGAGCTGGAGGATATCACACGTGACACCCAGAAGGAAGAAGAGACGCTGACAGAGAAGTCGGAAGAGCTGCAGACAAGGATAGAAGAGAGGTTGCTGACGGCATATAAGCGTATTCGTACCAATGCTCGTAACGGTCTTGCCGTCGTCTCTGTTCAGAGGGATGCATGTGGCGGATGTTTCAACCAGATACCGCCGCAGAGGCAGCTTGACATCCGGTCAAGGAAGAAGATCATTGTGTGTGAATACTGCGGGCGCATACTGGTGGACAACGATATCGTTGAGGAAAATAAGTAGTTGACAGATAGCATTTTATATTAAGGAGAGACGTTGTTGCCAACGTCTCTCGCTGTTTGTGCTCCCGGCATGGGCGATAACTATAGGGTGAGAGTCCCGAACGCGCCCTGACAGTGGGAAGCGTTAGCTGAAGGCAAGGGTGCCCATCGTGAGATGGGATCTGAAGGAAGCCGGAGGCAAAGGCCTGGTCTGACGAACAGGAACTTCATATAAGGCCTGAGGTTGTGGATAAGTTTGCAAAACAAAACGAAGTCCGATACTGTCCGGAGCAGCCAAGGTAAATGAAGCAGACAGATGGGATGAAAGTTATCGTTCTTACCCGGGGAGATCTCGCGGACATGACAAAACAGAGTATGAGTCATGGTCGAAAGAAGGTTTACCGTGAGAAGTCAGCCGAGGCCATAGTACTGAGGGACGACATATCTCAGGAAGGGCCGAACCTTAAGGAGTGAGCAGTAAATGAATGTTACCGCATGAAAGGAAGAGAGCAGAAAATCTCTGAGAGATCAGAGACCTGGCCTGATGTAGATAGGACGG
>CAZVLJ010000032.1:0-30382 GCA_964627825.1 uncultured Rikenella sp. | reverse complement strand
GACAGAGCATCCATATAAATCCCGAAGGTCGTAGACCTTCAAGAATTGTAGAACATGATATACGATCACAAATACCTTCTTGAATTCACCACCGAAATCTTTATGCGTGTGGGATGCTGCCGCGATGATGCTGCCGCCGTTGCCGGCGTGCTGGTAAAAGCGGAGCTGCGCAACCATGCATCTCACGGCATGATAAGAGTACGCGAATACTATGAGCTCTGGAAGAGCGGACGTGTCAATGTCAAACCTGACGTGAAGGTGGTTCACGAGACCCCATCCACTGCCGTTGTTGATGGCGACAGCTGTTTCGGGATGGTTGCCGGTGTAAGGTCCATGGGTCTGGCCATAGAGAAGGCAGCAGCCACCGGCACAGGTTGGGTGGCAGCCCGCAACTCAAACCACTTCGGCATCGCAGGATATTATGCCATGATGGCACTGGAGCATGAGATGGTAGGCATAACGGTCACCAATGCAAACCCGCTGGTGGTGCCAACCTTTTCGGTGAGCCGGCTGCTCGGCACCAACCCCCTGGCTGTGGCTGTGCCGGCAATGGAAGAGCCCCCCTTTGTGGCTGACTTTGCCACCACTCCCATTGCCCGCGGCAAGCTGGCAGTATCCGAGAAAAAGGGTGAGAAGGTGCCCACGGGCTATGTGCAGGACGCCGAGGGCAATCCTTCCGATGACCCCGGTATCCTGCGCCGTGGAGGCGGGATGGTGACCCTCGGCGGCGACCGCCTGCATGGAAGCCACAAGGGTTACTGCATGTCAGCTGTGGTTGATATCTTCAGCGCACTCTTCAGCGGGGCCAACTTCGGTCCCTTCGTGCCGCCAAGCGTGGCCTATCTTCCCGTACCGGACAACCAGCCGGGAGTGGGGACAGGTCACTTTTTCGGCGCCATGAGAATAGATGCCTTCAGACCGGCCAGGGAATTCAGGGAATCCATGGATCACTGGATAAGGACTTTTCGCAATGCGAAACCCGCCAGAGGCCAGGAACGTGTTCTGATACCCGGTGATCCTGAAAGGGAGGCAGAAAAGCATAACCTGGCGTCAGGAATCGGCCTTGTGCCGGCAGTGGTGGAAGATCTGAAGGTCATAGCTGCCGAACTGGGTTTTGAATTTAAAGAGTAATATCAGGCTGCCGTATTCTGAATAATTTGCGATCTTACTGTTCGTTTTGCTGTCTTGCCGGAGCGAAGCAGTGATCCCGGCCTGGGTTAAAACATGTATCCCTGACGGCGGATAACATCAAGGAACTTTTCAGAGAAGAACTCATTGTCAGCCTTTTTATAGCGCACATCGGTGAAGACCTGTGCCAGTGTCTCCTTTCCGTTTTCGGCTATGAACTGCCGGGAGTCGGCCCGCGCCTCCCGGGCACGGTAGAGATCATCTATCACTGACTGTGTGAAATCAACATATTTCTCATGGTGCACCACAGCCTTCAGTGGCAGCCTGTCTGGCTGATCCGGCACCTCTGACGGCCAACCCATAGTCACAGTAGCCACCGGTACCACCCGCGAGGGCAACTCAAGCACCTCAATAATCCTGTCAGCATTATAGGTGGCTGTGCCGAGATAACATATACCCAGTCCCTCCTCCTCCGCGGCATTACATATTGTCTGTGCGACTATCAGAGCGTCAATGGCAGCAGTCATGAATGAGAGGAAGTTGTCATACCCCGGTTCCGCATCACGCTGTCTGCACCATTTGCTGAACCTGTTGAAGTCGGCGCAGAATGTCAGCACCACAGGTGCCTCTGTTACCATGGGCTGGTTAAAGTGTGCAGGAGCAAGCTTCGCTTTCATTGTCTTGTCACGCGTCACTATAATACTGTATACCTGCATGTTGCCCGTAGTGGATGCTCTCGTGCCTGCTGTCAGGATCCGTTCAAGAAGTCCCTCTTCAATATCAACCGGATTATATTTCCTGATAGTTCTCCTGGTAAAATAGGTGCTGTTCATTGATCTCGAATTTTAATCTGCAGCAAAATAATTAAATAACGTAAAAAATAAGCTGACAATTTTCCTTATCTTAACTTAGCGTAAAGTAGAGAACCAACCAAAAAACCTCACTATGAAGAAAATCCTGACACTGATCATCGTAGCAGTGCTGGCAGGCTCATGCAGCCTGGTTGCACAGAGAAAAGGAAGCAGCGGGGACCAGAAGGCGTCTGCCTCAGAGGTCAAACCGGCAGTTTCATCCTCATTTTTCGGCGCCATCTCATTCAGGTCCGTTGGACCGGCATGGGCCTCGGGCCGCATTGCCGACCTGGCAGTCAATCCCTCCAACCATTCCGAGATTTATGCCGCTATTGCATCCGGTAACATCTGGAAGAGCATAAACAACGGCACTACCTGGGAGCCGATTTTTGACAAATACGGGGCCTATGCCATCGGGTGCATCGTCATTGACCCTGACAACCACAATACAATCTGGGCAGGCACCGGCGAGAACAACCACCAGCGTGCCCTCGGATGGGGCGACGGCGTATACCGCAGTGACGATGCAGGTGCCAGCTGGAAGAATATGGGTCTGAAGGAGTCACGTCAGATAGGCGGTATAGCCATCGATCCCAGCAACAGCGATGTCATATATGTGGCAGCCGAAGGATCAGCATGGGGTCCCGGCGGTGATCGCGGGCTCTATAAGTCAACCAACGGTGGAAAGACATGGGAAAAGATCCTGAATATCAGTGAGCATACCGGCGTCAACAACGTGGTTCTTGACCCGCGTGATCCTGACGTCATCTACTGCACCAGCGAGCAGCGCCGGCGGCATGTGGGGATGAAGATCAGCGGCGGGCCGGAGTCAGCCGTCTACAAATCAACCGACGGAGGAACATCGTTTGTCAAGATCATGAAAGGACTACCGGGCGGCGACATAGGCGGAATGGGTATTGCCATCTCACCCGTCAACCCTGACATCCTTTACCTGATAGTAGAAGCACAGGGCGAATCGGGAGGATTCTTCAGGTCCGTCAACAGGGGCGCCTCATGGGAGAAGATGAACTCATACCACGCCAGCGGACAGTATTACAACAAGATCATCTGTGACCCGGCAGACGCAGACAGGGTCTTCAGCCTTGACACCTATACCCAGGTGACCGTTGACGGCGGCCGTACTTTCTCAAGAGTAAGCAATAACGGACGACATGTGGATGACCACGCCATGTGGATTGACCCCACCAACACCTGCCACTGGTACATCGGCGGCGATGGCGGCATCTACGAGACATGGGATGACGGCAAGAACTTTATCTTCAAGTCGAACCTGCCAGTCACCCAGTTCTACAGGGTTGCCGTTGACAACTCCTATCCCTTCTATTACATCTACGGAGGAACACAGGACAATAACAGCATGGGGGGTCCGTCAGCCAGCACCAGCGACGGTGTTGTCAATGACGACTGGTTCGTGACACAGGGAGGCGACGGGTTCTGGGTAGCCATCGACCCTGAGGATCCGAACATCGTATATACGGAATCACAGTATGGCAATGCTTCGCGGTATGACCGCAAGAGCGGACAAAGGATAAGCATCAAACCTTTCCCCGGAGAGGGTGAGCTGACTTACAGGTGGAACTGGGACACACCCATACTCATCAGCCCCCACAACAACAAACGTATCTACATGGCGGCAAACTTCCTCTTCCGCAGCGATGACAGGGGAAGTAACTGGACCACCATATCTCCGGACCTGACCCGCAATGAGAACAGGGACAATTTTAAGATAATGGATAAATACTGGCCAACTGACGCCGTTGCAAAGCACCGGTCAACCTCCCTGTGGGGCACCATCATCTCTCTGGCCGAATCAAAAGTACAAAAGGACCTGCTGTATACCGGCAGTGATGACGGCGTGATAGCCGTATCAGAGGATGGCGGCTCCAACTGGCGGATGAACAAAACCTATCCCGGCGTACCTGAATACACCTATGTCAGTGACATCCTGGCCGACAAGTTCAACCCTGATATTGTTTACGCCACATTCAATAATCACAAGCGTGACGACTTCAAGCCGTATGTTCTCAAGAGCACGGACAAGGGCAGGACATGGAGATCAATCAGCGCCAACCTCCCGGAAAACGGACCGGTGCATACAATTGAACAGGATCATATCAATCCTGAGTTGCTCTTCCTTGGCACTGAATTCAGCTTCTTCGTATCGTTTGACGGCGGTAACAGCTGGACGGAGTTCAACAGGGGACTGCCCACAATCGCTGTGCGTGACATAGCTATCCAGGAGCGTGAGAATGACCTGGTCATCGCTACTTTCGGCAGGGGATTCTATGTAATTGATGACTATACCCCTCTGCGTAACTATAAGAAAGAGATCACAGGCAGGCCCGGTTACATCTTCCCCGTAAGGGATGCAAAGATGTTCGTGCAAACAAGTGAGTTTGACAACCAGGGGTCAATGTACTATATGGCCAAAAATCCGCCCTACGGAGCAACAATCACCTATTATGTTGACACTGTTCCCAGGACGGATGCAGAGATGAGAAAGGAGAAGGAGAAGAAACTTTTCGAAAAGGGCGAGTTCATTCCCCAGCCCAGCGCCAGGGATCTGAGTCTCGAAGAGCGCGAGATAAAACCCTACCTCATCTTTACCATCACCGATGAGGATGGCAATGTGATCAACAAGCTGTATAAGAACGCCTCAAAGGGTGTGGGGCGCATCAGCTGGAACTACACCACCGCCAGTTATCAGCCGGTGAGGTCAACAGGGAGGTTCAATCCTGTCTCCGGTAGTGAGGGCAGGGGCCGCTGGAGCGGCGGAGGTATCTCCGTTCTTCCCGGGAAGTATTCAATATCAATGGCTATGTATGCCAAGGGTGAGATTACCGAGCTGGCCGGACCCGAGCCGTTTGCGTGCAAGCCACTTGACATTGTCACCATGCCTGTCACCGATGCTGCTGCCAAAGAGAAATGGTTAAAAGAGGTTTCTGACTTTGCCAGAACGGCTTACGGAGCCATCTCTTACGCCTCCGAACTTGACGGCAAGGTGAACGCCATAATGCAAACCATACACCAGGTTCCAGATGCTCCTGCAACACTCATGAAAGAAGCTGCGGCGCTGAATGAAGAGATGGCTGAGATAACCTATCTCATCAGAGGCATCTCAGTGGGGGCAAGTACCGAGGAGACACCTCCTTCACCGGTATCACTCTCTGCACGTCTCTCAACAATGTCGAGATCACTCTATGGCAATACAGGTGACATATCCGGAATTGCTGACCAGCAGTTCCAGATACTGAAGAAGGAGTTCCCGGCATTGCTTGCAAGGATACAGAAGGCAGGCCAGGCCGTTGACGCACTCAATGCGAAGCTGGATGAGATAAAGGCGCCCTGGACCTCGGGCCGGGTGCCAAGGCTGTAGGGATTTGCGATGTGCGATTTGGGATTTGGGATTTTAATTCCTCCAGACCGCTAGACTTTCAGACTTTCGGACGTTCGGACTTGCCTCTTGTCTAAAACCTTTTTGTATATGCATGACAATACGGCGCCTTCCCGTTGCGGAAATAGTAATCCTGGTGGTACTCCTCCGCCGGATAGAATTCCGTGGCCCTTGTCACCCGGGTAGCCACCTTAAGGCCTTTGTCGCGCAGAATAGAGAGGTATTTTTCAGCTATTTTACGCTGTTCTTCATTCTTGTAAAAGATCTCGGAACGGTACTGATTACCTATGTCCGGTCCCTGCCTGTCAACCTGTGTGGGGTCATGTATCTCAAGGAAGAGTTTCAGCAGTCTTTCGTAAGATGTCTTTCGCGAATCATATGTAACCCTGACTGTTTCAGAGTGTCCGGTCCGGCCGGTGCATACCTCCCTGTATGAGGGGTTTTTCACATGTCCACCCGTATAACCTGACACCACGGCCACCACTCCAGGTTCCTTCTGCATGAAGTATTCCACTCCCCAGAAGCAGCCACCGGCGAAAAGGGCAGTGCCATAAGTTCCGGCGGGCAGAACCTCAGGCACGAAGTCAAGCGAGATCGAATTAACGCAATGGCGCGTATTCCTGGGTGTGAATCCCTCACCGGTAAATACATGTCCCAGGTGACCGCCGCATGATGCGCAGACAATCTCCGTACGCATGCCATCGGCATCCCTGACCCCTTTTACCGCTCCTTTAATCTCATCATCGAAGCTTGGCCATCCGCATCCCGCATCAAACTTGGCATCTGAATAATATAGGGCGCTGCCGCATTGTTTACAGAGATAGGTGCCCCTGGCGCTGAACTTTTCATAAAGACCGGTAAAAGGATACTCCGTTGACTTCTTTATTATTACCCTTGATTCTTCGGCAGAAAGGTCATTGAATGCAGGCTTCTCCTGCGATTTTGTATTCTGTTCCATTGAAAGCAGTACTATAATTAAAATGAGTGTTAAATCTATCCGGAATCTCATTGTTTTCATCTTTATCAGTTAACAATTAGCAGGACAGTTGGTTTAAAAAGGTTAAAGGCTGAATAATAATATGGCACAAATGTTGTTTTAAAAATAAAGTTAATTTTGTCTCAGACTTAAAGGCAGGTATTATGAAAAAAGTTGGTCTCATCGCTGTCCTCGCTTTCATTGCTGCACTGGCGCTCAGTTCATGCAATCGTGAAGTATGTCCGGCATACAGCAGTGTTGATAGCGTATCAACAGAGCAGGCAGGCTGATCATCGCTTCTCCCCGCTGCCAGTCTTAACATCTTTGTGAAATGATTAAGAGATTTTGGCACGTCTTATTGTTTATTTTTTTCTGCGGACAGTTGGCCGCACAGGGAGATCTTGATCCGCAGGCCAGGATGTTCTGGCGCAATGAACGTTCCATTGGCGCAGCACTCAATTCTGACGGATGGTCTGCTATCTACCGTGATCTCAGGCAGATCAAGCCCAGCCATCGCTGGTTTATTGAAGGAAGTGTTGAAGGCTTTAAGCATCCCAAGGAGATAAAGCTTTCAAACTATTATTTCCAGAACCCCGGCTCATTCGTTTTCGGAAAGCTTAACTCCACATGGACACTCGGCGGAGGAGCCGGTTATCAGAAGGAGATCTTCGGCAAGCATGATCTTGGAGGTGTATCTATAAGCTGGTTCGCCGGCGGCGGTGCAACCCTCCTTTTTGCCAAGCCTATCTACTACAAGGTCATTGTGTGGTTGAACAATGATTACTACACAATAGAGGAGCAGAAATTTGACAACAACAACATTCACGAGCCACTTCAGATACTCAGCAAAGCCTCCTTCTTCAAGGGTTTTGATGAAATAAAGCTCTACCCCGGGCTCTACGGACGGGGCGGCTTCAACTTCGAATACAGCAGGAATGACAGGATTACACACGCCCTGGAGGTGGGAGGGTCACTCCATGCCTTCACCCGTGAAATACCAATCATGGCCAGTGAGGATAACAAACAGTTTTATCCCTCAATATTTGTAAGTTATCGAATCGGAATGATACTTGATCCGCTCAGCCAGCGTAACCTCCTCGACCTTATCCGCAGGAGACCTTCAGAATAATTATCACTCATATTTGGCCTCTCCTTTTTATTTTATAATTTTGTCACTCATTTGAGTAACCATATTAACTTAATTACAATGGCAAAGATTAAAGTAGCAATCAACGGTTTCGGCAGGATAGGCCGCAATGTTTTCAAACTGGCATTTGACAGGCCCAATATTGAAATAGTAGGGATCAATGATCTCACCGACACAAAGACACTTGCCCATCTTCTCAAGTATGACTCAACCCAGGGTCAGTACCCGGGTGTCACGTATGATGAGCAAAACATAATTGTGAACGGTGACAAGATAAAGGTAACGGCAGAAAAAAACCCGGCAGCAATTCCGTGGGAGTCGACACCTGATATAGTGATCGAGTCAACAGGCGTTTTCAGGTCAAAGGAGAGTCCCAAGGGAGGATATGGCGATCATCTCAAAAACGGAGCAAAAAAGGTCATCCTCACCGTACCTTCAAAGGATGCCATTGATGCGATGATTGTTGTCGGCGTCAATGACGATGAGCTCAAGCCCGAGCATGCATGTGTCTCAAATGCCTCATGCACAACCAACTGCCTTGCCCCTGTAGCAAAGGTGCTGAATGACAACTTCGGTATCGAGATAGGCTATATGACAACAATACACTCATATACGAATGACCAGCGCATACTAGACCTTCCGCACAGTGACCTTCGCAGGGCCAGATCGGCTGCTCTGTCGCAAATACCCACCACAACCGGTGCAGCAAAATCAGTCGGTAAAGTAATTCCTGAACTTAAGGGTAAGCTTGACGGCATCTCTGTCAGGGTGCCTACCCCCACGGGTTCACTTGTTGACCTGGTTGCAGTACTGAAGAAGGCAGCCACAAAGGAAGAAATCAATGCAGCAATCAGGAAGGCATCAGAAGGTCCGATGAAAGGTATCCTTGAATACACTGAAGACGAGATTGTCTCCGTTGATGTTATTCATAATCCTGCATCCTCAATATTCGATGCACAGAGCACCATGGTCAACGGCACGATGATCAAGGTTCTGGCATGGTATGACAATGAATGGGGTTATTCAGCAAGGTGTGTTGACCTTATTGAGATGATGGGGAAACTGCTCTGACTGTAACTATTCTGCATCCATGCAGGATTTGTCTTATATTGATGTAACGGGAGGTCTCAGACCTCCCGCTGCGTATATGCAGGCAGGATTTGTAAACGGGGTAAAATATGGTCCTGTCACAGAACCATCTGCACATCCATGTTGACCCCGGCGGCATCACGGTAATGCTCGCCCAGTTCGTGCATGGCCTCATCATCCTCCTCGTAAAGCCAGGTGATTCGTATCCGGTACCTTGGGGGCCTGTATCCGCTGATCATTCTCAGCACATCGCGCAATGCCTTTGACGAGCCGCTGTTGATATATTCAAGAAATATCACCACCCTTAACTGGGTATACCTGTTCAGGTGAGCTCTGATCCACTCCTCAAGGGGGGTATAAATGATTTCCGGCCTTTCGGCTATGGAGCGGCCGGTGATACTCAGAATATCTTCGTCCTGATCATAGGTAATCCTCGGTATGTTGCTTGATCCTGGTTGTATAATATCTATGCTCATTGCCTGTCCTCCATCATGGTTTCAGTCAGACGCATCTATCCGGATATAATAAATCATTCATATCGCAGTGCTTCGATAGGATCAACCGACGAAGCCTTCACGGCCGGGAAATAGCCCGATGCCATTCCCACAATAAAGCAGGCCAGTACTCCTCCTATAACCCACAGCCACGGGACTGTGAATCTGGAACCCATGCCCAGTGACACCAGGTTTCCCATAATTATCCCGGTCAGTATACCCAGAAGGCCTCCCAGCTGACCTATGATGATTGATTCGTAAAGGAACTGCTGCCGTATGACAGACTTCCTTGCCCCCAGGGCCTTCCGTACACCAATCTCCCTTGTGCGCTCGGTCACTGAAACCAACATTATGTTCATGAGTCCTACTGCTGCACCGAACAGGGTGATCAGGCCTATGATTGTTGCAGCAAGGGTCACATAACTGAGATTCTCCATCAGTATTTCAATGATGGTGTCACTCTTCTGAATATTAAAATCTGACTCATCACGCGGGTGCAGATTGCGTATTATTCTGAAGATACCTTCTGCTTCACTGGCCATCATGTCAAGACTGACTGATTTATGGGGCATCACACCTATATTATATGTAATGTTCGGTCTTGAGAAATACTGCCTGGCAGTAGTGACAGGGATTATGGTCATCTGGTCTCCGCCCATCATGCTGGCACCGGCGCTTTTGATAACTCCTATTACGGTGAGCTTCAGCCCCGGAAGGCTTATCTCCTGCCCTATAGGGTCAATGCCCGGGAAGAGGAAACGAACAACATCATGGCCAATAATCACCACATGCCGGCTTCCAAGCAGGTCTTCGGGCGAGAAATTGCGTCCCGATGCAAGTTCCTGGCCGGTGATTGTCATGTAGTTTTCATCTGAGCCCAGAACGGAGATATTAGGGTTTGTCTTTTTGGTGCCAAACCTGAATTCTGCCATGCCGGTGGCATTGAATGATACTGATACCCATGCCGGTTCCCGGAACTTTTCCTTGAACTCCATCGCCTCACGATAAGTGATTTGAGAGTGATTCCTGGTCCGGTAATGCTGGTTGCCCATGGTAACCCTCATAGACCTGGAAGTAATTGAGAACGAGTTGGCGCCCATCAATGTAAACTGTTCGGTAAGAGTATTCTTAAGGCCGTCAATAGCTGTCAGAATACCAACCAGAGCCATTATGCCAAATGCAATGATAGCCATTGTGAGCACAGCTCTTACCCTGTTCGACCTGATTGCCTTGAATGCAACCCGGATATTTTCCCAAAATAGCGTCAAACCTCTCACGGTACTTTCTGCGGATTGTAATAAGGAACTAAGATACGGATTTTCTTAATTTATGGTAATATGACCCAAAAATTGTTGCTGTCAGACCTATTGACCCGACAGATGAAATAGTAACCCTGACCGGGAAAAATTATCCCTGTCATTATTTACCTTTGACGCTATGGAAATGGTACAACTGTCTCCGAAAAGGAACATTGAAGCTTTTGCGGCCCTGGGAGCCATAATGCGTGAGAGTGCGGCTGGAAGCAACAGTGGTATGGCGGGGCGATTCACATCTCTGACAGAGACACTTCACTTATCAAATCCATGGTTCACTCCTGATAATGTAAGTCGTGCCATTGAAGCGGCGGGCAACATCCTGACAGGCGAAAAACTGACACGCTGGCTCTCGGCATACCCGGCACTGGATGAGAAAAGAGAACCGGAGACCGTGGGTGTGGTCATGGCCGGCAACATACCCCTGGTAGGATTCCATGACATGCTCTGCGTCCTGATAACCGGCAACAGGCTGCAGGCAAAAGTGAGCTCCAGGGATGAACACCTTATCAGGGCTGTGGCGGATACACTCGTAGCCATTGATCCCGCATATGAGCCCATTATTGAGCTGACGCCAGACAGGCTGAAGGGATTCACCAGGGTTATAGCCACAGGCAGCAATAACACATCGAGGTATTTTGAATATTATTTCAGGAACATACCATCCATCATCCGGCATAACCGCAACAGCATAGCAATTCTTGACGGCACCGAGTCACCGAAAGAACTGGCTTCCCTCGGAGACGACATTTTTGCCTACTTCGGCCTCGGTTGCCGAAATGTCTCAAAACTATGGCTGCCGGAGGGATATGACCCTGCAGGTCTGCTGCGCCACTGGGAACGGTTTGAGACTCTCCGGTCACATTATAAGTACGCAGTGAACTATGACCACATCAAGGCCGTGATGACGGTTAACAGGGAACAATTTACTGACGGCGGATTCGTTATCCTGAAGAAGTCGCCTTCCCTGACCCCTCCCATGGCTGTTTTGCACTATGAGTATTACCGCCCTGAAGAGGCGCCATTTGAGACACCCGGGATGGCTGAAGAGTTGCTGCAGTGCATAGCCGGTCACGGCCACCTGCCGTTCGGCACAACGCAACAGCCCGAGTTATGGGATTATGCAGACAACATTGATACTGTCAGCTTCCTTCTAAAAAAAAATGCAGTCAGGTGAATCTATATATAAAAAATATTAAATTGCACACATTCAAAAAGTGAGTGTCATGGTTTACAGATTCGTGGTGTTATCTGATGAAGATGAGGCGTTTGTGAGGGAATTTGAGTTCCTCGACAGTCAGACCCTGCTTGATTTTCATAACACGTTGCAGGAGGAGCTTGAATTCGACAGGTCCCAGATTGCTTCCTTCTTTATGGCTACAGATAACTGGGAGAAGGAGGAGGAATTTACACTCTTTGACATGGGTGCCGGTTCGTCCACCATGGAAAATGCCATACTTGAAGAGGTTATTTTCCGCAAAAACCAGAAACTTCTTTATGTCTTTGATTTCTTCAATGACAGAGCCCTCTTTGTGGAATATGCGGGAGAGTTCAGTGAGGAAGAGGAAAGGGAGTATCCGATATGCATCAGTTCAAAGGGTCTGCCCCCAAAACAGGTCACCTTCGGCGGTGTAGCCCGGAAAAAATACAATAACCTCGTGGTCACAGATGATGATGATGATGACGACATGGACGAGGAGGTTGTTGATGATGAGATCTTCTTTGAAGGAGAAGATGATGATGACATGTCAGACTTTGATTCTACTGACAGTCTTGAAGAAGAGGAGGATTAACTCCTCCCGTTGCCCGGTCCGATGAAACATACCCTTATAGTCCTGCCCGGCCCCACCGGAGTGGGGAAGACTGAATTTGCCATTGACCTGGCGCGCCGGCACGGTTGTGACATCATCTCATGCGACTCCAGACAATTCTATCGCGAGATGAAGATTGGCACCGCTGCTCCTGGCGAGGAGCAGTTAGCACTGGCGAAGCACCACTTCATAGGATTTATCTCTGTCACTGACTATTACAGCGTCAGCCTCTTTGAGAGGGATGTGACCGGACTCCTTTCCTCCCTCTTCCCGAAAAACCCGGTTGTTGTGATGACAGGCGGATCAATGCTCTACATGGATGCCATCTGCAGGGGAATGGATGATATCCCTGACACTGATCCGGCGGTAAGGCAGAGATATGCTGAGATGTACAGCAGGGATGGCATAGCCGGCTTACGGTTAGCCCTGAAGATGGTTGATCCGGCCTATTATGCAAAGGTTGATCTTCATAATCCCCGACGTATCCTGCGTGCACTGGAGATCACTGAAAGCACCGGCAGGCCGTACTCCTCGTTCCTCACAGCGCCGGTAAGGGAGCGCAATTTCCGGATCATAAAAGCCGGTCTTACACGCGAGCGTGGAGAACTCTACCGCCGCATAGACTCAAGGGTTGACAGAATGGTCAGTGAGGGGCTTGAGGAGGAGGCCCGGTCACTGATGAGGTACAGAGGCCTCAATGCTCTGAATACTGTGGGTTATCGTGAGATGTTCAGGTGGTTTGACGGGGAGATCACCCGTGAGGAAGCCATAATACTCATCAGGAGGAACACCAGGCGCTATGCCCGGAAGCAGCTCACCTGGTGGAACAGGGATAATGACATAAGCTGGTTTGATGCCTCACAGAAAGAGAATATGTTCTCATGGATTGAGAGCCGTCTGAAAGAGAAGTGATTATGGCACCGGAAAGCAGACCTGTCCCATGCCGGCAGACAGACCTGTTCACACCGGCATCTTCAGCCTGCGGATGACCTCCGCGGGATCAGACGAAGAAAAGACCGTGCTGCCGGCCACCAGCACATCAACACCCGCATGTACAAGCACCGGTGCATTCTGCAGATCAACACCGCCGTCAACCTCTATCAGGACATCATACCCCTCCTCATCTATCATACTGCGCAGCTCACCTATCTTGTTGATGCTGCCGGGAATGAAGGTCTGCCCTCCGTAACCCGGATTAACTGTCATAAGCAGGACCATATCAATATAGGGAAGGATGTCTTTCAGCACCATGACTGGCGTATGAGGATTGAGAGTTACTCCGGCTCTCATACCCAGCCTGCGTATCTCAGTGACCGTACGATGCAGGTGCTTGCAGGTCTCATAGTGTACCGTCAGCGTTGAAGCACCTGCTTCCCGGAACCGTTCCAGGTACCTGTCGGGCTCCATTATCATCAGATGAACGTCAAGCGGCTTGACAGACAGGTCACGCACCGCCTCCATTACCGGGAAGCCAAATGAGATATTGGGTACGAACAGACCGTCCATTATATCAAGGTGAAGCCAGTCAGCTTCACTCTCATTGATCATCTCCACCTCGGACGCGAGGTTGGCAAAATCGGCAGCAAGAAGGGAGGGTGCAACAAGATGGCTCATGTCAGAGAGAATAGCGGTTCTGTTTCTATCCCAGGTATGATTTCAGTATCCGGCAACGGGTAGTGAACTGTATACGCTTGATGGCTTTTTCCTTAATCTGTCTCACTCTCTCCCTTGTCAGCTTCAGCTCTTCCCCTATCTCCTCAAGAGTAAAGGGATGCTTCATTCCGATGCCAAAATATAGTTTAAGTACCCTGGCCTCGCGGGGCGAGAGGGTGCTCAGGGCTTTTTCTATCTCATATGAGAGTGATTCATTGATGAGGTTACGGTCAGGACTCGGCGTGTCTTCATTCTGCATCACGTCATACATGTTGTTGTCTTCCTCCGAACTGATGGGCGCATCCATGCTCAGGGTACGGCCGTTGGTGCGTATGGCCTCCTTGACATCCTCGGGTGCAATCTCAAGAAGATCAGCTATCTCCTGCGCCGAGGGTTCACGCTCATACTCCTGCTCCAGCTTGGAGTATGCCCGGTTGATCCTGTTTATGGAACCTATCTTGTTAACAGGCAGCCTGACTATCCTCGCCTGTTCTGCAAGCGACTGCAGGATAGCCTGCCTTATCCACCAAACAGCATATGATATGAATTTGAACCCGCGTGTCTCGTCAAATCTCTGCGCGGCTTTGATCAGACCCAGGTTGCCCTCATTGATAAGGTCAGGAAGGGTCATCCCCTGATTCTGATATTGCTTTGCAACAGAAACTACAAACCTGAGATTGGCCTTGACAAGCCTTGCCAGTGCATCATGATCACCAGTCCGTATCCGGCGCGCAAGAGAAACCTCCTCGTCAGGCGATATCAGTTCAACCTTACCTATCTCCTGTAAATATTTATCAAGAGATGGAGTATCACGGTTGGTGACCTGCTTTGTTATCTTTAACTGACGCATTGACAATAAATTAACATGCCTTCCGCCATTTCTTTAAGCAAAAGCTTACAATTTTAGCGAAAACTTCTCAGAAAAACAAGCAATATGCACATATTTGTAAAAAATGAGTAATTATCTGCTATACAGCACTGCTAAAAAGTCTCAGCCAATCAAATTTTTGTCCTCTTAATTTGTATTTGAACCAATTATTATTTAAACTTGCACCGAAATAATGACGCGAGTCAGTTAATCTGTCGGAGGGATTGCTTCATTCCCCACTTCACTTCACCAAAACTTTCGAAAATAATTTTACTACACATTCTACAACATGCATGATATTCTTGAACTGAGCGAGATGCTTGTTCCCGAATTGCGGGAGATAGCGAAACAGCTCAAAATTAAGAGGGTTGAACTCCTCAAGAAACAGGATCTGATATACAAGATCCTTGACCAGCAGGCCATTGATGCTGCCGAAACACGCAAGGGCGGCAGGAATGAAAGCCAGCAGTCAGACCGTAAACAGGACCGTGGCAGCCAGCAACAGAAGCCTAAACCTGCGGAAAAGCCTGGCCAGAAAAAGAGTCAGAAACAAACTCAGCAAACCAGGCAACAGGGAGACCAGCCCAAGGCACAACAGCAGCAGGGGCAGCAATCCCGGAGTCAGCAGCAGCCTCAGCAGCAAGGCCAGCAACAGGGTCACAAGCCTCAACAGCAAGGTCAGCAGCAGGGCCAGAAACCTCAGCAGCAAGGCCAGCAGCAGGGCCAGCAGCAGGGCCAGAAACCTCAGCAGCAGGGACAGCAGCCAAAACAGCAGCAACAGCAGCAATGGCAGCAGAACCGCAACAAACGTCCACGTACATACAGAGATGACCAGCAGGGACAGCAGAGGGGTGACACCGGAGCCCAGCGTCAGCAACAGCAGGCTCCCGTCGCCGGAAAGGAAGAGACGCCGCAGTCAGCAGGCCAGTCCGGATCCAGGAACACTTACCAGCAGAACGGACAGAATCAGCCGCCGGCAGATAATCTTCTTTTTGCTTCCGAAGCCCCCAGCACCAATGATCAGGACCTGGGCAGGATGACAGACCCGGATATTGATCCGAAGATATTGGAAAAGGCTGCCGCCCGGGATAATGGCGTGGTCATACCTCCTGCAGCAACAGAAACACCCGAGACTCAGGCTGAAGTGAGTGAGCCGGTCAGAGAAGAGAAAAAGGAAAAGCCTTATGACTTTGAAGGTATCGTAGCTAATACAGGAGTGCTGGAGATAATGCCTGACGGATATGGCTTCCTCCGTTCGCCTGACTACAACTACCTCAGCTCTCCTGATGACATATATGTTTCACAGTCGCAGATAAAACTCTTCGGTCTCAAAACCGGAGACACCATCAGGGGCACCATCCGTCCCCCGCGTGAAGGAGAGAAGTACTTTCCGCTGATAAAGGTGGAAGAGATCAACGGCCGGTCACCTGACTACATTCGTGACAGGGTGCCGTTTGATTACCTCACCCCTCTTTTCCCCAATGAGAAATTCACTCTGTGCAAGCCCGGCGAAGGCAACCTTTCGGTCCGCATAGTTGACATGTTCTGCCCTATCGGTAAAGGTCAGCGCGGCCTCATTGTTGCCCAGCCCAAGACCGGAAAGACAATACTCCTGCAGGATATTGCAAATGCAATTGCCAAATTCCACCCGGAGGTCTACCTGATGATCCTGCTCATTGACGAGCGCCCCGAGGAAGTAACCGAGATGGCACGCAACGTCAACGCCGAGGTCATTGCCTCTACCTTTGACGAGCCGGCGGAAAGGCACGTGCGCATAGCAACCATCGTACAGGAGAAGGCTAAGAGGCTTGTTGAGTGCGGTCATGACGTGGTTATCCTGCTTGACTCCATCACACGCCTCGCCAGGGCATTCAACACTATAGCCCCGGCATCCGGCAAGGTGCTCTCCGGCGGAGTTGATTCAAACGCACTGCATAAACCAAAACGGTTTTTCGGCGCAGCCAGGAATATTGAAAACGGAGGCTCGCTGACAATAATCGCAACAGCCCTTACAGACACGGGTTCAAAGATGGACGACGTTATCTTTGAGGAGTTCAAGGGCACAGGCAACATGGAGTTGCAGCTTGACCGCAAGCTCTCTAACAGGAGGATATTCCCATCTATTGACATCCCGGCTTCAAGTACCAGGCGTGAAGACCTGCTTCTTGACAAGAATATGCTCAACAAGATCTGGATCCTGCGGAACTACCTCACTGACATGAACTCTGTAGAAGCAATGGAGTTTCTGCGTGACCGCATAACCCAGACACGGTCCAATGAGGAGTTCCTCATCTCAATGAACAGCGAGTAAAAGTCTCATGAAAAATGAGTACCTTTGCAGTTTAATTTTTCAAGGTTATTTGATCAAAAATTACTTATAATCAGAAATGGCAACAAAAAAATTTATCACTTGTGACGGAAACCAGGCAGCGTCGCACATAGCCTATATGTTCAGCGAGGTGGCCTGCATCTATCCCATTACCCCTTCCTCCACCATGGCTGAATACATTGATGAGTGGGCGGCTCACGGACGGAAGAACATCTTCGGTGAGGAGGTAAAAGTAGTTGAGATGCAGAGTGAAGCCGGAGCTGCAGGAGCAGTTCACGGTTCACTTCAGTCAGGAGCCCTGACGTCAACCTTCACAGCATCACAGGGGCTTCTTCTTATGATCCCCAACATGTATAAGATCTCCGGAGAGCTCCTCCCGGGAGTTTTTCACGTCAGTGCACGTACAGTGGCTGCACATGCCCTGTCAATCTTTGGTGACCACAGTGACATCTATGCTACCCGTCAGACAGGGTTCGGCCTGCTGGCCACCGGCAGCATCCAGGAGATTATGGACCTCGCCGGCGTGGCACACCTGGCCTCTATCAGATCAAGAGTGCCCTTCCTGCATTTCTTTGACGGATTCCGTTCATCACACGAGATACAGAAGATCGAAGAGATGGAGATGGATGAGATAAAAAAGCTGGTGGATATGGATGCTCTCAGAGAATTTCGTGAGAGAGCCCTCAATCCGGAAAAACCGGTTACCAGGGGTACTGCACAGAACCCTGACATCTTCTTCCAGGCCAGGGAAGCATCCAATCCCTTCTACACCAATCTTGACGACACCGTCAATGAGTACATGGAGCAGATCTCGGCCATCACGGGGCGCACATACAAGCCTTTCACCTATTACGGTGCCCCCGATGCTGAGAACATAGTTATTGCCATGGGTTCAGTGACCGAGACCATCAAGGAGGTTATAGACTATCTGGCTGAGACTAAAGGTGAGAAGGTTGGCCTGATCACCTGCCACCTCTACAGGCCCTTCTCGGCAAAATATCTCTTCAACGTTCTCCCTAAGAGCGTAAAACGAATCACCGTGCTTGACCGCACCAAAGAACCCGGAGCCAACGGTGAACCTCTCTATCTCGATGTCAGGGACGTATTTTACGGCCAAAAGATGCAGCCGGTTATCCTGGGCGGACGCTACGGGCTCAGCTCCAAGGACACCACCCCTGCACAGATGATATCCGTTTTTGAGAACATGAAGAAGGCTGAACCGATGAACCAGTTTACCGTTGGTATCGTTGACGACGTGACCTTCAGGTCGCTGCCTGTCACTCCCGAGATCAACGTAAGCCACAAGGGCACCTATTCAGCCAAGTTCTACGGCATAGGTTCTGACGGTACCGTCGGAGCCAACAAGAACTCCATCAAGATTATCGGAGAAACTACTGATAAGTACTGCCAGGCTTATTTCGCCTATGACTCAAAGAAATCAGGCGGTGTAACCACATCACACCTCCGTTTCGGTGATCATCCCATCCGTTCGCCCTATCTTGTCAACACGCCTGACTTCGTGGCCTGCCACGTGCCGGCATATCTTGACAAGTATGACATGCTGAGAGGACTCAAGAAGGGCGGCACCTTCCTGCTGAACTCCATATGGGATGCAGAAGAGACCAAAAGCAAGCTGCCTGACCATATGAAGAAGTACATGGCTGAGAATGATATCAATTTCTATATCATCAATGCAACAAACCTGGCTGAAGAGCTGGGGCTCGGCACCAGGACCAACACCATCATGCAGAGCGCCTTCTTCAAGGTATCGGAAGTTATTCCTTACAAGCTGGCTGTTGACGAGATGAAGCATGCCGTGGTCAAGGCTTACGGCAAGAAGGGTGAGAACGTTGTCAGGATGAACAATAATGCCATTGACCGCGGCGGCGAAGTGGCAAAGGTTGAGATCCCTGCTGAATGGGCTGATATTAAGGTTACTGCTGTAAAGGGTGAAGACGGCAAACCTGCCTTTATCAGTGAGGTGGCAGATGTTATCAACGGACTCAGGGGCGATGATCTGCCGGTAAGTACGTTTGTCGGCCGTGAGGACGGCACCTTCCCCGCAGGAACGGCTGCTTATGAGAAACGTGGTGTTGCCGTCAACGTGCCTGAGTGGCAGGTGGACAACTGTATACAGTGCAACCAGTGCTCCTATGTCTGTCCTCACGCAGCCATCCGTCCCTTCCTCCTCACCGATGAGGAGCTGGCAGCAGCACCGGAAGGTACCGTGGCCAAGCAGGGTATAGGCAATACCAAGAGCCATAAGTTCAGGATACAGGTCAGCGTCTATGACTGTACCGGTTGCGGCAACTGTGCCGATGTATGTCCCTCCAAGCAGAAAGCCCTGATAATGAAACCGCTGGAGACACAGCTTGCTGAAGCAGACAGATGGACCTACATGCATGAGAAGGTAGGATACAAGGACAACATTGTTGACAAGTACACCAATGTCAAGAACTCCCAGTTTGCACAACCTCTCTTTGAGTTTTCTGGCGCATGCGCAGGCTGCGGTGAGACACCTTACATCAAGGCTGTCACCCAGCTCTTCGGTGACCGCATGGTTATATCAAATGCTACGGGCTGCTCATCAATATATGGCGGCTCGGCTCCCTCAATGCCCTATACCACCAACAAGAACGGTCACGGACCGGCATGGGCCAACTCGCTCTTCGAGGACAATGCCGAGTATGGCTTCGGCCTGATGCTTGGAGCAACTCGCATAAGGGAACGTATTGAGCGCCTCATGAAGGAAAACCTTGGCAGTGGCCTCGCTCCGGAGACAGTTGCAGCATTCAATGAGTGGATAGCTGAAAGAGATAATGCCAAAACAACCAGGGCAGTCTCCGATAAGGTGATTGCGGCCTGTGAAAAGGACAAAGCTCCGGTTTGCAAAGAGATCCTTGACATGAAAAAATACCTGATCAAGAGATCATTCTGGGTGTTCGGCGGCGACGGCTGGGCCTATGATATCGGATATGGCGGCCTTGATCACGTGCTGGCCTCAGGCGAAGATATCAACGTGCTCGTGCTTGACACCGAGGTCTATTCCAACACAGGAGGACAGGCATCCAAGTCTACCCCCGCAGGAGCAGTGGCCAAGTTCGCAGCCTCAGGCAAGAAGATCCGCAAAAAGGATCTCGGCCAGATGGCAATTACATACGGTTATGTATATGTGGCACAGGTGGCAATGGGATCAAGTCAGAACCAGTACTTCAAGGCTATACGTGAAGCCGAGGAGTATCCGGGCCCGTCACTGATCATTGCATATTCGCCTTGTATCAACCACGGCCTTCGCAACGGCATGGGCAAATCACAGCAGCAGGCCGAAGATGCAGTAACAGCCGGATACTGGCACCTCTACAGGTTCGACCCGCGCCTTGAGGCAGAAGGAAAGAATCCGTTCCAGCTCGACTCCAAGGAGCCTGACTGGAGCAAGTTCCAGGACTTCCTCAGGTCAGAGGTTCGTTACACCTCATTGCTGAAGGACTTCCCGGCTGAAGCCGACGTACTCTTCAAGAAGGCGGAGGAGAATGCCAAATGGAGGTATAACAATTACAAGCGACTTTCTGAGATGGATTATGCTCCTGCCGGTGCAGACGCAGAAGCCGAAACACACGCAGAATAAGCTGGAAAACAATTCAAAAGAGAGCCGGGGCAACCCGGCTCTCTTTTTTATCTCCCGCAAAATCGATAAATTTGCAACATAATTATAATGGTTTTACCGCAGAGAGACTGACAATAGAAAATGGGCAGGGCACTGGCAATAGATTATGGCAGAAAGAGGTGCGGGGTGGCAGTGACTGACCCCATGAGGATCATCGCCTCTCCCCTGCTGACAGTGCCGTCAGCCGGGCTGGAGGCCTTCCTCCGCGATTATATCCCGCGGGAGAATGTAACCGACGTGGTGATAGGATACCCTGTAACCATGAACAATATGCCCAGTGACAGCATAAAATACATCGATCCGTTCATAGCAAGGTTCAGAAAGGTCTTTCCGGACATACCGCTGCACCTTACTGATGAGCGATTCACCTCGCAGATCGCCCTTCAAACAATGATTGACGGAGGGGTGAGCAGGAGCGGAAGACGTGACAAAGCGATGGCTGACCGCATCAGCGCCTCACTCATCCTGCAGGGGTGGCTGAAGAGTATTGAGAACAAGAACAGAAACTGAAACAGTATAATGATATTCCCAATTTACGTATACGGACACCCGGTTCTGCGTAAGGTAGCACAGGATATTGACCGAAATTTCCCTGACCTGGACAAACTCATTGAGGATATGTTTGAGACAATGTACAAATCTGATGGACTGGGGCTTGCAGCGCCACAGGTTGGCAGGTCCGTCAGGCTCTTCGTCATTGACGGTGAACCGCTGGCCGGTGATCACCCTGAGATGAAAGATTTCAGGCAGGCTTTCATCAATCCGAAGGTTGTGGAGCGTAAGGGTGAGAAGGTTCCCATGAATGAGGGATGTCTCAGTATTCCGGGCATTAATGAAGAGGTGGACCGTGAATCAGAGATACGCATTCAGTATTATGATCCGCAATGGAACTTCCATGATGAGGTTTATACCGGCTATAAGGCCAGGGTTGTACTCCATGAGTATGATCATCTTGACGGCATACTCTTCACTGACAGGCTCAACCCGCTGCGCCGCAGGCTCATGAAGGGCAGGCTGCATGACATCAGCAGAGGGAAATTTGAAGCCAGCTACCGCACCATCCTTCCTAACCGCAGGTAGAAGAGTGCCCTTGCAGTTCATTATTTCTTTTCTTAACTTTCATGGGTCAAAAGCTGCTGACCCGTGCAAACCAGGGAGATACCTTTCCTGAGGCTTTGCCTGCCTTTGTGTGCAGGTGTGCTTGTGGCGGAATATCTGCCGCACATCTCGGTTGTTGCCGCAGCCACTTTCATCCTCGCGCTGGTGCTGATGACCATACGCCTGCTTCACTCCGGTTATCAGTCAGATATTCTCTTTGGCGCTGCCATCCTCCTGTTCCTGGTGGCAGCAGGCTATCTGCTGCGAACCGGGGAACGTACAAGGCCATCGGTGCTGGCGGGAGAAAGGCAGGAGGTTACACTTCGCCTCTCCGAATACCCTGAGAAAAGCAACAGCGGTTGCTCACTGAAGGCCAGGCTGATCAGCGTGGGTGAAGGCGACTCCCTTATCCGTCGCCGCGGATCAATGCTACTCTGGTTCATTACTGATACTATCCCTTCAGGCTGGAGGCCGGGAGACATTTTGAGGCTGAATATCAGGCCCGTCAGCGTGGCAAACAACGGCAACCCCTGCGAATTCAACTACAGCCGATGGCTGGAAGGCCGGGGCATAAAACAGATGGCCTTTTTCAGACCTTCTGACATCACCGGATACATGACCGGTGAACGCCACTCACTCCGTGAAAGCTCATTGATAGCAGCCAGGCGCATGACTGACCTGTTCCGCAGTTCCGGTCTGCAGGGTGATGAACTTGGTCTGATAATCGCCCTGACGATAGGCGACAAGGAGTATCTTGAGAAGGAGCGGCTCACCAGTTTCTCAAGGGCGGGAGCAATGCATATAATGGCAGTCTCGGGACTGCATGTGGGTATGATCAGCATGGCTCTTTCGTGGCTTCTCTTTTTCCTCCGCAGTAAACTGAAGAAGATCAGGGTGCTGATCATCGTGCCTGCACTCTGGGCCTTTGCCTTTATCACCGGCATGTCACCCTCGGTGCTGCGTGCAACAATCATGTTCACCTTTCTCCAGGCAGGTTCCCTGATGCATCGCCCGGCAGCTGGCATGAACAGCCTCCTGGCTTCGGCATTCATTCTCATCACTATTCATCCCGGGGTGATCTTCGAGGCGGGATTTCAGCTCTCATACCTGGCTGTGGGTTTCATCATCACCTTCTACAGCGTCCTCTATCGCCTTGTCAGGGTAAAGAACCGGATACTCAATTACCTGTGGCAGATAACAGCCCTGTCCATGGTGGCACAGGCTGGCACCATGGCGCTCTCAATCAGGCTATTCAATATCTTCCCGCTGCTCTTTCTGGTTACAAATATACTCATCATCCCCATCACATTCCTGATAGTGCTGATGACCATGCTACTCATCATCACCTCCCCCCTCCCTCCTGCCTCGTCATTAATTGCTCTGCTTCTTGACCGGCTGGCGGCTTTCACCCTGGATTATACAGGTCTCATAAGCTCCGCACAACACGGGGTAATCACAAACATCGGCATGTCCGCCTCTGAAACAATCATGCTGACTTTGACCATGGCGCTGCTACTGACAACACTTCTTCACCGCAAGAGGCTCACCCTCAGGCCTCTCCTTGTAGCGGCAATGCTGCTGCTCACCTGCAACACCATCAAAACGGCAGGAGAAATGCAGCATAACAGAATCGTAACTTACAATATACGAGGCAAAAAGCTGGCGGTAAGACAGTTTGGCAGAGTGCTGCTGGTGCCATCAGCGGATGGTAAGATACCTGCTGAAGTGCAAAAGCATGCTTTTACCCGTGGTCTAAAGATTGTGCTTATTGAGCCCGGGTAACATTACTTTTATTTAACTTTGCCCAGGTTTTATCCTTTCTGAAATGAGAATAGTTATTGCAGGTGCAGGTGAGGTGGGAACACATCTTGCCAGGATGCTCTCGCAGAGCGAACACGAAATAATACTGATCGACTCGGAAGTGGAGCGTCTCAAGCCTGTTGACGCCGCCATTGACGTGCTGACCTATGAAGGATCAGCCACCTCCCTGAATATACTCAAGGAAGCTGTCAGGAAGAACACTGACCTCTTCATAGCGGTGACCCATTACGAAGACACGAACATCTCGGCAGCCATACTGGCAAAGCGGCTCGGAGCCAGGAAAGTCATTGCACGCGTTGACAACATGGAGTATCTTGAACGTGTCAATAAAGAGTTCTTCCGTGAGATGGGCATAGACCACCTTATCTACCCGGAGCTCATTGCAGCCAAGGAGGTCATAAACCTGCTGAAGGAGACAGGCACCACCGAATTCATGGATTTTGCCGGAGGACTGCTTTCCCTCTATGTCCAGAAGCTTGAGAAGAACGCACCGGTGCTGGACCGCACTCTTGAGGAGGTTACTAATTCACTGAAGTCAATAGAGTACCGCGCCGTGGCAATCAAGAGAAAGGAAAAAACAATCATTCCCCGCGGCAAGGAGGAGTTCAAGGAGGGTGACCTTGCGTTCGTAATCTCAACCAAAGAGGGAATATCTGAACTGATGAAGTTCTCAGGCAAACGCAACGTGCAGGCCAAGAGCGTAATGATCCTTGGAGGCAGTCGTATCGGCAGGCACATTGCGCTCAAGCTGCAGGATCACTGTCAGGTAAAACTGATCGACTCTAACCTTGAAAAGTGCCATCACCTGGCGGAGACACTGGAGGAGACACTGGTGATTCATGGTGACGGCAGGGACGGAGACCTGCTGACAGAAGAAGGCCTCCAGCACATGGACGCCTTTGTGGCGGTGACAGGTAATTCGGAAACAAATATCCTCGCTTGCCTGCTGGCAAAGAAGACAGGAGTGATGAAGACCATTGCCGAAGTGGAGAACATGGAATATATAAACCTTGCGGAGAACTCAGGGATTGACACCATAATCAACAAGAAGATTGCTACTGCCAGCCGCATCTTCCGCCACACCATGAACCCTTACGTCACACAGGTGAAGATGATGACCGGAACCGATGCCGAGGTGATTGAATATAATGTCCCTGAAAATGCACGTATCACTGGCGGGCCGCTCAAGCTGATAGACTTTCCCAGGGATGCCATCGTCGGAGGGGGTATACGCAACTACAAGCCTTACATAGCCACCGGTGACACACTCATAAATGCCGGAGATAAGGTGGTTGTGTTTGCACTTCCCTCTGCCTTCGACAAGCTGAATAAATTCTTTACGTCTGATCGCCGCTGAAAATTGCAGCCACCGGGTTACATCTCAAGAATTCCTGTCCCCTGCCTCAGAATGACAGGCTCAGGCCTGGTGCAGTCAACCACCGTAGAGGGCTCGTTCCTGCCGTAACCGCCATCCACAACCAGGTCGGCAAAATCACTGTATTTCTCATGAATAAGCTCAGGATCAGTGATATATTCTATGATCTCATCATCTTCATGGATTGAGGTGGTCATCAGCGGCCGTCCCAGGTCACGTACGATGGCCAGGGTAATCCTGTTGTCAGGGATCCTGATTCCCAGCGTCTTCTTGCGGTGTTTGAACATCGCGGGAATCTTGTTGTTCGCGGGGACAATGAAAGTGAACGGGCCCGGCAGGTTTCGCTTCAGCAACCTGAAGAGATTGTTGTCATGAATGATTGTATATTCAGAGAGCTGGCTCATTGACTCAAATATCATAGACATATCCGGATTCCCCGGATTGAGCCCCTTGAACCGCGCTATCCGTTCAATTGTTTTAACGGCCCCGATATCACATCCCATCGCATAGATAGTATCAGTAGGATAGATCACTATACCGCCCTGTTCCAGCACGAATGTGACCCTGCGCACATAGTCGGGGTTCGGATTTTCCGGGTATATCCTGATCAGCATCCTTTTTTGATTAAAGTGACGGCAAATATATAAACTTCTGATGACAGGGGATCAAAAAAGAGGGTAAGCTACTCACATCGCACCGCTACAACCTTCTACCCTTGCTGCCTTCCGACCCTGGGGGAGTTCAAAGGGAGCTGGTCGTATGAGACTTACCCCGCACAAAAATAGCAACTTTTACGGCCTGTACCAAATAATGGTTACTCTTTCTTTGGCGTTCTGATTCCGTCAAATAAAGTATATTTGTTTTCAAAATCTCAAAATGCATTAAAATGGAAGCTAAAAAGTCAATCTGGAAAGAGACTCTTAACTATGGGATCATTCTCGGTCTGATAGGCGTTGGATTCTCAGTGTTAACCTACATGTTTGATCTCACTTTCAAGTCATGGACCATCCTGCCGAGCCTGCTGCTCAGTCTCGTCGTTCTGTTCTTTCTGCTTCGCTCCTACCGTGATCATTACAACAACGGGTACATCTCCTATGGCAGATCAGTCGGTGCCGGTGTGATCATGAACCTGTATGCAGCCATTATCACAGCAATATATGTATATGTGCTCTATGCATTCATTGACCCGGGACTGATGGACAAATCGCTCGCTTTTGCCGAGGAGAAGTTGATTGCAAAAGGTCTTCCCGAGGAGGCTATTGACCAGGCATTGGCTATGCAGGCCAAGATGATGAAGCCCTGGTTCACAGCCCTGATGGGAATAATCAACAGCGTCTTCTACGGTTTGATCCTCTCTCTCATAGTTTCACTCTTTGTAATGAAGAAGGGCAATCCTCTCCTCGAAGAGGCTGAGGAAGAACCACAGCAGTAAATATGGATCTCTCCGTAGTAGTTCCCGCCTATAACGAAGCGGAATCGCTGCCTGAGCTGGCAGAGTGGATTGACAGGGTATGTACCGGGTCATCAATTGATTATGAGATTATTATTATTGACGACGGCAGTGCTGACAACACCTGGGAGGTGATAAAACACCTCTCAGGAAGCAACAGCCGTATCAGGGGCGTACGCTTCCGGCGTAACTACGGCAAGGCGGCAGCGCTGCAGACCGGGTTTGAAGCGGCCAGCGGTGAAGTGGTCATAACCATGGATGCCGATCTGCAGGACAGTCCCGATGAGATACCCGAACTGGTCAGAATGATCAGTAAGGAGGGATACCATATCATCTCAGGATGGAAGAAGAAGAGGTATGACCCTTTTATCAAGCGAACCACTTCAAAGCTTTACAACTACACGGCAAGAAAATTCTCCGGGATCAGGTTGCACGACTTCAATTGCGGGCTCAAGGCCTATGACGCTGAAGTTGTGAAAAGTATTGAGGTTTATGGCGAGATGCACAGGTATATCCCCATGCTGGCGCGTGAGGCAGGATTCAGGAAGATCGGAGAGAAGGTGGTTCAGCACCGTGCCCGCAAGTACGGGGTCACCAAGTACGGACTTGACAGGTTCCTGAAGGGATACCTTGACATGCTGACCATCAGCTTCATCACCAGGTTCGGCAAGAGCCCGATGCACTTTTTCGGAACAATAGGAACCCTGATGTTCATTGCGGGATTCATCATGGCCGCCTACCTTGGTATACGCAAACTGGTATTTGTCTGGAATGATATGCGGGCACCGCTGGTAACTGACAGCCCCTATTTCTATATCGCCCTTGCAGTTATGATTATAGGCTCATTCCTCTTCCTGACCGGTTTCCTTGCCGAACTTGTCAACCGCCACTCCCCTGACCGTAACCGTTACCTGGTCAGGGAGAAACTGAATCTGAAGGACTGAGAACAGTCTCCAGTCGGCAGTCAGCAGTCACTAAGTAGCTGAATAACTGAAGGCTGAAGATTGAAGACTGCCTATTGCCTGTTTCTCTGCACATCTCTTGCCAGGCTGCGGATGGCTTCCGTCAGTCTGTCCCAGGAATATAGCTTTTTCTGCTCCTCGATGCCCCCGGTGAACCTGTCCTCCCTCCCGTTAAAGAAGTCACATATGGCATTTGCAATTGCAACGGGATCAGGTTCCACAACATAGCCACACCTGCCGTCAGGTACTATCTCCGCCAGTCCCCCGACATTGGTCACCACCATGGGTTTGTTGAAGAAGTAAGCCACCTGTGTGACACCGCTCTGCGTGGCGCTGCGGTAGGGCTGCACCACCAGTGACGCTGCTGAGAAGTAGTACTTGACCTCATCATCACTTATAAAGTGAGAGTGGATTATTATTCTGTCGGCCAGGTCATGCTCGTGGATCAGGTCAAAATAGGGTTTTTCGTTTTCGTAGAATTCACCTGCTACTATAAGCTTCACTCCCAGATCACGGACGCACTGTTCAGCCATAGCCTTCAGCAGCAGATCAAGTCCCTTGTACTCCCTGATGAAGCCAAAGAAGAGCATGAACCTGTCAGCAGGGCAGAGCTTCAGTCGCACAACAGCTTCCGCCCGCGACACCGGCACACTGTAGTTATCAAACAGCGGGTGCGGCGAGATGACGCACGGCATCACTGCCGAGAACTGCCTCAGATCCTCCTCCACCGCTTTGGTCATCACCAGGGCTCCGTCAATGCTTTTCACAAAGAACCTGGTTAACAGCCTGTCGCCAAACCGTCTTTCATGCGGAATCACATTATCGAATATGGTAATGACCCTCGTCTGACGATTGCTCCTCACCAGCCGGGCTATGCAACCCAGTGCCGGTGCGAGGAACGGCAGCCAGTAGCGCATGATGACCAGGTCAGGCCTTGTGCGCCTCAGGCGCAGGCCTATTGTAAACCAGTTGAAGGGATTGACAGAGTTGATGGCACGCGTTATGAGAACACCCTCAGGTGCATAACCATGATCATACTGTGTCTTGCCCGGGAAGAGGAATGAGGGATACTGCAGCCTGAAGGTATAGATGGCAGCAGCATCACCCTCCTGCAGCATCTGCTGTGCAAGCCTCTCATTGTAAGCTGCTATGCCTCCACGATAAGGATGGGCGGGACCACAGATGACAATGCGCATCATAGGCTTTCACCGTCAGGATAAACCCAGTCAGCCAGGTACCGGTACTGAGGCTCAAGCTTTCCGCCCGAGGTTATAGTGGCACGCTGGATCATGGGTGAGTCATGACCATTGAAGAGATCGTGAAGGACATTGTCAATCAGCTGCTTGCCAAAATCGCCCGAAGCATCCCTGGGCAACTCCCCAGGGAGGTTGTCAATAGACATGACAGAAATATTGTCAGGTTTGGTGAATGCTTCCTCCTCGCAATGTCTGTGGCGGTTATACCCATAGAACGGCTCAGCAATGGTTGTAGCCCTGAGAGTGGTTGGTATGGGTCCGTCAATATCACAACTGATGTCTCCTATCACTGATATTTTAAAATCAGGTTTTTCTACATCCTCCCGGGTAAAGAAGACGGGCGATTTCGGGTCCCAGAAGTGCCCGGTGATAAGCACATCGGTGACCCGGGTGAATTTCAGGAAATCGGAGCGGTAGTCCTCCGGATGCTGGATGAAGTTATTAAAGTCGAACGGTCTGCCGTCATGGTGTTTCACATAGTGCTGCGGGCCCACCTGGCAGACCACCGGCACATCATACTCCATTGTCAGGAACTCCCCGGGGGATACCTTATGCAGGTTGGCGCAGTTGGCCAGCGTCTCCATGGCGCCGTTTGCCACCCGTCCCTCCCCGGTCACCAGTATCTTCAGCCCGGGTTTGAGCTGTATCAGCCTCAGGCCGGCCCACATCTCGTTCAGATCATGGCACTGGTAGGCAGGCTTCAGCCTGAACCTGTTTGATTTAATACCCCTGGCCCGCAATGCGTTATAAGCGCCAACAATGCCGGCCCAGCGACCGAAGGCAACAACCCGCTGTCCCTTGTCAGTGGTCAGGTATTCATAATCTATCACCTTTACATTCTGCCTGAGTATCTGGCGCAGCATCTCCAGGTTATGTTCCTGTTTCTTGGCCACATGAGCAAAGAAGAGGTATGTTTTCCCGGGAATGAATACCCTCTTGTCCACCTCCTTTACACCCATGAGAATATCACAATTGCTCAGGTCTTCCTTCAAAGGGATTTTCAGATACTTATATTCATCATCAGTATAGCATCTGATATCAGAGGGCTGGACATAGAAATCAACGAACGGGTATTTTTCCTTCAGTTCAACAACCTGGGCCGGTGTCAGAGGCACTCTCCTGTCTGGTGGTATTTTTGTCTCGCGAACGATGCCAACCTTTACTCTTTTTTCCATTTCTGTAATTTTGGTATTGCCGTGAAGATAAGAAATCGGCCTGATTTTTGCGAGTACTTTTGTCAGAGCAATGCTTAATTGAGTAATTTTGCATTGTTAATACCACAAATGGGGCTGACCTGGTTTTGACAGCAAGTAGCGGTGGTATGTAAGCATGCAGAGGGTGGTGACGCTACTCTATAACCTGTGTCACAAAACAATAACTGGCGAGTCTAACTACGCTCTTGCTGCGTAATTTGCCGATAGGTAGATTATGCTTTATCCCGGCACAAGGTGCTGGGACGAGACGTTTCCCGGGCGGTGAGGCCCTGTACCAACCCGATAAGGAAGCGCACGCAACTCAGGGATAGCCCGATGGTTTCTCCGGCCTGACGGTGAAATAACAGGAGATAAGGTGTGATCCGGTTGCCTGTCACCTCATCACTCCCGACAATCAAGGCAGGATAAGCATGTAGAAAGCATATGGTCGCCTTGCCTGGACGCGGGTTCGACTCCCGCCAGCTCCAC
>CAZVLJ010000031.1:0-30505 GCA_964627825.1 uncultured Rikenella sp. | reverse complement strand
ATATACAATTGCAGAACTGGAAAAACTGACAGGGATCAGGGCGGGAACCATCCGCATCTGGGAGCGCCGATACCGGATCATAAAGCCTCACCGCACTGATACCAACAGGAGATGGTATGATGATGATGACCTGGTGCGGATCATCAATATCTCAATTCTCTATCGCCACGGCTTCAAGATCTCAAAGATTGCCACAATGACCGGCGTAGAGATTGCCTCACAGGTTGCAATGCTGAGTGCGGACACCGGCGACACCGGCACACAGCTTGATTCGCTCTTGGTGGCAATGACCAGCCTGAATGAAAAGGCGATAACCGAGATCCTCATGAGGTCAATAATCAGCATCGGTTTAGAAGGAACATTTGAGAGGGTGGTATTCCCATTCCTCAAGAGGGTGGGCGTGATGTGGCAGACAGGATCAGTTGATGTGGGTGCGGAACATTTCATGTCAAATATCTTCCGCAAGAGACTGATAGTGGCAACAGATTCCCTCCAGCCGGCCGGGCACAGTAATTCCAAAAGAGTCCTGCTTTTCCTTCCTGAGGGCGAGTGGCATGAGCTTGGCCTGCTCTTCTATGCATTTATTGTCCGTAAGGCCGGTCATGAAATTCTCTACCTCGGCCAGTCGACCCCCTACAATGCACTGGCCGATGTGATTGAAAGATGGCATCCTCACCTGCTGATAACCGGTTCTCTCACCCGTCTCCCCCTTGAAAGGCCTGAATCATACCTTTCAAGGCTAAGTAATGCATTCAGTAAAACGAAGATAGTGGTCTCGGGAGCCATGGCGGAGATGGCGGCAAAAAAGAAATTTGCCAACATCTTTCATGTAACTACAGTCCATGAACTTAAAAAGCATCTATAAAGATTTTATTATGAAACACATTTTGCACATTGTTTTCTTCATTGCCATCATCATGCTGGCATCAGCATGCAGAACACAGAAGAACCATAATCTGACAACCTGGCCTGAGGGCTACACCCCGCAGGAGACAGGCCTGAGGCTTGCAGAAAAGTACCTCGCCACACCGCACAAGAGCAGCGGTGATGTAACCTCCGTGGAAGAACCTACCCAGATAGTCTACTCAGAGGCCTGCACCTGGCTGGGCAGTCTCTGGTTTGCCGATATCTCCGGCAATAAGGAGCTGATGGCGAAACTGCAGGATCGGTTTGAACCCCTTTTTGAAACGCGTGCCTATCTGCTTCCGCCACCGAATCACGTTGACAACAACGTCTTCGGCTCTGTACCCCTTGAGCTGTATCTTCAGACCGGAAATAAAAAATACCTCGATCCCGGGCTTTACTATGCTGACACCCAGTGGACCCTGCCGGAAGATGCGGAGCCTGAAGAGAAAGCTTATGCTGACCGGGGCTATACATGGCAGACACGCATATGGATAGATGACATGTTCATGATAACCGCAGTGCAGTCGCAGGCCTTCAGGGCAACCGGTGACAGGAAGTACATTGACCGCGCAGCGAAGGAGATGATACTATACCTTGACACCATCCAGCTGGAAAATGGCCTCTTTTATCATTCCCCATCAGCCCATTTTACATGGGGCCGTGGCAATGGATGGATGGCAGCCGGCATGGCCGAGATACTGCGTGCCATGCCTGCTGATCACCCTGACAGACCCCGCATAATGGAAGGTTATACAAAGATGATGGCCACCCTCCTTCAGTACCAGGCTGAAGACGGCATGTGGCGGCAGGTGATAGATGACCCCGAATTCTGGAAGGAGACCTCATCCACGGCCATGTTCACCTATGCCATGATCACAGGTGTGAAAAACGGCTGGCTCCATGAAAAAACATACGGCGCTGCCGCCAGGAAGGCATGGCTTTCACTTGTTGAATATATTGACGACAACAATAATGTGACCGAGGTATGTGAAGGCACAGGAACCAGCAATGATCGGTCCCATTACATGAACCGCAAACGCAACACGGGCGATTTCCATGGTCAGGCTCCCATGCTCTGGTGCGTTGCAGCGCTGCTGAGGTAAATCCTTTGTTGTCTCCTTCAGCCTCCTCAGATTTATTAACTTTGTCTCCATGGAAAAACTGAACCTCTTCTTTGCCCGTATCAGGGAGCTCAACTTCTGGCAGAGGCTCTTCCGCTGGAAAAGGCTCAGAAACCTCAGCATTGATGCATATGAGGAGTACCGGGCCCTTTCGCGGGAGTTGGAAGCCACCAGGGAAAATCTTGACAGGATAAAGAACCGCCTGACTGAGGTTTCTACCCGCAATGAAAACCTTGCACAGAGGTTCAGGGATATCGAACTGCAGTCGGAACGCAAGGATGCGCAACTCCAGGAGCTCAACGGCAGAATGAGGGAACAGTCGGGTACAATAAGCGAGCTGACAAAGAAAGTATCAGCCTTTGAGGCCATAAAAGAAGAAAACGTAAGAGTATTCAATGAGAATATAGCCAGGCTGAACCAGACCAAGGATAGCTTTGAGGCTGAGCGGAGAAGGCTCGATGAGGCGCGCCTGCGCGAATCGGAGGAGCGGTTTGAGGCTATGAAGCGCCAGTGGGCAGAGCATGAGGCTGATGTTAAGAATGCCATTATCCGAATATGCGATCTTAACCACGTGAACTATATCGAAAAGGTTCCCTTCAGGGGTAATCCAGACAATACTATCGAGATCAGCGGCGAGTACATAATCTTTGATGCCAAGAGCCCGGCAAACGATGATCTCTCCAACTTCCCTACCTACATTAAAACCCAGGCCGACAACCTGAAGAAATATGCCAGCCAGGATAACGTGAAGAAATCAATGTTCCTGGTTGTGCCTACCAACACTATTGACAAGATTAAACAGCTAACCTACAGGCTGGGCGACTATGACGTCTTTGTCATCACCAAGGATGCCCTGGAGCCGGTGATACTGTCGCTCAAAAAGATAGAGGAGTATGATCTGGCAGAGAAGCTGAGTCCTGAGGACCGTGACAGCATATGCCGCATCATCGGTAAGTTTGCCCATACGGCCAAGAGACGCATCCAGGTAGACCAGTTTTTTTCTGAAGAATTCATTGATATCGTCCTGAGAAGCCAGAAAGACCTGCCTGAAGACCTCAGGAACCAGGTCATCGAGTTCGAGAAATCGGAAAAACTCAATCCGCCTACCGAAAAAAGAGCCAAGATCATTTCAATAGATGAACTTCAGAAGAAAAGTGAAGAGATAGAGGCAGAATCACGCTCCAGGAAGCTGTCCCTCCCGGAGTCGGAGGAAGAGGGCTGATCGGGCATCAGTTGTGACATGAGCAGGAGACAGGACGAAACCACTGGCAATATGACCGATTGGCTACTTTTATTGCAATGACAGCAAAAGGAAGAGATACAAAACCCCACGTGGGTATTTTAGGGAGAAGGAATGTGGGCAAGAGCTCACTTATCAATGCCCTGGTGGGGCAGGACATTGCCATAGTCTCAGACATAGCCGGCACCACCACTGACCCTGTGAAGAAGAGCATTGAGATTCACGGCATCGGGCCGCTAATCCTTATTGATACCGCAGGCATAGATGATACAGGTGGACTGGGTCAGCTGCGAATAAAAAAATCCCTGGCAGCCCTGAAGCTGATTGACCTGGCCATCCTTGTCCTTGCCGAAAATATTTTTGGTGACGAGGAGGCCGGCCTCCTTGAGGAGCTCGCCAGGCTTGATGTCCCCGTGGTGATTGTGCACAACAAGAGTGATCTCAGCCCGGTAACGTCAGAGCTGAGGGAAAAGGTCAGAACTATCACCGGAAAAGAGATCACGGAATATTCCGCACTGCAGCCGGGAAAATATAATCCCGTACTGCTGGCAAATATTAAGGATTCCATGCCACCAATGGCCATAAGGAGCCACGGACTGATAGGCGACCTGGTGAGTCCAGGTGACATTGTCCTGCTGGTGACCCCCATTGACATCGAAGCCCCTGAAGGAAGGATGATACTCCCCCAGGTTCAGGTGATCAGAGATACACTTGACAATGACTGCACTGCCATCATTCTGAAGGAAAATGAGATCGAATCCTTCCTTGGCAAGACCGGCATCACACCCCGGCTGGTAATCACAGACAGCCAGGCATTCGGTAAGGTCAGCGCCGTTATTCCCCATGATATCCCCCTGACTGGTTTCAGTATCGTTCTTGCCAGGCAGAAAGGCGATTTTGAGGAGTATCTTCGCGGCACGCCAAAAATAGGTGAACTGAAGGATGGAGACAGGGTGCTGCTGCTGGAGTCGTGCACCCACAACGTAGCCTGTGATGACATAGGCAGGGTGAAGATACCACGATGGCTGACCGGATTTACCGGCAAGAAGCTCGAATTTGATATTGTGGCCGGCCTTGATGGTTTCCCGCGGCCGGTGGAAGACTACGCGCTGGTGATACAGTGCGGCGGCTGCATGGTGACACACAGACAATTATTGAACAGGCTTCGCGACCCGAAGAAACACAATATTGCCATAACCAACTACGGCATGGCTATTGCTTATCTTCACGGAATTTTTGACCGTGCCATTGAACCCTTTACGGGCAGAAAAGAAAAAACCGGGGATCTTTTGTGACCCCCGGCCCTATATATCTTACTGTTGTCCTGTCAGCCAGCCTCCTTTCCCTTTGCGTACCGGCAAAAAGAGCACGCTCCTCAGAAAGCTGATACGAATCCGGCGCTCAGCTTACCGTATGGCGTTCCGCTGAAGACCTGTGTGAACTCCGTCACCAGCCTTACGTTTCGACGGATAAGGTAGCCGGCATGCAGTGTTGCGGAGCGATAATCCAGATAGTCCAGATCAGACTCCACCCAGTTGAGCAATCCATTGAGGTACCAGGTGCTCATGTCACCTTTGGGAGAGAATATCACCTCTGCAAACCCGCCATGAGTCATCACATCCTGCCGCATTGGTTCTTCAGGGTTGAGAAAGATGTCTGAATCACTCCTCCAGAGGTACTGAAGACCGATAATAAGCTTTTCATTGAAGTCGAGAACCAGGTCCGGACCGTACATCTTCACCTGGTTGACGAAGTTACCGGTGCTGTTCTGCAGTACTTCCTTGCCGGCATAGCCAAAAAACCCGATGCTTGCATACTCACCGATATCCTGGGTCAGCTTAAGCAACATGTTCTTGTACTTGTCCTTATCAAAAACATACCAGTGATCGGCCATCCCCAGGCCGGTACCGCTTATGACTTCGAATACAACGGAAGTGCCTGTTTCAAATCCCCTGTCAAGCAGTATGCCCTTGTCATATTTGAGGTTAATGGAAGACTCACCCGGAGCGGTACCATAGATCTTGTAATTCTCAATAGTGTACCGCATTTCTCCCTTGAACATCGGATCCGAAGCGGCAAACTGGCCCAGATAGACATTTATACCGGTCCGGAAGAGGTCTTTGTACATCAGGAAGGCATCCTCAAGCCCCACTATCTTACCTCTCTCATCCATATAGAAATAGAAGTAATAGGAGAGCCTGTCTGACAGTTCTCCGCCGGAGAGTATTTTGACAAGGAATGGCGCCGCAAAATCAACCGTTCCTTCACCGTTGAAGTTGGCGGTTACATGGCCGTCAACGCGGAAGGCCAGGGGCAGCTCACGGAACAGTGAGAGCCGGTCGTCACCGGTCTGGACAAAATGTCGTGGCGATTCATACTCGGTCATCCTGAAGCCGTCGCCGGCAAAGTCATCACCAAAAGCTTTCAGGCGTGGCATGGCCGGGGTATGGCATACCTGGCAGCTGATCTGGTACTTGCGCGCGAAGGCGGGTATGGCTGAAGCCTGTTCCTGCGGCATCAGCAAAAGAAAGGCAGTGCCCAGAAGGCAACTCCTCAGCAGTGTGGTTTTCTTCATATGATCAGGGTTTGGATTTCACTGTCAGGGTAATATCTCTATTTTGGTAAAGTGTTCATTAACCATCATGATCTCCGACTCCTCCGCGGGAACCTTAAGGAAATCGGCAACCGGTTTAACCAGGAGCTGGTAATTCAGAACGGCTCTCACCTTCATCTCACCGGGTGCAACCTCATATGGCAGCCTGAAGGTGAACTTCTCAACCTTAGTTTCGCGTGGACCGATCCTGTAATCAACCCCGAGCGAGCGGGCGTTCCACTGCATAATTGTCATATTACCCTGCTCGTCGAAATAAGGCATCCGGAAGATCCTGTTGCCGTGCGGAATGCCGTCGCGCTGCACCCCCTTAAAATCATTCAGCTTCAGTGGTATAGCCATATCCTGGTAGGCCAGGTAATCGCCTGAAATGGTATATTCTTCGCCTTTAAATCCCTTTTTATCAACCTCCAGGTGATATTTGTTTCCCTTCTCATCCGTTGCTTCCACATCAAGCCATGCAATACGGTCCTCCACTGATCCCGTCGGGAACATATGGCCGGTCTTCTGGTTAAAGAGAGCAACGGTAAAGACCACGGTCTCCCCGGGTTCGGCTTCCCTGATGTCAGGCTCTATCCTCAGTTCTATCGTTCCACGCACCTTACCGGGGTCATGGGCGCCATGGAAGAGATGGAGCCGCATGTCACTGTATGTCTTCCCCATCAGTGCCATCTGGTACTCTCCCCGGGGCATATGGCATTCATGGCAGGCCACTCCCTCTTTTCCGTAGGGCCCCTCCTTCCACTCAAGCTGGGTGCTCTTGACCCATATGCCGAAAGGATTCATCTCATTGTGGCAGTTGCCGCAGAACTCGGTCGTCTTCAGAAAATCATTCTGCTCTATCTTGTGCGCCGGTGATTGTATTTCCGGTTCGCGTCCGCTGTACTTGGTGCGGCCGGGCTCAATGAAATAGCTGTAGTTCACCGGCGGATCTGCCGTAGCCCTCTGTACCAGGTGGCACACCTCGCAGGAGACAGACTCATTGGCCATGCTCTTCTCCTCAGGCCGCGGCGGAGGGAGTGTGCCTCCCATGTACGCCAACGGCGTATGACAGCCATTACAGCCATCAGCTGCCTCCTTCATGAAGGGATCAACCTCCGAGTGGGGCACCGCAAGATCAAAATACTCTATCTCGTCCCAGTGGTGCGTATAAGCCTGTGACATCATCGCCTGTGACCATTGCTCATAGATACCCGGGTGACAGGAACGGCACTTGAGAGCCGTCTCGAAATCCTTGTACTTGTATTTGCCCTTGAGCTCCTCCTGCGGTAGTGACCTGATAACGGTAAAAGCAGTGAGCATCAGCAGTATGACAGCCGAAATGGCTAACAGTGACATCAATGGAGACAGCCGGTTTCTCATCTTCTGAAAAATTAATCCTAAAATATAGTAAAAAAAATACTCCTAAAAAGGCAAATGTGATATTTCAGAGCAAAAAACAGGACGGTATGACCGTCTTCACGAAAAAACTTCATTTCTTTTTTTATATTTGGTGCTGAAAATCTGCATCATGGCACGCAGCTGGACACTGGAATATAAGATCAAGATCAACCGCTCCGGGTTGTATTAAACGCTCACGGCAGGGCGATGCATACCAATGACATCGCCTGTATGACCCTTATTCCCAATCCCAGTAAAACAATTCATTAAACATTAAATTTTAATTCTATGGATAAATTAATCATTAAAGGTTCAGGGCTTACTGTCAATGATGTTGTCAACGTTGCCCGCCACGGGCAGAAGGTGGAGCTTCACCCCGACGCCCGCAAGAGGATTCTCGAATGCCGCGCCATGCTTGAGAAGAAGATCGTTGCCCATGAGATCATGTATGGTGTCAATACAGGCATCGGCGAATTTTCGGAGATAGTTCTCAATGATGACCAGATCAAGGACTTTCAGAAATATCTCGTTTATAACCATGCTGCAGGGATAGGTGATCCCGCACCGATAGAGATCGTCCGCGGGGCTATGCTTGGCCGCATAAATGTCCATGCCCATGGCAACTCAGGATGCCGGCCGGAGATAACTGAAACCCTGGTTGAGATGCTTAACAAGGGAGTCACTCCCTACGCATGTCAGAAAGGTTCCGTTGGCGCCTGCGGCGACCTGGCACCAATGTCACAGATAGCCCTCCTGCTGATGGGCGAAGGAAAAGCTTACTACAATGGTGAGCTTCTCGAAGGTGCAGAGGCGATGAAGAGAGCCGGCATCAAGGTGCCCGGACTGCTGGCACGCGACGGACTGGCAACGATCAACGGATCGAACATGCTCACGGCCATGAGCGCCATCTGGCTGGTTGATGCCAACAACTGGCTCAAACAGGCTGAGATAGCAGCCGCCATGTCACTCGAAGCCCTCAAGGCCAACATGAAACCATACGCTCCCCTCCTTCACGAAGCCCGGGGATTCAAGGGCGCCATACGCAGCGCCAATGCAATCAACAAATGCATCTCGGGAGGCGACCTGAAGGAAGGACGTGTCAAATCAAAGGTTCAGGATGCCTACTCAATGAGATCAACACCCCAGGTGATCGGCGCTGCACATGATATGCTGGCATACGCACGCAGCCAGGTAGAGATAGAGCTTAACGGAGTGGGTGACAACCCTATCTTCTTCCCTGACAAGAACCTGCAGCTCTCCGGAGCAAACTTCCAGGGATCACCTGTTGCCGTACCAATGGACATGGCCGGCGCCTCCGTCACCATGGTAAGCGTGATGTCAGAGAGAAGAATGAACAGGCTTAACAACCCGGCCCTCAGCGTGGGACTGCCGGCATTCCTTACAAAAGGAGCAGGTATGTTCTCCGGGCTGATGCTCAGCCAGTACACTGCTGATATGATGATCGTGGAGCAGAGGATACTCTCTGCACCAGCATCAATACAGTCAATCCCCGCAGCTGCTGACCAGGAAGATTTTGTCTCCATGGGAATGAATACGGCCATCAAAAATAACCAGATTCTTGACAACGCCTACGGGATACTCGGCATTGAATTCATGGCGGCAGCACAGGCACTCGATTTCAGGAAGGAGGAATACAGTTTCGGCGCCGGTGTGCAGAAAGCCAAGGACGTGATACGTAAACATGTTGAGTTCCTCGACATAGACCGTCCGCTCTATGCTGATCATACCACGATGAAGGGACTGGTGAAGTCATGTGAGATACTGCATGAGGTGGAGAAGACGGTGGGCAGCCTGGAGTAGACAGTCGGCAGTACCTGCAGGCAGTCGGCAGTAACAGTCGGCAGTAACAGTTGGCAGTTGGCAGTAACAGTCGGCAGTAACAGTTGGCAGTCGGCAGTACCAGTCGGCAGTAACAGTTGGCAGTCGGCAGTCAGTCATGGCACTTCAAAAAATCCCGGTAAACATATCCGGAGCAATAATTGTTTATTATCAGGGTTGTATACCTTTGGATACATAAACACAATCCGTCATGAAGAAGTACCTCGTTCTGCTGATTTCTGCCGTAGCCATGACATCATGCGCCACCCAGGAACTCTATCTTAATGTCACCCGGCCGGCTCCGGTAACCATCGCCCCGGGAATAAAAACAGTAGGGATCATTGACCGTTCAACACCCACTGACCGGACAAAGTCACTTGACAACCTTGACAGACTGCTCTCCCTTGAGGGAGCGGAACTTGACTCCATCGGGACCCTTGAGGCCATAAAGGGAGTCACCGATGAACTGGCAGCCAATGACCGCTTCAATGAAGTAAAGCTCCTTAACGGCCTGCAATTCAGGACCAGCAGCCTGGGAGATCTGCCTGCCCCGCTCACATGGGAACAGGTTGAGGGTATATGCCGGGAAAACGAAACCCAGGCTCTCTTTGCCCTCGAGATGTACGACACAGACACCCGGATCAGAAATGCCGGCGGAGCAGTATCTGAACTGGCCGCAGGAAACATCTTAGGTGCCCTTAAGGCAGGTCCGGTGGAGACCCTTGTCAAAACAGGCTGGAGATTATACTCTCCTGCAGACCGGGCCATACTCGACGAATTCATTGTTGCAGAATCAATCCTCTTCGGTGCACCCGGCCTGCCGGGCTCCTCTGCCGTTTCAGGCATCCTCAACCGCAAGGACGCCGTGATGGAGGTCAGTCGCAAGGCCGGCCATATCTACGCCCTGAGGCTGATACCCTACCGGCTGAGGGTGACACGCGACTATTACGTCAAAGGCACCGATAATTTCAAGATAGCCAAAAGAAGGGCACAGACAGGACAGTGGGATCAGGCGGCGGAGCTCTGGCAGCAGGAAACGGAACACCCCAAAAGGAAGATTGCAGGCAGAGCTAATTATAACATGGCTATCATCAACGAGATAAACGGCGACCTTGAGAATGCGGCCTCATGGGCCCGCAAAGCCTATACCGACTTCCGGATCAAACGCGGCCTGCGATACGCCCGGCTGCTCGAGAACAGGCAGTATGATGAGGACCTTGTGAAATACCAGGAGAAGAGGTAGTCGATCAGTCGGCAGGACCAGTCGGCAGTACCAGTAGGCAGTCGGCAGGACCAGTCGGCAGAACCAGTCGGCAGTCAGCAGGACCAGCAGGCAGAATTCTTTCTGTTTTTTTACCTTTACCGGTGCAAAATACCAGTTATGACCAGGAAGAATCTTGCCGTACTGCTCATTGGCATGGCCACCTTACTTTGCCATGGCCAGGATCCGGACCCGTTAAAATATGCCAATCCTTTCATAGGAACTGACAAGATGGGGCATACTTATCCGGGTGCCACTGTGCCTTTTGGCATGGTTCAGCTCTCACCCGATACTGATACGCTGCCTTACGAGGTTGACGGAGTTTACAACAGGGATGTCTATAAATACTGTGCGGGCTACCAGTATGAAGACCCTACCATAGTAGGTTTCTCGCATACTCACTTCAGCGGCACCGGTCACTCCGACCTCGGCGACATACTGCTGATGCCAACGATGGGAGCGTTGCAGCTTAATCCCGGCACGGCTGATGCTCCGGAAAAAGGGTACCGCTCACGTTTTTACCATGTGAATGAAAAAGCCTCTCCCGGTTACTATTCTGTATTACTTGAAGATCATGATATCCTCGCTGAACTGACCGCCACCACCCGCACAGGGGTGCATCGTTACACCTTTAATGACGACGGCGAGGCACATGTCATCCTTGATATGGTCCACGGGATCTATAATGATGCAGGCAAGAATGTCTGGACATTCATTCGTGTTGAGAATGATACCCTTGTGACGGGTTTCCGGCAGACCAGCGGCTGGGCACGGACCAGATCCCTCTATTTTGCAATAGCCTTCTCCAAACCATTCATGTCATACGGCTTCCGTGATGATGCTGCACCCCGGGTCTACAGGGGATTCTGGCGCCGCTTTGACCAGCGCACCAACTTCCCCGAGGCGGCGGGAAGAAATATCCGCGGCCATTTCGATTTCCCTGCCCGGCCAGGCGAACAGATCACCGTCAGGGTATCCCTCTCGCCGGTAAGCACTGAAGGAGCCGTCAGGAACATGATTGCCGAAGCGCCCCGGGCTGACTTTGAAGCCGCCAGGCTTGGCGCCGAAGCAGCCTGGCAGAGGGAGCTTGAAAGGGTGAAGGTGACAATGATGACCGAAGACCAGATGACCAGCTTCTATACATCACTCTATCACACCTTACTCTCCCCTACGGTCTTCATGGACACTGACGGCAGTTACAGGGGACTCGACCAAAATATCCACTGGGCTGAGGGATTTACAAACTATACCACTTTCTCATTGTGGGACACCTACAGGGCGCTGCATCCGCTCTTCACCATCCTGCAACAGAAAAGGACAGCTGACATGATCAGCTCCATGCTTGCACATTATGATCAGAGCGTCCACCACATGCTGCCGGTCTGGTCACACCACGCCAATGAGAACTGGTGCATGATAGGGTACCATGCCGTGCCCGTCATAGCTGATGCCATCGTAAAAAGGATTGAAGGATTTGACTATACCCGTGCGCTCGGGGCATGTATCACCACCGCCCGCAACGGTTGGTATGATGGCCTTGATGACTATATGAGGCTGGGATACGTCCCTGATGAACGAACGGGATCATCAGTCTCGGTTACGCTCGAGTATGCGTATGACGACTGGTGCATCGCTCAGGCAATCAGTAAATTACCAGCCGTGCAACCCGTGGGAGAATACCTTATGGCCGGGACCAACCTGCATGACGAGTTTATGGACAGATCGCGCAATTTCCTGAATGTGTGGGACGAATCCTCGGGATTCATGCGCCCGAGGAAAAGCGACGGCACCTTCAGGAATGATTTTGATGTGCTGAGTACCCACGGTCAGGGATTCATCGAAGGCAATGCCTGGAACTTCAGCCTTTATGTGCCGCATGATCCGGCCGGACTCATCCGGTTGCACGGCGGGAAGAAGAGATTCACGGAACATCTTGATTCGCTTTTCACCATGTACCTCCCCGACAGCTTTTTCGCCGAAACGGAGGATATAACACGGGAAGGTATAATAGGAAACTATGTCCATGGCAATGAGCCCTCACATCATGTGCCGTATCTTTACAATTATGCCGGCGCACCCCGCAAAACTCATTATTGGGTGAGGCATATCATGGACAACAAGTACCTGCCTGCTCCTGACGGGCTGAGCGGCAATGACGACTGCGGGCAGATGAGCGCATGGTACATCTTCAGTGCACTGGGTTTTTACCCGGTGGCTCCCGGTTCTGACAGGTATGATCTTGGCAGCCCCCTGGTGAAAGAGGCCACCCTTACACTGGAGAACGGTAAAACGTTCACAATCAAGGCAGTGAATCAAGGTCCTGATAATATCTACGTAAGAAAGGCAGAGCTCAACGGAAAGAAGCTTGACCGACCCTGGATCACCCATAATGAGATTATGAACGGCGGCAGCCTGGTCTTCTATATGTCAAAACGTGGTTATTGATTCCTGAACGCCTCCGCCCCACGGTCAAGCCAGTCAATATATGCCTGGATGTCAAAGTCAGTTCCGCGGGTTTCTATCAGTGGTTTGCCCCCGGGGTCAACAATGGCATACAGCGGCAACGTATTGGTGTTGAACATGGAGATTTCAATGTCCTCGTTCTTTTTGCCCATAGTCTTCTTCTCTTTCCCGTCAACTTTAGAGACAAAGATCTCATTATCCGGAAGTTTTGTACGGTCATCCACATAAAGAGCCACCAGCACAAAATTATCCCTTAGTCTCTGCTGCACTCCGGGATCGGACCAAACGCGTGCGTCCATCTCCTTGCAGTTGGCACAGGCATGACCCTTGAAGTCGATCAGCACCGGTTTGCCCAGCTCTTTTGCACAGGCCAGACCCTGTTCCAGGTCAAAGTAACCCTGAAGGCCATACTCAAAATGCAGAAAGTCTCCGTATTTCGGTTCATCACAGAGAGCTCCGCCGGCAGTACCTTCTGCGCCCGTGATCAGAACTCCCGGAGTCGCCGTTCCCCTGTTCTCACTGATAGCTTTTAGCAGGTTGAACCCTGATGTCTCCCGGGGAGGCAGCAATGCAGATATTCGCGTCAGCGGAGCACCGAAGAGACCGGGAAGCAGGTAGAGAGCAAAGGTGAATGATGCAATTATAAGCAGCAGCCTGAAAACGCCTATATGAGGGACATCACTGTCGTGAGAAAATTTTATCTTGCCCATGAGGTAGATGCCCAGCAGAACGAACAGTACAATCCATATTGCCAGGTAGATGTCTCTTGAGAGGATCCCAAGGTTATATACCGTGTCAACCGTTGATGCGAATTTCAGGCTGAATGCCAGCATGATGAATCCCAGCACCACCTTTACCGAGTTGAGCCAGCCGCCCGATTTGGGCATCTTCTGCAGCCATGAAGGGAAGAGTGCAAAGAGGGTGAACGGAAGGGCAAAGGCAAAGCCGAACCCGAACATGCCTATTGTCGGGCGAAGCACATCGCCCGAGGCGGCCTCCACCAGCAGCGCTCCTACTATGGGACCGGTGCAGGAAAAGGATACCAGCACCGTTGTCAGGCCCAGGAAGAAGGCAGCCAGCGCTCCCCCCTTATCAACCTTCGAGTCTGAGGAGCTCACCCATTTCGAGGGAAGCACTATTTCAAAGGCACCAAAGAAGGATGCTGCAAATACCAGGAAAAGTGCAAAGAAGAGCAGGTTGGGTATCCAGTGTGTGCTGAGGGTATTTGCAAATCCGGCGCCGGCACTGGTCAGTGATACTATTATTCCGAGGGATGAATAGAGCAATATGATTGATAATCCGAAGATCAAAGCCTGCCCTGTAGCAGAACCCTTTCCCCTGTTACCCTGTGAGAAGAAGGCCACCGTCATCGGTATCATCGGGAAGACGCATGGGGTGAGTATCCCGGCGAAGCCTGCAAGCATTGAGAGCAGGAAGAATTTAAGGAAGCCTTTCTTCGGCTTTTCTGTCGGAGCATAAGTGCCGGAAGCTGAATCAACAGACAGTGATGAGGCGCCGGCGGCATTATCAACAGATAGATTACCGGTTCCGTCTGCTGCATCCACGGTAAGCACATCGGCACTGCCTGCAGCATCAACTGAGGGCACGGCAGAACCTGCATCATCCTCCGCGCCTGAGGGTGCAGCCCCTGCACTTTTCTCATCTATTACCACAGTAAACTCCACATCGCGCGGCGGGAGACACTGTGTATCATCGCACGACATGTACGTCACGTAACCGCTGACGGTGACCGGCAGTTTCTTTACCGTAATCTTCTGCCTGAACTCAGTGTTACCGCTGTGCATCCCGATATCCATCCCGAAGCTGTTGTCAAACTTGACTTCCGGCTCATTGACGGCAACCGGCTTCCCCTCAAGGATAAAAGCCTGCGAAGGCTCGAAAGTAAAGCTGGTGGCAATAGGTCCTCCCTCAGGAAGATCCATCGCATAAAGGTGCCAGGTATCATCAATGGCAGCTGTCATTACTATTTCAAAACTCCTGTCAGCCGTCTTCTCACTTTTAAAACTCCAGGTGACCGGCTCAAGAACCTGAGCGTTAACAATTGAAAAGGGTATCAGCAGTAAAGCTGCATAAATCAATGATCTTCGGTTTGTCATCTCTACATTCATTAAGGCCACAAAAATAACGATAAATATATAAAGCAGATACTTGACATCGTCTTTATGATAGCCTAACTTTGATCATAACAACCAATTTCTGGACGTGCTCGATAAATTATATTCTGTTTAGTTGAACTGATGAATTGCAGCCCCACAGTGACAATCTAAACAGAATAGGGCAGAAAATATTTTGTTTTAAAACTTTTATGTTTTATATTTGTTTGTTCTTTGTTAAGAATTATTATTACGTAATGAAAATTGAAGACTACAGAACCTACCTGAGGGAGAGCGGGCTGAGGGTCACACCCCAGAGGCTCGCAGTGTATGAGGCAGTAGATGTGCTTCATGACCATCCCACTGCCGAGGAGGTCACACAGTTCATAAGGAAGAGGTACCCTGATATTGCTACGGGAACTGTGTATAAAACCCTGGAGACGCTTGTGAACAATGATATACTGAAAAGAGTGAAGACAGACAGCGGGCTCCTGCGTTATGATGCAGTCAAAGATATCCATCATCATATCTATTGCACCCACTGTGACCGCATAGAGGATTACTATGACAGTGAGCTGACTCAGATAATATATGATTACCTTGAAAATAAGGGGATTCCCGGTTTTGAAATAGAGGAGATCAAGCTTCAGATAACAGGCAGATACACAGACAACAGGGAGACAGTCAGTAAAAGATGATCAAACTTTTGCTAATATCAGGAGGAACTATTTCGCTCGTACTGGGTATCATCGGGATTTTCGTTCCGGTTTTGCCCACAACGCCTTTTGTACTGCTCTCGGCAGGGCTTTTTGTAAAGAGCTCCCCCGCCCTCTACAAAAGGGTTGTAACCGGCCGTGTTACTTCACGTTACATGACCCGTGAGGCAGGGCGCAGATCCGGGATTACTGCCCTGGTTATCATGTGGTCAATGATCATTCTGACAGCAATCTTCGTTGTCAACTCCACCTGGCTCCTGATCCTCCTGTTAGCCATCGGAGCTGCTGGTACAGTATTCAAGATCAGGTATTTTTTCAGCAAGAAACATAAACAGATAACCGGCAACCACTAAAAAGACAATAACAATGGCAAAGAAAAAACTCACCACAGCAGCTGGCAGGCCGTACTTCGAGAACGAAGACAGCATGACCGCAGGTCCGAGGGGACCGGTCCTTCTCCAGGACTATTACCTACACGAAAAACTGGCCCACTTTAACCGTGAGCGCATCCCGGAAAGAATTGTCCATGCCAAGGGCACAGGAGCCTTCGGGACATTCACCGTAACAGGCAATATCACAAAGTACACCAAGGCAAAACTGTTCAGCAAGGTTGGCAACAAATGCCGCGTACTGGCTCGCTTCTCAACCGTTGGCGGAGAAAAAGGCAGCGCCGACACCGAGCGTGATCCCCGGGGTTTTGCCATTAAGTTCTATACTGAAGATGGTAATTGGGACCTGGTAGGTAACAATACCCCTGTATTCTTCATCAAGGATGCAAAGAAATTCCCTGACTTCATCCATACCCAGAAGCGTGATCCGAAGACCAACCTCAAAAGCGCTAACATGCTCTGGGATTACTGGAGTCTCAATCCTGAGAGCCTCCACCAGGTAATGATTCTTTTCAGTGACAGGGGTACGCCTGACGGATACCGTCACATGAACGGCTACGGGAGCCACACCTTCTCAATGTACAACAAGAAGAACGAGAGAGTATGGGTCAAGTTCCACTTCAAGACCATGCAGGGCAACAGGACTCTTACCGGACCGCAGGCTGAAGAGCTCAGGGGCAAGGATCCAGACTATGCACAGCGTGACCTGGTGGAAGCCATTGACAAGAAAGAGTTCCCGAAATGGAGACTGATGATACAGGTGATGACCGATGAGCAGGCTGCAAAATTCAAGTGGAATCCCTTCGACCTGACAAAGGTATGGCCGCATAAGGAATATCCGCTTATTGAAGCCGGTATCATGGAACTCAATGAGATACCCTCAAACTACTTTGCCGAGGTTGAGCAGGCAGCCTTTGCCCCTTCCAACATAGTCAACGGTATCGGTCTGTCACCTGACAAGATGCTTCAGGGCAGGATACTGGCTTATCCTGATGCCCATCGCTACAGGCTCGGTGCCAACTACGAACAGATACCCGTAAACAGACCCATCGTTCCGGTACATAACCACGAGAGAGACGGGTTCATGGCCGTGGACGGCAACGGCGGCTCCGCACCCAATTACTATCCCAACAGTTTTGATGACATCGAAGCCGATAAGGAATACAGGGAGCATCCCATTCATCTGGGGTCAGTTGTAGCCGACTACTGGGACCGCAACAAGAATGACGATGACCATTACTCACAGGCAGGAGCACTCTTCAGGAAGGTAATGACGGACAAGGAACGGGCCAATACCGTGGCCAATTTTGTGGGCTCAATGCAAGGTGTCTCAGGACCGAAACGGAAAGAGATACTGATCAGACAACTTGACCATTTCCACAAAGCTGACAACGAACTGGCACAGATGGTGGCAAAAGGCCTCGGCATCAAGTACCCACCCAAAAAGTAAAATGATGCTAAAAACCAAAATATTAGACAATTAAAACACAAGAATTATGGCAGAAATCGGAAGATCAATCGTTAAGATGGACGTTGACAAACTACTCAACCTCCTGAACAAGGCACTGGCAGATGAGTGGCTGGCCTATTACCAGTACTGGATAGGTGCAAAAGTGGTAAAGGGACCAATGAAGGATGCAGTTATCGCAGAACTCGAGCTGCATGCAACCGAGGAATTATCACATGCTTTGCTGCTGGTGGACAGAATCGTTCAACTGGGCGGAACTCCTGTGCTCACTACCGACGAATGGACAAAAATTACCAACTGCGGGTATGAAAAACCCGATGATCCGTTCGTTTCGGTGATCCTCGATCAGAACATCAAGGGAGAACAGTGTGCGATAAGGGTTTATAGTGAGCTGCTTGATCTTACCAGGGTAGGCGACCCCATAACCTATGATGTGATACTTCAGATACTCAAGGATGAGGTTGAACACGAAGAGGATCTCGTAGCCCTTAAGGAGGATTTTGATCTGATGATTGAGAGAAGAAAATAACTAAACTATTATTAATTAAAAATCAATTTACTATGGAAGAAAAAACTTATGCAATGCCTCGCATTGGCGAGAAGGCACCGGAATTCAAGGCAGTAACCACCCAGGGTGAGATCAACTTCCCGGGCGACTACTCAGGCAGCTGGGTGATCCTATTCAGCCATCCGGCTGACTTTACCCCCGTCTGTACATCAGAGTTCATGACCTTCGCCACCATGGCTGAGAAATTTGAGAAAGCCAACACCAAGCTTGTGGGCCTTTCAGTTGACGGTCTCTACAGCCATATCGCATGGCTTCGTACAATCAAGGAAAAGATCGAGTACAAAGGAATGAAGGATGTTGAGGTGAAGTTCCCGCTCATTGAGGATATCACCATGGAGGTAGCCATGAAGTACGGCATGATGATGCCGGGTGAAAGCAACACAAAGGCTGTCAGGGCAGTGTTCTTCATTGATCCCAAGGGAATTATCCGAACCATTCTTTACTACCCTCTGAGCCTCGGACGTAATTTCGAGGAGATCTACAGGGTGGCTATCGGCCTCCAGACAGCTGATGCTTTTAATGTTGCCCTTCCTGCCGACTGGCAGCCGGGTGATGAGGTCATCGTTCCCACAGCCGGTTCATGCGGTGTGGCCAAGGAGCGCATGGAAAGCAAGGAAGAGATGAAGTGCTATGACTGGTTCTTCTGCACCAAAAAACTGGACAGGCAGAAGATCCTGGACACCATCCTGAAGAAATAATCAGGTTCTGACCACGTAGCGGCAGGTCTGAGACCTGCCGCTACTGTTTCTGCACGGGTCAATAGGATCTGACGTGAACGTTGCGTACTGCGCGTCCCGATGGCTCGTTCTGGTTGGTAAAGGCCGCATCCCATGCCAGCGCCTCCGCCGTACTGCAGGCCACTGACGGCACCGAAGGCACGGTCATCGCAGCAGCATCAGAGGGGAAGTGATCGGCAAAGATAGAGCGATAAAAATACTCCTCCTTTGTGAGCGGCGTGTTCAGAGGGAAGCGGTAGCGGGCTGTTGCCATCATCTCATCAGTAACCTTTTTTGATGTCAGTTCCCGGAGTGTGTCTATCCAGTTGTAACCCACACCGTCAGAGAACTGTTCCTTCTGGCGCCAGGCTATGTCATGCGGGAGGTAGTCCTCGAAAGCCTTCCTGACCACCCACTTCTCCATCCTGCCGTTGCTTGCCATCTTGTCGGCCGGATTCAGCCTCATTGCCACATCAAGGAACTCCTTGTCGAGGAACGGGACCCTCCCTTCCACTCCCCATGCAGCCAGTGACTTATTGGCTCGCAGACAGTCATACAGGTGCAGTTTGCTCAGCTTGCGCACCGTCTCCTCATGGAATTCACGCGGTCCGGGTGCCCGGTGGAAATAGAGGTATCCTCCAAAAACCTCATCGGCCCCTTCGCCTGACAGCACCATCTTTACTCCCATAGATTTTATTACCCTGGCCATGAGATACATCGGCGTGGAGGCCCGGACTGTTGTCACATCATAGGTCTCAAGGTAATAGATCACATCGCGCACCGCATCCAGTCCTTCCTGAACGGTTATGTGGATCTCATGATGCACCGTGCCTATATGGTCAGCAACCCTGCGTGCCGCTGCCAGGTCCGGTGATCCCTCCAGCCCAATGGCAAAAGAATGGAGCTGCGGCCACCAGGCATCAGCCTGGTCATCGGTCTCAATGCGGCGCGCAGCGTACTTCTTGGCAATAGCGGAGATAACCGAGCTGTCAAGCCCCCCGGAGAGCAGCACACCATACGGTACATCTGACATCAGCTGGCGGTGAACTGCTTTCTCCAGTGCTTCACGCAAAGCACTGATATCGGTACTGTTGCCTGCCACAGCATCATAGGATGTCCAGTCGCGACTATACCACTTTGTCATGACACCGTCTCTGCTGAAATAGTAGTGCCCCGGAGGGAAAGTCTCAATCTTTCGGCACACACCCTCCAGCGCCTTTAGTTCGGAAGAAAAATAGAGATTGCCGAAGATGTCCCATCCGAGGTAAAAAGGAACAATCCCGATATGATCACGGGCTGCAAGGAAGCAGTCGTTCACCTCATCATAAAGCACAAAGGCAAAGATACCATTCAGCTCATCAAGGAAATCACACCCCCTGTCGGCATAGAGCGCAAGAATAACTTCGCAATCTGATCTGGTTGTAAAATCATACCTGTCACTGTATCGTTCCCTGATCTCGCGGTGATTATATATCTCCCCGTTTATTCCCAATATCAGCCGGCGGTCACGGCTGTACAGCGGCTGCCCGCCCGATTCCACATCAACGATGGAGAGACGCTCATGGGCAATTATTGCCTTCTCACCGCAATATATGCCTGACCAGTCGGGACCCCGGTGCCGCAGCTTGCCCGACATCTCCAGGATCCGGGGCCGTAACTCCTCAGCGCTTACTTTCAGGTCAAAAACACTAACAACACCACACATATAATAAATACTATTTTATGACTGCAAGGACGCAAAAATATATATTTATTTTGTTATTTGGTGTTTTTTGTTATGTTTTATAATTTTATTTTATGTTTTGATTAATTTTCTCTATCTGTTACAATTCTTGATGGTCTACGGCCATCCTGCGAATGAGGGTTCTGAATTACAATGCTTAATGAGCTATGCCCAAATTTACCATAATGGATGAGCCCCACTTTGCCCGTAGGACATAAAGCATTATATATCTACTTGTTAATCAATGTGTTCCTCACAGAGGATCAGGCATTGTCACACTATTGCCTACTGCCTCTTGCCTGCTGCCTGATAGAAATCATTCCCCTTGTCATCCGTCAGAATGAATGCGGGCATGTTTTTGACAACGATCTTGCGGACTGCCTCCATGCCAAGCTCCTCAAAATCTACCACCTCAACGGAAATAATATTTTCAGTTGCCAGGATGGCTGCCGGTCCTCCGACCGAACCCAGGTAGAATCCTCCATGCTTTTTGCATGCATCCGTCACCTGCTGTGACCTGTTGCCCTTGGCCACCATCACCATTGAGCCGCCATGACTCTGGAAGAGGTCGACATACGTGTCCATGCGCCCCGCGGTTGTGGGGCCAAACGAGCCGGAAGCCATCCCTTCAGGCGTCTTCGCCGGTCCGGCATAGTAGACCGGATGGTTTTTGAAGTAATCAGGCATGGGCTTGCCTTCATCAAGCATCTGTTTGATACGCGCATGAGCTATATCACGTGCCACTACCAGGGTGCCGCTGAGACTGAGCCTTGTCTTCACAGGGTATTTTGTCAACTCGGCCAGTATATCCTTCATTGGCCTTTCAAGGTCAATCTCCACCGGTCTGTCAATCTCCGGCGCCTTCACCGGCATGAATTTTCCCGGATTGGTTTCAAGCTGTTCAAGGAATATACCTTCGGCAGTGATCTTGCCTTTGATATTCCTGTCGGCGCTGCAGCTGACACCTATCCCTACAGGGCAGGAGGCGGCATGGCGGGGCAGCCGGATCACCCTCACATCATGTACAAAATATTTCCCCCCGAACTGAGCGCCAACACCATACTCATGGCATATCTTTTCTATTCTCTCCTCCCACTCCCCATCGCGAAACGCACATCCCGCTTCATTGCCGGAGGCTGGGAGATCATCAAGGTATCCCGCCGAAGCCAGCTTCACCGTCTTCAGAGTCATCTCGGCAGAGGTGCCCCCTATCACCACGGCCAGATGGTACGGCGGACAGGCTGCTGTCCCCAGGTCCCTGATCTTTTCCTTGATAAATCCTGTGAGCGAGGCTTCGTTCAGGAGTGATTTCGACTGCTGGTAGAGAAAGGTCTTATTTGCAGAGCCGCCGCCCTTTGCGATGAAGAGAAACCTGTACTCATCGCCCTGCGTGGCAGCTATGTCAATCTGAGCCGGCAGGTTGGTCCCGGTGTTCTTTTCAGTAAACATTGAAGAGGGAACTATCTGCGAGTAGCGAAGGTTCTTCTCGCCGTAAGTCTCCCAGATACCCCGGCTCAGGTGAAGACTATCATCAGTGCCGGTAAAAACATCTTCCCCCTTCCATGCAATCACTATGGCGGTCCCGGTATCCTGACACCAGGGCAGCTTCCCTTCTGCTGAGATCACAGAGTTGCGCAGCATTATCCATGCCACAAACTTATCATTGTCAGTCGCTTCCGGATCATCAAGAATCTTCGAAAGCTTCACCAGGTGCGTGGTCCGCAGGTAGAAGTTTACATCAGTGAATGCTTCCCTGGCAAGCATCCTGAGAGCTTCGGGCTGAACCTGCAGAAGCCTCCTGCCGCAACATTCAGTCATCCTTACATGATCAGCAGTGATCTTACGGTACTTTGTCTCATCCTTCCCATGAAGGAATGTCTTTTCATAAATGAATTCTCCCATGATTTTTATGCTTTTGGGGCTATATGGTATCAAATATAGGAAGCTGACAGGCAGCAGGCAAGCAGCAATAGTAAAAATAATTATTTATACTCCGTCTAAATAAGCAGGACCCATAAAATTTATGCTTCAGGCCGAAAACGTTTGAAATATATGATACAACGCAAATGCCCGAAAAATCGGCGTTTAGAAGCTTCCGGGGGGTATTGCGGAACCGGATTTTCGACTAATTTTGAATAGGTTAACGGAACAGGGTAATAAAACTAACAGCTAACGTACAATGAATGTGATCTACAGACGCAAGCCGAGGCTCTCCCGCTGGCAGATATGGAACATGAGCTTTGGTTTTCTGGGCATCCAGTTTGGATTTGCCCTTCAGAACGGCAATGTGAGCCGTATCTTTCAGACTCTCGGGGCCGAGATAGACAATATTCCCATCCTGTGGATAGCGGCACCGGTGACGGGTCTCCTGGTACAGCCTATTGTGGGTCACATGAGTGACCGCACGTGGAACAGGCTGGGACGGCGGCGCCCCTATTTCCTTACAGGTGCCATCCTTGCCTCCCTGGCACTGGCCATTATTACCAATTCACCCACATGGATCTTTGCCACGGTGATGCTCTGGATCATGGATGCTTCGATAAATATCTCAATGGAACCTTTCAGGGCATTTGTCGGAGACATGCTCTCATCCGAGCAGCGAACAACGGGATTTGCCATGCAGAGTTTCTTCATTGGAGTGGGAGCGGTTATTGGCAGCTTCCTGCCCTGGATCCTTGCGCACTGGTTTAACGTGCCGGAAGTACCTGCAGAGGGCAAGCTGATACCCTTCAACCTGAAACTATCGTTCTATATCGGGGCCGCGGTATTGCTGCTGGCTGTTCTGTGGACTATTATACGCACAAAAGAATATTCTCCCGGGGAGCTTGAGGAGTTTGAGAAAGGCGAGCGCATTGCCCGCGGCGAACTGCCGGAAGAAACAACCGCTGTTGCGGGAATCCCTGAATCGGATCATGCTATTACAGCAGACACGCTCCGGGATGTTAACTTCTACCGTCCGGGGATAATATGGCTTTCTGCAGGCCTGGTGCTCACATTCATTCTCTCAAGGGTCAATCTTGAGAAGGAACTTTATGTGGTCACCGGCGGCATTGCCCTCTTCGGATTGCTTCAGATCATTGCGGGCATGCTGAAATCTGGTGGCAGAGGCGGCAACGGCCTCAACAGCATCCTGACTGACCTCAAGCACATGCCCGCAACAATGGGACAGCTTGCAGTGGTTCAGTTCTTTACATGGTTTGCTCTCTTCTCCCTGTGGATATACACCACATCAGCCGTCACCTCAAAGATCTACGGCACCAGTGACACTGCCTCACTTGCCTACAATGAGGGGGCTAACTGGGTGGGAGTGCTCTTCGGCGTCTACAACGGCTTTGCGGCTGTGGTGGCATTCCTGCTGCCGGTTCTGGCAAAAGCAACCTCCCGCAGGATGACCCACGCCATATGTCTTCTTGTTGGTGGTCTGAGCCTGATGTCAATCACTTTCATCAACTCACCCAATATGCTTATTCTCCCCATGCTTGGCATTGGTCTGGCATGGGCAAGCATCCTTTCTATGCCCTATGCCATCCTTACCGGCTCACTGCCGCATAACAAGATGGGGATCTACATGGGTATCTTCAACTTTTTCATTGTTATCCCGCAGATACTTGCCGCAAGCATCCTGGGAAGCATGGTCAAGCATCTCTTCCACGGCAACACAATGCTGGCGCTTGTCACCGGGGGTATCTCAATGATCATCGCAGCGCTCTCGGTGAAGTTCGTTAAAGACATTGATGACAGGAGGTAGATATGGATCTGAGGGGATGTATTTTTGACCTTGACGGGGTAATTGTTGACACTGCGAAATACCATTTTATGGCGTGGCGCCGCCTGGCGAAAGAGCTGGGTTTCACCTTCACCCTGGAGGATAACGAGGCTCTGAAAGGAGTCAGCCGGATGGCTTCGCTTGAGATCCTCCTGAAAAAGGGTGGCATCCATGTCAGTGAAGAGGAAAAGGCCAGGCTTGCGGCCAGGAAGAACGGCTGGTATGTAGAGTTCATCTCCGGCATGACCCCCGATGAGATCCTTCCCGGAAGCATAAAACTGCTCAGGGCACTTCGAAAAGAGGGAATACTGACAGCCATCGGGTCGGCAAGCAAGAATGCAGGGACAATACTTGACAGCATCGGCCTGCGCCCCATGTTCGACGCAATTATTGACGGCAACAAGATACACAAGGCTAAACCTGATCCAGAAGTATTTCTACGCGGTGCAGAAGAGATGAATCTGCCGCCGTCATCATGCGTGGTGTTCGAGGATGCACAGGCAGGGATAGAGGCAGCCATTGCAGGCGGAATGAAGTGTGTGGGTGTGGGAAAACCGGAGCTGCTGGGCAGAGCCGACCTGGTCATCCCCGATCTGCGAAAAATTACCATTAAGCAATTGACAAATCTATAGTTTGAAATGACTGATACACGTTTCCAGTCCGATGAGTGGAAGATCATAGAGAGCCGTTTTGAGCCCGCGAGGGCCCGTGACTCTGAGAGCATATTTGCCTTGGGAAACGGCATGATGGGACAGAGGGCCAATTTTGAGGAGACATACTCGGGTGATACTCTCCGGGGTTCATATGTGGCGGGAGTCTATTACCCTGACAAGACCGTTGTGGGATGGTGGAAGATCGGCTACCCCGAATATTTTGCCAAGGTGCCTAATGCGCCTTCATGGATTGGCATAATAGTACGGATAGACGGTGAGGAGCTTGACCTGGCAAAATGTACACTCAGGAGCTTTCGCAGGGAGCTTGACATGAAGCAGGGCCTGCTCACCCGCACCTTTACTGTTGTGATGCCCTCGGGAAGGGTGGCTGAGGTGACCGCAAAGCGATTTCTTTCAATGCACGAACCGGAAAAAGCAGCCATTAGTTATTCCGTCCGCATCAATGAAGACGCCAACTATGACGAAAAGTTCTGGGAGAACGAGTCGTCCGCCACCGATGACACCAGGGCAGTGGTTGTGGCTCAGACGCGCAAGACAGCCTTTGTGGTGGCAACAGCCATGGAAAACGTGTTCACCCGCAACGGCCGCCCTGCCCCGGAAAAACCTTCCATTACCACAACCGACAAAACGGCTCACTGTACATTCTCAGCAACTTATGCCGACGGCGACACCTTCAACGTAACCAAATATGCTGCCGTTCTCTCATCATTCAACCATCCCACTGAAGGCCTGGAAAAGAAGGCGATGGCCGGCGCCGGCGAGGCAGCAAAGAAGGGTTTTGAGGCCATGCTTGCCGACCACCGTCGGGCCTGGGAAAAGAAATGGGAGCATGGTGATATAGTCATCCGTGGTGACATAGCTGCACAGCAGGGTATACGTTTCAATATCTTCCAGCTTAACCAGACCTATACCGGCGAGGATCCTCGGCTGAACATCGGTCCCAAGGGATTCACCGGGGAGAAGTATGGCGGCAGTACATACTGGGACACAGAGGCATTTGCTTTCCCATTCTACCTCAGTACCGCAGATACGCACGTGGCCCGCAACCTGCTGCTGTATCGGTACAAACACCTCGGCAAGGCCATTGAGAATGCCGGCAAGCTGGGTTTCACCGCAGGAGCTGCCCTTTACCCCATGGTCACCATGAACGGTGAGGAGTGCCATAACGAGTGGGAGATAACCTTTGAGGAGATACACCGTAACGGGGCAATAGCGTATGCCATCTACAACTATGTAAGGCATACCGGCGACCAGGATTACCTTGCGGAGTACGGTCTTGAGGTGCTCATAGCCATCTCCCGCTTCTGGGCACAGCGCAGCACCTTCTCGCAGGAGAAGAACCAGTACGTTATCCTCGGTGTTACCGGCCCCAATGAGTACGAGAACAATGTCAACAACAACTGGTACACCAACACTCTGGCCCGGTGGACACTGAAATACACCCGTGAAACGCTTGACTGGTTAAGGGATGCAAGCCTGGTGAAGTACAACTCCGTGATCAGCCGCACACACCTCGACACACAGTGCGAGCTGAGCCTCTGGAAGGAGATCATTGACAATATCTACCTCCCGGCGCATCATGATCTGGGCATATTCCTGCAACAGGACGGTTTCATGGACAAGGTTCAGCAGACGGTGAATGATCTTGATCCGGCTGTAAGGCCCCTTAACCAGAACTGGTCGTGGGACCGTATCCTGCGCTCAGTATTCATCAAGCAGGCCGACGTGCTCCAGGGAATCTACTTCTTTGAGGAAGAGTTCAGTGAGGAGACTATCCGACGCAACTTCGACTTTTATGAGCCTCGGTGCGTACATGAGTCGTCACTCTCTGCCAGCATCCATTCAGTGCTTGCAGCCAGGCTCCATGACACCGAGAGAGCCTATACCCTTTACCTCCGCACGGCAAGGCTTGATCTTGACGACTACAATCATGAGGTGAAGGACGGTCTGCACATCACCAGCATGGCCGGCACATGGCTGGCCATAGTGGAGGGCTTCGGGGGAATGCGGATATGCAATGAGAGAGTCTGCTTCAACCCGGTAATTCCCGCCGCATGGGAATCATACTCGTTTATTATCAGGTACAGAAACAATCCCCTCAGGGTAGAGATCAACGGTGCAAAGGTGAACGTGGTCAACCTCTCCGGAGCTGCCATCCCGCTTGCCGTTTACGGCGAACAGGTGACTCTGCAGCCAGGGGAAGAAAAAAGATTCGGGAAACAATGAAAAGAACACTCCAGGTACTGGCCTTCCTGATGCTCACGGCACTGCTGCCGGTTCAGGCCCAGGTTATAGAAAAGGTTGATCCGCCCTCATGGTTCACTGGTATGAAGGACGGCAACCTTCAGCTTATGGTTTACGGAAAAGGGATAGGAGCATTTGATGTGAAGACTGACTACCCGGGGGTAGAGGTGAAAACGCTGGTGCGCACTGAAAATCCGAACTACCTGTTCGTTAACCTGTTTATTTCCGGTGAAGCGAAGCCGGGAACGGTGACGCTCTCTTTCAACAGCGGGAAAAAGAAACTGGCTCATGACCTGTCTCTTTTTGCCAGACCGGCCGGCCCGGCACGGGGCTTCAACTCCTCCGACGTGATCTACCTGCTGATGCCTGACCGGTTTGCCAATGGTGACACCACCAACGACAACGTGGTGGGGATGACAGAGCAGCTGAATCGAAACAATCCCGGCGGCCGGCACGGAGGAGACCTCAGGGGGATAATTGATCATATTGACTACCTCCACGGGCTGGGCGTAACAGGAATATGGCTCAATCCGTTCCTGGAGAACAACCAGCAACACTCATCATACCACGGTTATTCAACTACTGACTTTTACAGATCAGACCCCCGTTACGGCTCCAACGAGGAGTTCAGGCAGCTGGTGGCGGAAGCCCACAAAAAAGGCATGAAGGTGGTCATGGATATGATTTTCAACCACATAGGCTCATTCCACTGGTGGATGAAAGACCTGCCATCGAAGGACTGGATACATCAGTTTGACACATTGACCCGCACCAACTACCATGCTTCGACTTATATGGATCCTTACGCCGCGGAGAGTGACAGGATGCTGATGGAGAAGGGTTGGTTTGACGTGACCATGCCTGACCTGAACCAGAGTAACCATCTGGTTGAGACATACCTCATCCAGACAAGCCTCTGGTGGATAGCCTTCAGCGACCTTGACGGCATCAGGATGGATACATACCCCTACCCCCACCCTGACATGATGGCAAGATGGGCAAAGAGGGTTGAAGAGGAGTTTCCCGGCTTCTTTATCGTAGGCGAGGTGTGGTATGATGATCCGGCACAGATCTCCTACTGGGCGCTGAACAAGAAGAACAGCGACGGTTACCGCTCCAACCTGCCTTCAGTGACAGACTTTCCGGTCTGCTTTGCAACACACAGGGCCTTCGAGGGGATACTGAACCCGGCTGACGGGCTGTCAGGGTTGTATAACGTCCTCTCGCAGGACTTCCTCTACCCGGAGCCCCTCAGAAATGTGATCTTTCTTGATAACCATGACATGACAAGGTTCTACACCCAGACAGGTAAAAGCCTCTCAGCATACAAGATGGGACTGAGTTTCATTATGACCACAAGGGGTATCCCCCAGCTCTATTACGGTACGGAGATAGTGATGGAGGGCGACAAGAGCCTTGGTGACGGACGGCTGAGGGATGACTTCCCTGGTGGTTGGCCCGGTGACACGAAGAATGTCTTTGCCGCCACCGGCCTCTCGGACGTAGAGAAGGAGGCTCTGGCGTTCACCCGGCTGATACTCAACTGGAGAAAATCAAAGGAGGTGATCCATACCGGTAATCTGAAACACTATATACCGACCGACGGGGTTTATGTCTACTTCAGGTATAACTGCAATGAGAGCGTAATGGTGATCATCAACACCAACCAGAAGGAGAGCCGGACCATAAGCGGCGAGAAATATGCCGAGTCACTTGAAGGATTCACCCATGGCACTGATATTATCACAGGCAGGAAGATTGCAGACCTGAACTCATTCACAATAGCCCCGGAAACAGCAATGATTATTGAACTTAAATAACCTGATCACTATGAAAGAGCACATTATTAAACTTATCCTACTGTTCATCGGTGCAGCAGCACTGATGGTTGCCTGCCGGCCCAAACCGGCTGCTGTGATTGAACCCCTGAAGACCACCGTACAGCATGCTGAATGGACCCGTAACATGGTTCTCTATGAGATCAACACCCGGCAGTTTTCCGAAGAGGGCACCTTCGCCGGGGTGCAGGAGAGACTCCCCCGGCTGAAGGAGCTGGGAGTGAACGTCCTGTGGTTCATGCCCATCTATCCCATTGGCGAATTAAACAGGAAGGGAGAACTCGGCAGTTACTATTCAATCAGTGATTATAAAGGTATCAATCCCGAGTTTGGTACTATTGAAGACTTTAAAGCGCTTGTTGACACAGCCCATGCCATGGGCTTCCACGTGATCCTCGACTGGGTTGGCAATCACTCGGCATGGGATAATCCTCTTGCCACAGAATTCCCCGAATGGTATGAGAAGGATTCCCTCGGAAATTTCGTTTCACCATTTGACTGGACCGATGTCATTCAGTTCGACTACACTGCCGAGCCGTTGTGGGACTACATGGTCGGTGCCATGAAATACTGGGTGGAGGAAGCAGGTATTGACGGTTACCGCTGTGATTTCCCGGGACTGGTACCCGAGGAGTTCTGGTTCAGGGCCACCACCGAGCTGAATGCTGTCAGGCCTGTGCTGATGCTGGCCGAGGATGAGGATCATTCGTACCTGCTTGAGCGCGCCTTTGACATGAACTATGCATGGGCGCATCATCACCTGATGAACGCCGTGGCCGGCGGACACCGCTCGCCGGCGGCCCTCGACAGCATTATTCAGTACGAACTCAAGCGTTATGCCCCTGAGTCGTACAGGCTGCGGTTCATGACCAACCACGACGAGAACTCATGGAACGGCACTATTGACGAGAAGATGGGTGATGCACAGAAGGCGTTTGCCTGTTACCTCTTCACTGTTCCGGGAGTGCCCCTGCTCTATAACGGCCAGGAGGCTGACCTCGACAAGAGGTTGGAGTTCTTTAAGCGTGACCCGATAGAGTGGAAGGAGACCGACCTGACTCCCTTCTACACAACCCTGGTGCACCTTCGTACCTCGCACCCCGCACTGCGCCATGGTGCAGAGGGCGGATCATATGATGTGCTGAAGACAAACCAGAAGAGTGTGGTGGCTTACAAGAGAGTGAAGGGGGGAAATGAGGTGCTGACCATTCTTAATATGAGCAGCAAACCGGTAACTGTGGCGCTGAAGGACGGCACCACCGCCGGCACATACAATGACATCTTTACCAATGAAAGCATGGAGATCGCCCAGGGCACCAAAATGCAAATGGAGCCGTGGGGATACAGGGTATTGGTTAAGTAGTTATGTAGGTTTATTCCATGCAGAAACCCGGACGTAAAGCCCGGGTTTTTTTAATCGGGTAGGATGCGGCTCGCGCCGCAGTCCCCCCACACCACCGGGCGTACT
>CAZVLJ010000030.1:0-30797 GCA_964627825.1 uncultured Rikenella sp. | reverse complement strand
CAAAGCGGGTAATCTCTCTTTCTATTTTGAGGATGGGGATGGCGATCTGGGGCTTGATCCTCCGGAGACACCCGGTGTTGACCCTTCAGGCAATCTCTTCCTTAAGCTCTACCGGAAGGTTGACGGGGTTTTTGAGCTGGCTGATCCGTCAGATCCGCTTTACCCGTCAGAATACAGGATACCGTTCATTGACGCGGCAGGACAGAACAAGATCATCAGGGGTACGATAGATGTGACCATCGTGTATCTCTTCTTTGGCACCACCGATACTCTCTATTATGATTTCTGGATCAGGGACAGGGCTGGCCATGACAGCAACACGGCCACAAGCTGTATTTTCGTTCTCGGGGAGAACGGCACCTGCCCTTCCGAATGATCAGACCCTGACGCCCATGAACAGTACATCATCAACCTGCTCATGTCTGCCCATCCATTCAAAGAAGAACTCTTTCACCTGTTTAAGCTGAGCTTCTGAATCTGACGGAGAGATATCATCAATGAGGGTTTTCAGGCGGCTGATCTTCATCTTCTTTCCTCCTTCACCACCAAACTGGTCACAGTAGCCGTCAGTAAAGAGATAGACCATATCTCCTTCACGCAGATGGTATTCCTGATCATCATAGAATTTTTCAGTCACTGATTCGCCTCCCACGGATGAGCGGTTTCCGCGCACATAGTGCTGCTCTCCGTCAATAACCAGTATCACCGGCCTCATGGCTGAAGCGAAGACCAGTTGCCTGGTTTTCAGGTTGAATTCGCAGACCACTATGTCCATCCCGTCATTGGAGGCCTCAAGCTCCTGGTTCTGATTCAGGGTTGAAAAGATCTGCCTGTCGAGTTCATGGAGCACCTGTGAAGGCCTGGTGATCTTCTTTACGGTGATAATATCCTGCAGAAGGGCTGTACCTATCATTGACATGAAAGCGCCGGGGACACCGTGGCCGGTGGAGTCTGAGCAGACCACCATGAACCGGTCCTTGTCAACCCAGTCAAACCAGTAGAAGTCGCCACTGACAATATCACGGGGCTGGAAGAAGACAAAGGCTTCCCTGAAGACCGTGCCCAGACGGGCAGTGTCCGGGAGAACGCTGCTCTGTATGCGCTTGGCATACTTGATGCTCTCGGTTATATCAAGATTTTTCTGTGCCAGCTCCTCCTTCTGTTCATAGACCTGTGCCGTTCGTTTCTGAAGCTCACTCTCCAGAAACTCACGCTGTTTTCTGTGTGCCCTCTCGCGCAGACGGACAATTAAATAAACCACGGCTGCCATCAGTGCCAGCAATGAGAGGATGAACCACCACCTTTCCGTGACCGGCTTCTGGATGACAATATTGACTGATGCCCTGGTTGCATTATCAGGATCATCCCTTGTAAACGCTTCCACATTGAACCTGAAATGGCCGTCGCTCAGATTATATGTAACTGACCTGTCAGAGGTCTCCTCACTCCACTCATCATTGAAATTGTCAAGCATGGTCCGGTAAACCACGTTAAGCGGGTCACGGAGCGAAATACCCGCGTAATTCACCTTGATATTGTATGATTTCCTGTATGGAAGATTGTAACTCTCCCTGTACGGATAGAGGGTATTGTTTATCATCACGGAGATTATTCCGGCCTGTGGAGGAGCAGCCGTTTCCGGCTCCAGTGCGGGATTGTATGAAACTATCCCGTCAGTGGTTCCGATATATACCGATCCGTCATCAAGCTGTGTCAGTGCATTGGCATTGCAGTCGCCCCTCACCCCGAAATCAGTGCTGTAAGCCCTCACTGATCCGGTAGCGGGATTGATGATTGAGAAGCCCTTCTGGTGGCCTGTCCATATCCTGCCGTCATCGGCAATGACTGCGCTGTAACAGAAGTTAGTCAGCAATCCGTCAGCTTCCGTATAGTTGAGCAGTGTATCTCCGGCAAAGAGGAAGAGGCCGTTGCCATTGGTTCCCGCACAGATGGTTCTGTCAGCGCCAACCGAAAGGCTGCGTATCTCGTTTACCCTTGTGCCTTCCATCACCTGTCCCTCAGTGCGGACGCCTCCGGTAACATGTATATAGCACAACCTGTCAGTCTTTGTTGCCACCAGCACCTCTCCTGCCCTGTTGACCACCACTTGTGAAATATAGTTGTGCGGCAGCATGTCAAGGGTGGTATATACTGCCTTCTGTGACCCGCTCTCCCTGTCAAGCAGTACCACCCCGTCACTTGTGCCCAACCAGACATTGTCTCCCTCCACAGCCACGGAGTTGATATGGTTCTGTCCGGGATTGCGCGAGAGATAAAACTGACGCAGAGCGCCCTCGCCGTTCATCACCCAGATGCCATCCCTGACCGTTCCGATCCATGTATTTCCCTTGTCATCGGCAGCCCAGGAGGCTATGCCTGATCCCCCCGTTCTGACGGAGATATTACGAAAATCTGAAAAGAGCCCGGTTGCCTGGTTGAAGTCATAGAGACCGTTCCTGGTGCCTGCCACAATCCTGTCACCTGTTCTGCCTATGAATGTTATCTCCCTGTCAGACACAGGCCTGTGAAATGAAAAGGCATTGGTGGTCACTCCCGCCAGTCCGCTGCTGAACAGGCCTATCCAGAGGTTCTCCTCACGGTCTCTGAAAAGCGTCCTGACGTTGTTCTCCGGCAGGCCGGTGCTTATGTTGTACGCCCCGGTGATCTTCATCTCGGAGAAGTCAGTGCTGAAAACGGCCCTCATTGCACCTGCATCGAGGGTCCCGATAATGAGAGTCCTGCCCGGGGCCGCGGTCAATGCCGGGACATTCATGTTCATTAAGGCTGTATCACTCACCGGCGTTGCTGCAAGGCTGCCACCGGTGCGTCTGATCATATAGAGGCCTCTGTCACCTGTTCCGGCGAACCAGGTATCATCATCCATCCTGACCACTGTCTGTACCCAGGTGTATTCAAGCTCCGGGAAGGAGTATTCACTGACAGCCCCATCGCCCTGCGGAGCACACAGATGCAGGTTATCCTGGGTTGCGACAAGAAACTTATCAGTGCCGGCAAAGGCAATATCAAAGATAGTCATCTCTTCAGGCATCCTCATCCTGCTGATCTTTTCGCCTCCTCCCGGCTCGGCCAGGTATATCCCCCGGGTCTGGGTAACAATCCATATTTTCTTGTCCGGTCCTTCCGTTATGCGGTTGATCTTATCAGTGTCAGGCAGCTCTTTCCGCATAATGTTGCCGCCGGTGTTCCAGACAAAGAGAGAGCCGTCACTCATCCCCACCCACATGGTTCCCGTGTTATCACAGTAAAGGGCACTCGGGTTGCCATGAGGCATGGTGTCAGTGACAGGCACGTTATGAAATGCAAATCCGTCATAACGATAGAGCCCGGTATCAATCCCAACCCACAGAAAGCCGCTCCTGTCCTGCTCAATGACGTTCAGGTAACTTCCCGGCAGGCCGGTATATTCATCATAAATCCGGTAACTATGGGTCTGGCTGTGTGCCGGCACGGGCTGCAGCACCCATATAAGGACCGCAAGGAGGGCTGCAGCGGCATAGATTGATTTCCTGGGCATGATTACTTTTTAGGTACTACCTTTATCCGTGGCTTATACACCGGAACACCTCCGATAGGTGCACTGAAGAACGGAAGATTCTCTCCGTACTGGTTCTGTACTGAAACCACCACGTTATTATTCCTTACCAGATCGCCCTTCTTCTTGTAGAAGCGGAAGTCAAGGGACTTGCCTATCTCTCCTTCAAGAATGGGCATCCGTGATGTCTCCCATACATCATCCCCCGAGAGGGGCATTTTCTGCCCTTTTCTTTCAACGGAGACAACAATGAAGTCGCCGTCATCATCCCAGTCGAAGTTCCTCATCTGTATGTATACGCACCCGCTGTCAATGAACGGGTAGATATGTGACACGAAGGATGTGTCATTGTTATTCCACATCCTGAAAGTGTATTCATATGTAAAAGCGTTGGCTCCGTCTATGGGCACATTGGCATCAGGCCTCCTGGAGATGGCATACCTGTAAAGATTCCCGTCATCGCCGGAGACACCATCACAGATGATCTTGAAAATATTGCTGGAAAATTTCGGGTAATACTCGCCGTCAGCGGGGTTAAACGGGCCAAAGGTGTACCAGCGCTCATCAAGCTTGTTGTCCATCCCGAACGTGCGTGTTGCCAGAAGCGTACCACTCTTGTAATTGCCTGTGGGTGATATGCCGTTGGCTTCCTCATGCGTGTAACATCCTTTCCCTCCGTAGATGGAATACATCATCCTTGTGTTCCAGAAGTTGTTCAGTTCATCGGTTTTGCCTCCTGTGTCAGGGTCATATACCCTTATATAGAACGGGTCCCTGTAATCTTTCGGCAGGGCGAAAAAGAATGTCTGGCTGAAATCATCATCTCCCCATGATGTAACACCTCCGTCTTTACCGAAGGTTATCAGGAAAGGTATATTCTCATCCGGCCCTGGTACTTCCTGGGCTTTCATCCCCGCAGGTACGGAGGAGAGGATAAGCAGAAATAGCGGCAGTATTGTTCGGGTAACTTTCATCTTCCTCGTTTACAGTATTCTAATTTAATTTGCAGACACTTCAATATCCTTACATACACAAACCTCACGCACGACTCCCCCTGCATCAGGCTTTGAGCTGACTATCAGCTGAATATTATATCTTCCCGCAAGCTCGTATATTTTTGACACTTCCAGCCCGGTGGCTACGGTCTCATCTCCGAAGTTCCAGTAATACTTTTCAATTTTCATGCCGGGCAGGTAGGTGGTGCCGGCATTAAGTATCAATGCCTCTCCTGCCCTGACAGTATCCGGACAGGTGATTACCGGTTGTTCAATATCGGTTATCTCCAGCTCGTAAGATGCCTGTTTTTTTTCAATGCCTCCGGTGATGAGGTTGACTATGTCAAGGCTCACATCATATATACCCGGACCGGCATAACAGTGCTCTGCTGTAATGCCAACAGCCCTGTGCCCGTCACCAAAGTCCCATTCCCATCTGAAACCGGTCTTCATTGTGTCCTGTTTCAGGGCATTCTCCTCAATGAACTCGTAGCAATAGCTGTTCTGCTGAAGGGTATCGCATGCTGACCAGCGAATAATGGTTGAGGAGAAGCTATAGATATCATCATTGTAGCTGCGGCGGTTAGAGGCAAAATAGCCCTGCAATCTTCCCTGGGCAGCATAGAAGGCAAAATCATCAGCCTCTGAATTGACAGGCTCATCAAGAGCCCTGGGAGTGGTCCATGAACCATATGCCAGGTTCGAATACCATACATCAAGACCGCCTTTGCCGCCGGGTCTGTCAGAGGCGAAATAGAGCCTCCCGGAGCTGTGCAGGAAGGGATGAAGCTCGGCAGAGCTGCTGTTTACCTCCGGTCCGAGGTTGACCGGCTCTGACCATTGTCCCTCCAGGTTTTCGCACATGTAGATATCATAGCTGCCCTCTCCTCCCGGCATGTCTGAGCAGAAGAAGAGATAGCGCCCGTCAGCTGACACATAGGGATATGAGAGGTTGTATTCGGGGTTGTTGTGCTCAAACGGCGTGATGTCCGTCCACTGTGAACCGCTTCGCTTTGCGGTATAGATGCCCAGACGGTTAGGCTGCTTCCTGCCCAGCCGCCGACCCTCTGACAGGTTGCGCGTGAACCACAGTGTGTTGCCATCAGTGGTGACAGACGCCGGGCCAATATTGGCATCATTGACAAGGCCCGGAGCAAAACGGCGGGGCGACGAAGGCTCACCATTGCCATCGAAGGGTGCAAACCAGAGCTCAAAAAGCCTTACGCCGTCAAGATTCTTCTTCGTCAGAAAAGGATTTGTCTTCCTGTTTGAACAGAAGAGTATGCCGTCACTCATGATAACGGGAGCCATGTCAGCCGATCCGGATGATATAGCTGACAGATGTGACACCTCAAAGGTGCCTTTCGACTGTCCGTCAAGAAGGGTCCACGAACATGAAAGAACGAGCAGCGCTACTGTTATATGTCTCAGAACTCCTCTCATCTTTTCAGAAATACCTTGGTGATGTTGCGGTAACCTCATACTGGAATTCGTACCTGAGTGATACCTCGTGCGTTCCCGACGTGTAGTTATTCAGGTGCCCCAGCTGATAGTCATACGAGTATCCCAGCTTCAGCTGCGGGGTAATCTGCAGGTCAACGAGGGCCACCACGGCCTTCTCCGCCATTCTGTATGATCCTCCCACCCATAGGAGATCAGCAATTATCAGGTTGGCATTCAGATCAACCTCAAGGGGCTTATGTATTGAATAGCGGACAAGCACTGACGGCTTCACCTTGATAATATCAGCGAACTGAAGAAGGGTGCCTGCCGTAAGACAGCTCATGAACATTTTGTAATCAGGGATTACGCTGAACTCGTCAGTTGCATCACGTTTGTAGGTGAGCAGTGACGGCACAGATAGACCGGCAAAGTACCTGTCAGTATAATAATAGAACCCGACACCCATGTTTGGAAGGGTGTATTTCATGTCACCCGTCAGAAGCGGATCTGCGGGATTGCCATCGGGGAACTGCAGCCTGTTGTAGTTTGTATTGCTCAGGTCAAGACCACCCTTAAGCCCCATTGATAGTTTACCACGGCCCAGCCTCACACTGTAGGCATAATATGCATAGATGCCTACATCCTTTGTGACGCCGTAGGTAAGATAATCAGCCATCAGGCCCAGGGATACCTTCTCCTTTTCGTTTATCGGGCTGTGCAGTGAAAGGGTCTGGAACTGAGGGGCGCCTGTGATATTCGCCCACTGCTTGCGGTAAGAGAGGTTGATGCTCAGGGCTTCGCGCGTACCTGCGTAGGCAGGATTGATGACAAGCCCGTTGGTAAGATACTGGCTGGTAATAGGAACCTGCTGGGCTATTGCAGCGGACTGCAATGCCAGGGCAACAAGGATCACTATGTATACTTTCTTCCTCATTGTCATCTCCTGAGAATCAAGAACCCGCTAAGGTGTGCTACATAGTCTGGCACATCCAGATCCTGGGCCCCTTTTATGGTCAGAAGGTAATAGTAGGTGCCATCAGGAACCTCTTTACCACTCAGATCCAGACCTGTCCATGCTCCAACCGGATCATTGCTCCTGTAATCATCCTCCCTGTATACAACTGCTCCGGCAGTATTTATTATCACCAGCTCATTCCTGGTGAACTCAAGCCCTTCTATATTGAAGTAATCATTTATACCGTCATTGTTCGGGGTGATGCCCTGTGGTATGATCAGCTCGGGCACTGTCAGGGTCACCGGAACGCCTTCAGCCACACATGTGCCGTTGGTGACAGTTAATACAAAGGTATTATCTCCGAACCCAAGCTTCCTTACCTCTGTCACCAGCTCTTCCGGTGCTGAAAATACCGGATCCTCATTCCCGCTGTTGAAGTCATAGCTCCATGATGCTGTCCCCTCACCGTCAAAGGTGCCTTCCAGAAGAGCTGCAAACTGATATGGAAGAAGCGTTCTGTCTTCCCCGGCGCTTATGTTCAGAGGCATGATATCAACCGTCACCGTCACCGGGTCAGAGACTGAGGTGCAGCAGTTGTTCTCACCTGAGAAGACACTCCGTCTGAACTGCGTGGTCTCATTAAGGAGGGGTGGCTGGTATCCGGACTCGTTGTTTGTGCCGGACGCTGCTACCCAGTCAGGTGATGTGGCTGCTTTTCTCTCCCAGAGATACCTGTATATGCCATCGCCCCCTGAAGGTGCACTGCCTGTCAGAGAAGCGGCATTCCGGGTGTTGCAGATAGTCTGGTCAGCAGAGATTGTATTCCCTGTGATCAGGGGCAGAACAGTGATCCTGAATACCGAGCTCTCCGAACAGGCGCCTGATGTCACCGTTCTCCTGAACCATGTGGTTGAGGACAGGTTTCCGGGCTGGTGTGATGAACCGGTTGCCGAAAGGGGTAAGAAATTGACATTATCAGTTGATGACGCCCATGCATAGGTAAAGGTGCCAAGCCCTCCGGACGGTGTACCCGACAATAATGCGGGAGCTGTTCCGGTACATATTGTATCATGTGCCTGGGCAGGAAGTGTTATCTGGAATGCCGTTATTGCCGGATCAACGGTGATGTGTACCGTGTTGCTGGTGCTGCTGCAGGCCGATGAGTTTACAACTCGCCTGTACCACACTCCGCCGGCAAGGGGAGTGCCCGGAAGATCCTCGGCAGTGGCACCATCAATACCGGTAAAGGCAGCACCGTCAGTGCTTCTCATCCACTGGTAAAGATAGGTACCTGCGCCCGCGCCGTTAGCCGGGATTGTGCCGTCTATGTCTGCCGGGGCCGTACCTTCACAGATGGTCTGGTCAGCAGCAATGATATTGTTTGTGATGGCGGGATGGCTTGTCAGCGTGACGCTGTTGCTGGCCGACTGGCATGTATTGTTGAGTCCGCTGTATACCATCCTGCGGTAATAGGTTGTACCCGGCGAGTCATCCTGCGGATCGTAGGAAACATTGTTGTTGGTGGCCGCAGCAGGCGCCCAGTTCACGTTGTCACTGCTGCTCATCCATTCATAGGTGTAGGATGGTGCGGCGCCGCCGCCGGGGGCAGTGCCGGAAAGATTAGCGAAGAGCGATCCTTCGCAAATAGTCTGGTCAGCGGCAACCGTATTGTTGGTGATGGCGGGCAGGATGGTGACCGTCACCGGGGAGCTGATGTCAGTGCATGCGCCCGAGCTTACCACGCGGTGAAAGTATGTTGTAGAGGTGAGGGCAGGCGGGTCATATGCAGCGGCAGCGGCGGCGCCGTCAGCATCATTCCACGCTGTCTTGTCAGGGCTCTGCTCCCATTGATAATAATAGAGGCCTGTCCCTCCCGAAGGACCTGTATTGAGAGGATAGAGGTCGTCAGGGTTCATGTTGTAGCACAGGGTGGTATCACGGCCCACTATGTTACCTGTGATACGGGGATGAACGATGATCTGCACCGGGAGGCTCCTGTCAACAATGCCGGCACCGTCACTCACAACCCTGCGGAACCAAACGGTGACCGCCTCGGTGGTGACAGGGGAATAGTCAATGGATGTTCCCGGAACAGCTGACCAGGTATTGTTGTCATAACTCTTCTGCCACTGGTAGGTATACGTTCCGCTGCCGCCAGCCGGGCGGGTGCCGGTAATTGAGGGAGGTATCATTCCCTCACAGATGGAGTCGAGCTGTGTCTGGCTATGAGCCAGATAGATCTCATTGAAGAGAAAACCGTTGAGGGGCAGGTTCAGGTCACTGCGTATACGCCCTGGCGCACCGTCCCTGTTGGGGTCACCGGTGCTGTGTATGCCTCCCTGGCCGCCGGTAACGGTTGCCGTACCGGAGAAAGTGCCTGTGGTCCATATGAGACCACCACCACCGCCGCCGCCGGCACCGTTCTGGTTAATGTTGTCACCTCCCCTGCCGCCGTTGGCAGAAAGGAGAGGCGTGGTCTGGAAATGCCGTGTGCTTACCACTACCGAGCCACCGGCACCACCGCCACCGGCACCACTGTTTGCCACGGTGTTGTTGTTTGCCGCTGCGCCACTGGCAGTGATGATCCGGCCATTACCGATGATGGTATCAGCATGAATGATAACAATGCCTCCCCCGTTCGCACCGGAAGATGTTGAAACAGCGGTAAGATAAGCCGGGGCGCCACCGCCACCGCCCATGAAGACACCGCTGTTGAGCTCCGGGTAACCTGAGATGGTGAACCCCCCCCTGCCTCCGGGCATCAGACCACCACAGGTATCAGGGGCAATCTCCACATCACCTATGCTGCCCTCGCCGTAGTTTGAACCGCCGCCGCCACCGGAGAAGTGCCCGTTGCCACCCCCGCCACCGGTCATGTTGGCTCCCTTGCCTTTCATAAAGTTGGGATAAAGCGGTTGATCGGTGGCAGTCCTGATACCAATGCCCTCACCTTTATACCCTGCAGCAGGCGACCATATACTATAAGATTCCCATCCGAGACTGTCATGAGTATTCTGGCACCAGCCAACACCCTGTGAGACAATGCCTCCCCTGAAACCGGTGCCCGTAACGTTGATGTCTGCATTGAGTGTCAGAACACCCTTAACCATGAAGACCAGCACCCCTCCACGGACATTGGCAGAATCCCAGGGCTGGCATGACAGCTGGGTATTGACAACAGCGTCACGGTATGACCTTACCTTTATGAGCTGTAATCCGGCACCGGCATTATAACTGTTCATAAGCACCCGGGTAAAGCCAATTCTTCGGGAAGCCGGATTGACTGATCCTATTATGATTATCTCATATTTCCCGGGTGTGCCAATAATATTCTGATAATTACCCTGAAGGTCTGTTCCGGCGTTGATCCTGACCCCGTTCATCTGCATCACCATAACGGTGTCATTGACAGCAAAGTCAGTCACATCATCAACAATCACATAATTGGTGCCAACAGAAGTAATTTGTGCATAGCGGTTGACCTGGCCGGTAAGGAGGGGTGTCTGCCCTGAAATGAAAACAGAACCACCGGTCAGTATCATAGCAATAATCAGAAGATATCTCCTGGCTATGTGATGGTTCTTAAGGGGCATTTTATGGTACTGGTTTGCTGATATACTTCTATTAAACTGATATTTTTACAGATTATTTTAGAAGCAGCCGGTTTCTTAAGACCTGATAACGTTAAGAAGCGGGAATTCCACCAAGAAAACAGTGCCTTTGTCATGCTCCGTTTCAAACCATATTTTCCCCCGGGCACTCTCAACATATCTCTTTACTATTGACAGCCCGAGACCCATGCCGGATGACTTGGTGGTGAAGTTAGGAGTAAAAATTTTAGGAATGAGCTCGTCCGGTATGCCTGCCCCGTTATCTGTGAATTTTATCTGCAGCTTGTTATCAACAGGCATTATCTCTATCCTGATCTCCCCCTTACGGCCCGAGGGGATTGCCTGCACCGCGTTCTTCAGCAGATTGAAGAATATACTGTTCAGGTGCTCCCTGTCAGCCATGATAAATGCCTTGCTGACATTGCCTGCATTAAGGGTAATGTAAGCATTCTCAGAGTGACTGAACATTGCCAGGGTGGTTTTTAACTGGGCAATGACATCTACCTCTGTCGGATCCGCTCCCGGCAACCTGGCAAAATATGAAAACGCAGTGGCTATGTTTGACAGATTGTCAATATATTCAATCTGGTTATCAGTGAAGCTTTTCATCCTGGCGTCAAAATCCGGCACCTGGTCATTCCATGCCTTGAATAACTGCTGAACGTTAAGCTTCATGGGTGTAAGAGGGTTTTTAATCTCATGCGCTATCTGCCGGGCCATCTCACGCCATGCCATTTCACGCTCAGTACGTGCAAGCTTGTTGGCACTCTCATCCAGCTCATCAGTCATACGGTTGAATTGCCTGACAAGCTCGCCCACCTCATCACGGCCGTTATAGCTTATATGCTCATTCTTTTTCCCGTAGGCAACGGAAGCCATTGCCTGCTGAAGCATCTTTAGCGGACTGGTAATTCTGTCGCTGAGGAATACCGAGACCCACATCATCAAAAGGAGGAAAAGGAGGGCGAAATTGATAAGAGTCACTATCAGGTTGGATGTCTCTCCTGCAAGCAGGTTCTGCATGGTGAAATAGGGTATATTGAGATAGGCAAGAAGCTTGTTGTCATCATTGTAGAAGGGAAGATAAGCCGACAGGTATCTCAGGTTGCCTATGGTCTCAACACCGATATATTCCTCCTTGCCGGGGGATGTAAGGACGCCGTAAGCCACGGGATTGATCATGCTGCCCTCAAGCTTACGGGTGAACACCTCGGGCCTGGAGGTAGCAAGAAGATTGCCTGATGGCGAGTAGAGATTGATATCAGTAAAGAAGACGTTTGAAAACTTTACGAGAAGGTGGTTCAGTGTGGGATAATCACGGGTTTGCCATCCTCCTTCAAGGGTCTCTTCCGCGAAGAGCTTGTGTTCCAGCTCTATGGATAGTGACATTGCCTTTTCCCGTATCAGCCTTATATGATTATTGCTGAACTGCTTCGTACTCAGTACCAGTGCCCCGGCTATAACAATAATGAAAACTACGGTAAGCACTCCTGCGAAGGAGAGTTGCAGACGCCTTCTGAAGGTGTCAGTCTTAAGCAGCTCACGCGGGTGCCTGGTAAAGAGGGTGAGAAGGATAAAAACATAGATCAGTAAGATAATGAACAGATAGGCGAAGGTAATTATCCTGTCCAGCGGCATCACCCTGGGGGTTGAGATAGCCAGCGTCATTTCTCCAAGGGAATAATACAGATGCTTAAAATCAGGCGTTTCCACAAATCTGTACTCCTCTCTCTCCGTCTGACCAGGTTCAATTTCGGTGTCATATGGATATTCCCCTGACCTGAGCACCAGCTCTCCGTTGTTATACTTGGCGTAGGATATATTCCTGAGCTTCGGGAAACGCTGACGGGTTGCGTCAAGCAGCAGTTCCGGGTAGCCGGCAAGATAGGTCTCAATATGGCTAACCAGCTCAATGAATAATCCGTTGGTCACGCCGGGGGAGACCTCATAGAAGAGGTTGGCCATATACCAGGCCCGGCCTGTACGGTTACGCATAAAGTAGAATCCTGTGCGTGTGATTGTGTCACCCTCATTCCTGATGCGGTTGTCAAACCAGTCAAAACAGTTCTCAGCCTCTCCCCCGGTGGAGCCCAGGCTGAGAGGAGAGTCATTGCGGCAGATGACAATGTTAAGGTCATAATTCTCCCAGTACCCGTAAAAAAAACCGTCTTCAAGATACCGGTACACCGCATTGATATCCGCAGCAGTAACTGTCTCTGTTCTGACAAGTCGTGCCAGCACCGTATCACTTTCCAGTGCCGGCCATATGTCAATAAGCATCCCCTCAGCCACCATATCATTGTCATTGGCAAGGGAGACAGCCATCACCTTCATATTTCTCTCTTCCCTGAGGTCAGAGTATCTGAGGATCAGTGAAGTTGTATACAGGCCCGTTGCCAGAGAAAAGAGTATCATGAGTGTTACCTCAGAGTATGATTTTCTCTGCCACAGAATGACAGCTGCCAGCATGACCACCACCCAGGCTATGCTCAGAAAGCTGCACCGGGTAAAGAGCAGACATGCCAGGGGCAGTAACAGTGCGGTCACGCCTGTAACAGTAAGGCACTCACGCCGGGGCCACTCTCTCATCATCCTGATTGCACGCATGAACAGCAGGACAGGAACGGTAAGCAACATCACTACGGCAATCAACCCGGCAAGACTCATGAAGGTCATGTCAAGTATCCGGAAGGCCTCAAAGCTGACGGATGAGTTCAGGACAAGATCACGGAAAAAGGCTTCTGCTGCAAGGAAGAGGATAAAACCCAATGCCAAAAATAACCCCGGGACGAGTGGCCTGAGGAATCCCTTCCCGGTCCATGGTTTATTGAATCTGCCGCTCCTGAAGGCTATCCTGACGGCAGAAAGGACCAGCAGCCCCAGCAACAGTGCATGCCCTATTGTAGGCATCAGCCGGCCCGCCGACCAGTGAAACGGGGAGAAGAGCTCCGTGGCAGTCACCGAGGGTGGCAGGCCTGTAAGCAGGATTATCAGATAGATGATCACCAGGGCTCCGAAGGCGGCTGGCATCCCTGCCGGTCTCCCTGTTTTTCTCTCAAGCCATTCTGAAGCCAGGACCACCATCCTTATCAACAGGTAAAACAATGCCAGCCACAACAGGATAGGAATGATTATGAAGATGGTGTTGGGCTTCCTGTCCGGGAAGAGGAGCCCGAAATGAAACTCATTTTCAGTGCCGTTGACATGATACACTGATTCATCAGGCTCAAAGGTGATGCGTGTCTGTTCCGGGAGCGGGAAGGTCTCCGGGAAACCTGATACGAGTATGTTGTTGACAATAGGGTACTGCCTGTACACCTTTATGAGTGCCAGCATTTGATAGCCGGGAAACTCATGGTGGAGCGGGACGAACCAGCCGTTGCTGTAGAAGACCGGCTTATGCTCGCCAAAGCCTTTGCCGTAAAGCAGCGGAAAGGCTATGCTGTTGTCTGACCAGTAGACCACCCGGCCCTCCTTGTAAACAAGGAGGGTTATGCCTTTCTTCAGGGCCTCACTCCCAAGCGGGTTTTTGAAGAGCGATTGCGGATCACCCGTCTCCCTGATATCATTCTCAACCCTTATCAGCAGTTTTCCTGCCTCCCTTTCCAGGGACGAGAGCCTGGCGTCAACGCGCGCCGTACGCATGCGCCATTCCAGCCCGCTGTGATAGAGTATGTCAGCTCCTGCTGCCAGGGCCGCAACAGCCAGCAGAGCAATGAGTACGATCCTGATATCCTTTAGTTTCCCGGGCATGGCGTTATTCATTATGATATGGATCCCCCGCATTTACCGAGAGCACCCTGTAAAGTTGTTCTGCGAACAATAATCGTACCACCTGGTGTGAAAAGGTGAGCCTGGAAAGTGAAATCGAATTATCCGCCCTGACTGTAACCGACGGATCAAAACCATAGGGCCCTCCCACAACAAACACTATCCTCTTCGAGGGCAGCATCATCGCTCTGCGAAGCCATTCAGCCAGACTGAGAGTGGAATAGCTCGTGCCCCGCTCATCAAGCAGAACAACGTGGTCATCACTCCTGAGAAAAGAGACCATCCTTTCGGCTTCCTTTGACTTAACCCATTCAGCAGGCCTGTTTCCGGGGTTCTTCACGTCAGGCAGGGTCACTATCTCCAGGCGGGCGTATTTTGAGATCCTCTTCTCATATTCCGCCACACCGTCCCTGATCCAGGGCTGATCAGTTTTTCCTGCAAGCAGGAGCACCATCTTCATTGCTTGTCCCGGCATTCGTTGAGTAGGGCAAATATAACAATTAAGCACTTTTTATGCCGGTCAGGGAGGCGGATAATTAAAAGTGGTGCGCTTTTTGATATAAATAATTAAATTTGCTTTGTTCCTGACATGGAAAGCAGAAAGGAAAGGAAATGAGAAAGAAGCTTTTGTCCACGGCAGGTATGCTGTTCATCCTGGTTATGATGCTTGCCGCCCAGGATCAGTCCAGGATACCCTCCGGTATTGCTATCGCTTTTCGTACGGGTAGCGCTGCAGGACTCTCCGAGTATCTTAACAGTACCGTTGAGCTGGTGCTTCCTGACAAGGAGGACTTTTACAGCAAGAGCGTGGCTGAGAAGATACTGAAGGATTTCTTCAGTCGTTACCGTTCACGCGAGTTCGTCATCAGGCACCAGGGTGCCAGGGGTGATGCCCAGTACGCCATCGCCAACCTTGAGACAGACAAGGGCAAATTCCGTGTTTACTTCCTGCTGAAAAAAGTCAACGGTAATCCATTGATACACCAGATAAGGATTGAAGCAGATAATGAGTGAACCCGATCTCCGGTCATTTATAGTAAATGCTCTTGCTGAGGATACCGGTGACGGTGACCACAGCTCACTGGCATCCATCCCTTCCGATGCGACGGGTCGTGCCAGGCTGATCATAAAGGAGGAGGGCATTATCTCCGGTCTGCGCGTAGCCCGCGAAGTATTCACAACTGCTGACCCCTCACTGACGGTGGAGATCATGCTCCATGACGGCGACAGGGTTAAATATGGTGACATAGCCCTCACCGTGGCAGGACGGGTACAGCCTATCCTTCGCGCAGAGCGAATAGTGCTGAACATCATGCAGCGAATGAGCGGCATAGCAACATCTACAGCTATCTACACCGAGAAGATAAGTGACACTCGCGCACGTATAACTGATACCCGCAAGACCACCCCCGGGATGCGGGCACTGGAGAAGGAGGCGGTCCGTACCGGCGGCGGCGTGAACCACCGGATGGGCCTTTATGATATGATCATGCTCAAGGATAACCATACCGATTATGCGGGGGGCATAGCAAAAGCCGTAGCACGTACAAAAGAGTACCTCAGGCAAAAGGGCCTTGACCTGAAAATAGAGGTGGAAGCCCGCAGCCTGAAAGAGGTGAGGGAGATCCTTGACGCAGGCGGAGTTGACCGGATCATGCTTGACAATTTTACAATCCCCGACACGAAAGAGGCCGTAGCACTGATTGCCGGACGGACGGAGACGGAGTCGTCAGGAGGAATCACCCTGGAAAACGTGAGGGATTATGCCCTCTGCGGCGTCGATTACATCTCAATAGGGGCACTGACCCACCACATAAAAAGCCTTGACATGAGCCTGAAAGCATTTTGACAGAGAGATGACCGCCAGGGAAACCTTGCTAGCCAGAACGAGATGGATAAGAAACGCGGTGCCGCCGGGATTTGACGGGGTGCCACTGGAGCTGGTTGGCAGGATGATAGTAGAAGGTCTCTTCGGCCGCGGTGTACTGGTCACCAGGGCCTCATCAATAGCCTTCAACCTGCTCATGGCTTTCCTGCCGGCAACAATTTTCCTCTTTACACTCATCCCCTTCATTCCCGTACCCAACTTCCAGGCTGAGCTGGTCAGGCTGTTTGAGAACATGCTTCCCGAAAATGTATACAGTTATCTGGAGGGCACCATTGTTGACGTGCTAACCAACAAGAGCGGAACCCTGATGGTGATCATGTTCTTTGCTACGGTCATCTTTTCCACCAACGGCATTCATGCTCTGATCCATGCGTTCAATGTCTCAGTGCACGACTTTGAGAGCAGGTCATGGCTGCAGCAGAGAAAGATAGCAGTCTTCCTCCTGGTCTTTGTGCTTATCATGTTCATGGCTGCCAGCGCACTGATAATCCTGAGCCGTATGGTGGTGAGCAGACTGGTGGAGATGGATCTGCTGGAGATGAACCTCGTCTTCTATATCATTATGGTATTGAAGTGGATACTTATCATAGCCATGCTTTTCTTTGCCATTTCCACCATGTACTATCTTGTGCCGGCACGGAAGAAGGATTTCAGGTATATCTCTCCCGGATCAATAGTTGCCACCACCCTTTTTATCATAACCTCCCTGGCCTTTTCGGCCTACGTGAACAACTTCGGGCAATACAACAAACTGTACGGGTCCATCGGAACCTTTATAGTCATCCTCATCTGGTTTTATCTTAACGCAGTGGCCCTGCTGGTGGGTTTTGAGCTGAATGTCAGCATCAGGGCTGCAACCTGCCGCATGAACAACTCAGATCATTGTGAGGAAGCAATCAGGGTAACGTCTGAAGCATAGCCCCGGTCAGCCGTCACATTTCCCTGAGTGTGGCTGACTTATTTTCCGAGATGCAAATACCATACTACCCGCAGTGCAGGTACTCCTTCACCAGCCTGGCTATGGCTTCGTTATTGCCGTAAAGCTCCTCGCTGAGGCTCTTGTCATTGTATGCCTTAAGCTTTGTGGCAAGGGCATCAATGACCCCTGCCGGGAAGACCCCGTCCTTTTCGAAGTGGGCACGCAGATTCAGCAGTGCTTCAGCCGAATCCCAGCACGAAGCAGGCAGTGACTCGAGCTTCTTCGCCGCGGCCTTTTCCTTCTCCTTGAAAATATTGTAATCAACATATAGTCTCTCAGCCATCTCCAGCGCCCCCGGCATCTCCAGGCCATGCCTTATGGCCACGGCAATGCCTGCCATGAGAAGATAGATGTCAGCAGAGCCGTCAGGTGAACGGAGCTCAACGGTCTGCCTTGAGACCTTCTCTGCCGGACCTGAGGGCTCGGCAGGATTGGCGTCATGAATCATCTGTGATGCACCCAGCCAGCCAAGGGGAACCCTTACCAGCACTGACCGGTTGCGGTCGCCCCAGCAGATGTTCGTCGGAGCCTCCTGGTGAGGAACCAGCCTCAGGTAGGATGTCGGAATAGTGTTTCCGAATGCCGTAAGACCCTTGCTCAGGTCGAGAATGCCTGCGATCATCTTCTTTGCGGTGAGGCTGAGCTTGCCATCCTCAATCATTGCATTCTGCCCGTCCTTTTCAAGCATCATATGGACATGCATCCCTGAACCGGCCTTGCCCACGGTGATCTTTGGCGCAAAGCTGACTTCCACACCGTATTTGTAGCCAAGCATTCGCAGTATCCATTTCGCTATCAGCAGTTGCTCCACCGCCTCATCCAGCGGCACATGCAGAAATTCTATCTCATGCTGCTCGTAATCGTCTCCGTCCTTCGAGAAGCTGCCCACCTCGGAGTGTCCGTACTTGATATGGCATCCTGCCCTGGCACATAGTTCGAGGGCCTCAACGCGCAGATCCTCGAACTTCGCAAAGGGCTTCGACTGGTGATATCCCTTCTGGTCAAAGAGGGGATAAAGCTCTTCGCTCGCTGACCTTACATAGTACTCCAGTTCCCCAAGAGCCCTGATGGTATACCCGGTGGAGGCAGTGAACCTCTGTATCGCTTTGCGAAGAATATATTCAGGAGAGCTTTCAAGAGGCCTGCCTTCCGAATTGTAGAATGAACAGAGTATCTCAAGCGTAGGGGCATGGGTGAAGGGATTAACGAAAGCGGTGCGGTAACGGGGCATCACATAGAGGTCACTTGAGCCTGCCTCAATGAATGAAAAGAGGCTGGAGCCGTCAACGCGCTCCCCCGAGGTGAGTATGGAGACAAGATGATCACGACTGTATGGCACGAAATTCAACGACTTGAGCTTGCCGTCACCGGCGGCATACCGGAAGTTTACCATCCTGATGCCTTTGGCTTCAATAAAGCGTACTATATCATCGGAAGTAAACTGGTCCGCAGGCTTTCTCAGGAACTGCACAAGTTCATTGCGGCTCATAAGTATGTCATTGTTCATTAATAGTTTCTTTTGGTTGACCGACAAATGTAAAATTTTTTAGATGCAAAATACAGGAGCAAAATCACTATACATTTTCACAGCCCGGATACCTGCAAAGCCTTTATATCTATTTTTTACTATTTTTGATCCTTAAGCTTTGCCCCGGAAGATGAAAAAAACACTGTTCATATGCGCCCTTATGATACTGGCTTCTTGCCATCAGGAGGAGAAGAATGGATGGTTCAATGCGGAGAAAGCGAAGGAATACTTCAGTGCTGTTGAGGAGGTGTGCAATAAGGATAACGGAGGGCTCTGGGGTGAGAACCTCTATGGTGCAGTGATGTATGTCGACAGCCGCAACAGGGCCATCTATGCCAATCAACAGGACATGGAGGGCATACTGAAGCTCAGGGATGGCATCTACGGCGGCATACTGCCGAAGGAGAGGATCATCACAAACAACGTCATTGAGTTTGGCGGGCTTAAATATGCGATAGTGCCGTTGCCTGAAAATGAGGATTATTACCGTATGGTCACCCGCACCGTTCACAGCCTGTTCCACTGTTTCCAGGACAGGCATGGGCTGAAGCCCTCAACCTTCAGCACCAGACATCTCAACCAGAAGAGTGCACGTCTCTATCTGAAACTTGAATGGAAAGCCCTTACAAACGCCATCGGCTCAACAGGGGAGGCACGCAACCAGGCTATCCGTGACGCACTGGTTTTCCGCGGCGCCAGGCGCGAACTCTTCCCCGACGCCATTGCTGACGAAAACAAGTTTGAGAATTACGAGGGACTGACCACCTTCACTTATATCAAGCTGTGCACCTCCGGCCCTGAAGAGATGAAGACCAGGATACTCGAATATCTTGACAGGATCTATCAGAACAGCTCCTATGCCTGGGGTTACGGTTTTGTACATGGAGCGCTGTATGCAACGTTATTAAGCGACAAAGACTTCGATTTTAAGCAGATTAAGACAACCGATTTTGACCTGGGCAGAGCTGCGCTCGAAGCCTACGGCGTGACACTGCCGGCAGTATGCCGTGATGTGGCCGGATCACTTGCCTTTGATTATGATATCCAGTCAATACGAACCGAGGAGAGTGAGCGTGAGGCGAGAATCAATGAGAATACCCGCCATATAGTCTCAACATTCAATGAAAAGCCCGTGCTGATAATCAACATGGAGAGCCCCAACTTCAGCTTCGAGCCGGAGGGCATAGACTACCTGGATACCCTCGGGACACTGTATGAGAAACTCCGTGTTGCTGACAACTGGGGAAAACTGGCGGTGGACAACGGCGGCGCGCTGCTGACAAATGATCTTCGTACGCTGCGGTTGAGCGCAAAAGAGCTCCAGACAGAGAGAAATCATATCTCAGGAGATGGCTGGCACCTGGTGCTGAACGACGGGTGGCGTGCGGTGCCATCGGAGAATGGCAGTTATATCATAACGAAAGACTGACTCCCGGGCTGCGGCGTTTACTTCCTGAGATGGGCAAGGCTGTCTTTGATTGTCGCTATTCTTGCCCGGGCATCAGCCTCCTTCTTCCTTTCCAATGCAATAACCTTTTCCGGGGCGTTGGCAACAAACCTGTCATTTGAAAGCTTCTTCAGAACGGAGGCAAGAAAACCCTCATGGTAAACCAGCTCCTCCTGAAGCTTCCTAATCTCCTCCTCATGGTCAATGCCATCAGTCATCGGAATGAAGAACTCATGCGTCATTATCCTGAATGATGCCGCTCCCTCAACCTTGCCTTCAACAACCCGTATCTCTGATAGATTGCACATGCGAACGATTACCGGATCAAACTCTGTCCCGGTAGCTCCGGGGGAGGCACACAGTACCAGCGGTTCGCGCACCGGGATACTCTTTTCCTTCCTTATGGAGCGGACGGCGCTGACTATCCCGCGTACGGTGTCAAACCGCTGCAGCATGCCTGCCTCGAAAGGTTCTGGAACAGGCATCTGCTCAACCATGATGCTGCTGCCCTCCGGCCTGTCAGCCAGACGCTGCCATATCTCCTCAGTAATAAAAGGCATAAAGGGGTGGAGTATCTTCATCAGATCCTCAAAGATGATCAGCGTATCATGATGTGTTTTGCCATCCATGGACTTGCCGAAGGCTGGCTTGATGATCTCCAGGTACCACCCCGAGAACTCGTCCCAGAAGAGCTTGTATGCCTGCATCAGCGCATCAGAGATACGGTACCGGACGAAGCTGTCTTCTATGTCTGCAATGCTCTTCCTTATGGTATTTCTCATCCATGCTACGGCGGCGGCTGATGCTGCAGGCTGCTCCAGGGCATCATCCCTCTTCATGGTCATCACCAGCCTGAAGGCATTCCATATCTTGTTGGCAAAATTCCGTCCCTGCTCGGGCAGGCTGTTGTCATACAGGAGGTCATTCCCTGCCGGCGAGCAGAGAAGCATACCCACCCGCACACCGTCAGCGCCATATTTTTCCATCAGGTCTATCGGGTCCGGGGAGTTACCAAGCGACTTTGACATCTTGCGATTCTGCTTGTCGCGAACCATTCCTGTAAGGTAAACATCGTCAAATGGCTCGCGCCCGCGGTACTCATAGCCCGTTATGATCATCCTGGCAACCCAGAAGAACAGAATGTCAGGGGCAGTCACCAGGACGTTGGAGGGATAGTAGTATTTAATGTCTTCGTTGTCAGGATGGTTAATACCGTCAAAGCACGTGATCGGCCAGAGCCATGATGAGAACCAGGTGTCAAGCACATCATCATCCTGACGGAGATCATTGATTGTCAGACCTTCATTGCCGGTGGCCTTGCGTGCTTTTTCCAGAGCTTCCTCTTCTGTCTCAGCAACCACGAACTCATTGCTGTTGTAATACCATGCCGGGATACGATGACCCCACCACAGCTGCCTGCTGATGCACCAGTCGTGCACATTCTCCATCCAGTGCCTGTAAACATTTTTAAACTTATCGGGGAAGAGCCTGACTGTATTATCCATTACTGCCTTGAGAGCCGGCTGTGAGATATCCTTCATGCTGAGAAACCATTGCAGCGAGAGTTTGGGTTCAATAACCACATGGGTACGCTCTGACCTGCCGATCTTATTGACGTAATCCTCAACCTTTACGAGGGCGCCCGAGCGGCGCAGCTCCTCCTCCGCCAGGCTCCTGGCCTCAAAACGGTCCCTGCCGGTGAAGAGCCCTGCTGCCTCTGACAGGGTGCCATCATCATTGAAGATATCTATGCTTTCCAGGTTGTACCTGGCCCCTATCTCATAGTCATTTATATCATGTGCCGGAGTTATCTTGAGGCAGCCAGTGCCGAACTCCATATCAACATAATCATCAAAGATGAACGGCACTTCACGGTTGACCATGGGTACAATGACGCACTTGCCCTTCAGGTGTGCGTACCGTTCATCAGCCGGGTTGGCACAGACCGCGGTGTCACCCAGAATGGTTTCCGGGCGGGTGGTAGCCACAGTGACATAGCCCTCTTCGCCCACTATTTTGTAGCGGACATAGTAGAGTTTCGACTTCTCCTCGGTGTATACAACCTCCTCGTCAGAGACGGCAGTCAGCGCCTGCGGATCCCAGTTGACCATTCGTACTCCGCGGTATATTAATCCTTTGTTGTATAAGTCGACAAAGACCTTTATCACAGATCTGTAACGCGGCTCGTCCATGGTGAAGAGCGTCCGTTCCCAGTCGCACGATGCTCCCAGCCTCTTGAGCTGCTCCAGGATAATGCCGCCATGCTTGTGTGTCCATTCCCATGCTTGTTCCACGAACTGGTCACGGGTGAGCGACCTCTTTTCAATACCCTCACTGCGCAGTTTGGCAACCAGGCGGGCTTCGGTGGCTATGCTGGCATGATCGGTGCCGGGCACCCAGCAGGCATTGAACCCCAGCATGCGGGCACGCCTGATAAGCACATCCTGGGTGGTATTATTGAGCATGTGACCCATGTGAAGCACACCCGTCACGTTGGGCGGAGGGATGATAATGGTATATGGTTCACGGTTATCGGGCCTGCTGCGGAAGAAACCCTTCTCCATCCAGTAACTGTACCACCTGCTCTCCGTTGATGCGGGTTCATATTTTGAGGGAATCTCGGTCATGGGATCTGGGATTTGCGATGTTCGATTTGTGATGTTCGATTTGTGATGTGCGATTTGGGATGTTCGATTTGGGATCTGCGATTTGCGATGTGCGAGTTGGGATGTGCGAGTTGGGATGTGCGATTTGCGATTTTTTTGTTTACGGGCCGGTAATACAATATGTAAGGGCACAAAATTAATATTTTGTAGCCATTATGGAAAAAGTGGGAGGTCTTATGCTCAAAATCATATTTCGGTTATGTGATTTTGAATACATTTGAAACGGTAACTATTCAGGATTTAAAAATTCAACGCAATGCCAAAGATTTCAGAGAAAGCCGCGATGATGCCGGCATCACCGATCCGCAAGCTCGTTCCTTACGCCGAGGAGGCTAAGCGAAGGGGAACAAAGGTTTACCATCTTAACATAGGCCAGCCGGACATCCATACTCCCGCACAGGCGCTTAAGGCACTGAAGGAAACTGATATCAAGGTCATTGAGTATTCTCATTCCGCCGGGAACGAGTCGTACCGCCGAAAGCTGGCAGAGAGCTACAGGAAGATAGGCATCAATATTGACCACAATGAGATCATAGTTACTACCGGTGGCAGTGAGGCGGTGCTGTTTGCCTTCATGTCATGCCTCAATCCGGGGGAAGAGGTGATCACCTTTGAACCCTTCTATGCCAATTACAACGGATTTGCAACAACAGCCGGGGTCAGGATAGTTCCGGTGAGATCATTCATCGAGGATGATTTCGCCCTCCCTTCCATTGCTGAGATTGAAAAAAAGATCACCCTGAAGACCAGGGCCATACTGATATGTAACCCGAACAATCCCACGGGGGCCCTCTATTCAAAGGAGGAGCTGATACAGCTGCGTGACATAGTGAAGAAGCACGATCTGTTCCTCTTCTCTGACGAGGTCTACAGGGAGTTCTGCTATGGCGCCGAGCATTTCTCCGCCATGCAGCTTGAGGGTATAAGTGACAATGTTGTATTGCTTGACTCCGTCTCCAAGCGCTACAGCATGTGCGGGGTGCGCATAGGTGCACTGATCACTCACAACAAAGAGGTGCTGGCGGCAGCGCTCAAGTTCGGTCAGGCACGACTTTGTCCTCCCGGGCTGGGACAGCTGGTTGCCGATGCCGCCATTGATACACCGAAGGAATACTTCAGGGAGGTATATGATGAGTATATTGCCCGCCGTGATTTCATGGTTGACGCCCTCAACAGGATGCCGGGAGTCTACTGCCCGCTGCCCCGCGGAGCATTCTACACGGTGGTTAAGCTGCCTATAGATGACTCAGACAGGTTCGCACAGTGGCTGCTTGAGGATTTCAGTTATAAGGGCCAGACGGTGATGGTGGCACCAGCAACGGGATTCTACTTCACCCCCGGCGCCGGTAAGAACGAGGTGCGGGTGGCCTATGTGCTGAAGATTGATGACCTGCGCAACGCCATGGAGACCCTGGCCGAAGCGTTGAAGGTCTATCCGGGAAGAGTGGAATGAGATTGAGAAGTCGGCACGCGGCAGTCATTTCCGGGTGAACATGATGTCATGCTGCGCTTCCTGCACTGAATACTACTGCCTACTGCCGACTGGTACTGCCTACTGCCGACTCTACTTATGTACTCGCCTGATGAACTCCTCCACCTCCGGCACGCCGCCCTGGTAGACCAGGTAGCCGTTATAGGGTTCCCGCTCGGTGATCTCACCGTTAACCGGCGTCAGCATGATCCGCCTGACCTCCTCCAGGTCATCCGTCTGGCCCAGCGCCCAGCCCAGCTTGACCCAGGCTACCTCGGGAAGCATGTTGCCCAGCGGGATGACACCCTTCGCCATCATATCTCGCCCGGTCTCATAAACGAACATGTGAACGTACCCCCAGATAGTCTGCAGCGTCATATAGACAGCCACATTCTCCTTCTGCGCCCTTTCCAGCGCCGGATATAGCTCCCTGTTAACATGGCCCAGCCCGGTACCCACGATGATGATTCCCTTGTAACCGTTGTCGATGAGTGAATGGATCATATCCGGCTTCATGTGCGGGTAGAAATAGAGCATGGTCACATTCTCATCAAAATAGGGCATGATCTTTACGTTGCGGTCAGTGCGCCTGGGATTGTAGTCTTTCTTGATCGGCTTCACCTCTCCGCGCCGGACGGTAGCTACGGGCATGTCACCTATCGTTCTGAAAGTCGATCTGTATGAGCTGTGCATCTTGCGCACCCTGGTGCCGCGGTGCAGGAAACCGTACTCATCACTGGTGGGCCCGAACATGCAGACCATCACCTCGGCGATGTCACCGTGGCCGGCAGCCGTGGAGGCATGTATAAGGTTCAGAGCGGCATCGGACGACGGCCTGTCAGAGGAGCGCTGTGATCCTACAAGCACTATCGGAACGGGTGAGTCCTGTACCATGAATGAGAGAGCCGCAGCAGTGTGATGGAGGGTATCTGTGCCGTGACCGATCATAATGCCGTCAATGCCATTGGCAATCTCCTTGCCGATTGCGTTTGCTAGTATCTTGTACTGGTCTGGTCCCATGTTTTCACTGAATACTCCGAAGAGTTTTTCCGTGCGGATGTTGCAGACGTCAGCCAGCTCGGGCACGGCTCCATACAACTCTCCGGGCGAAAAGGCCGGGATAACGGCGCCCGTGCGGTAGTCAAGCCTCGAGGCTATGGTACCCCCGGTACCCAGTAATTTCACGTTGGGCTTGTCATCCGAATAGGGAAATTCCTTTTCGGGTATCTTGTAGTTGGCCTTGTTGTATCCTGTCTCGGTCATCCGGAGAACGGTGGTGATGTCAATACCTATATTGTAACCGCTCTCTATCTTGATCACGATGTGGAGATCATCATTGTTTTCTGACCGCGGCAGGATAGTACCCCTGAAGAGTCCGCGTGTGGTCTCTATCTCGGTCTGACCCCACACCCTGACATTGAACTTTTTCAGCACCGCCAGAGCCTCGCCCTTATATCCCTGGAAAAAATCTTCCGTCATAATAACAGTTATTTTGCCTCCACAACTTCTGACACTGCTTTTCTCACCTCTGATAACCTCACAGTCCCGATGGCCTTCATGTGCAGCTGTCCCATCACCCAATCTTCAATACCGGCCATGCTGCCGTTATAACATACCTCCGGGAACCTGCCGGCAAGGTCATTTATCTCGCCGCGGATCTCGTCCATCGTGGCCCGACGGAAGCCCGTTCCTGCCAGGATGCTGCCAAAGTCAGGATCAGGTGTTGATACCACATCTGGCAGCATCAGTCGCGCCACCGGTGCCAGGAGCTCATCATTCTTCAGCCATGCGAAGAGATCATATAGCCTCTCATAGCTGAATCCGGCCGCCACCCTGCCGCGTCCCTCGAGGCTGCGGAAGCGGTGACCGATCAGGATGCCGACCTCCCGGTGATCAAAACCCAGGTCATTGCCTATCCTTTCGATCAATCCCACCAGGTTCTTGCTCAGCAGGTAGTGCCAGGTATCCTCCGGCAGCCCCCAATCCTTCATCTGTCGAAATCGCTCTGCGATATCAACGGGAAGATTGTGACTCAGTCTCTCAAGCATCTCAGTGGTTATGGGTATAGGTTGCGAGTCAGTGTCAGGATACATGCGGTCACGTCCCGGGAGCACCCTTTCAAACATGGTTGTGCCATCTTCAAATGCCTTGCGGGTCTCATTGGGGACACCCTCCAGGGCAAGCCGGATACGCTCCTCAACCGTCTCCAGCGCGGTGGGGATATCATCAGCCGGTCCCCATAGAATTATCTGTGCATCATCCGGCGCTGCTGAGAGCCAGATAGCTACCTCCGGAAACATGTTGTTGTAGTTGACCCCGGCAATCTCCTCTGAATGGATCATGTTTGGCTTCTCAATGCATGCTATTACCTTGAGCCTGTCACTTATCTCGTCGGCAAAGATGCGGCCGGGTTGCGTGAAGTGCGAGAGTATGCCGCGGCACCCGGGGAGATTGACCGCAATGACCTTCTCGCCGCGGTCAAGGGCTGCAAGCACGGGAGCAAAATGATACGCCCTGTTATCCGCGGTTATCTCCCTGGTTTTCAGCGACCATGCCGAAGGATCAGCAATCAGCTTTTGAAGCCTGGAGCGTATGTTTAGCAGTGCGAACTGCCTGAAGGCCTCATTATGCGATAGCTCGGGAATCCATTTGATATGCGCCACTCCCTTGATCTCAGCCCGGCTGCCACCCTCACAGCTGACATTCACATCCTCACGCGCCGCACCCATGCCTGTACGTACCATTCCCGTACTGCGGTTCAGGAACCTGATATATTCGGCAGCCTCTGCCAGCTCGTCGGGCGTAAGGCAGTCGGGGTAGGTCACTGTCTCTATCAGAGGCATCCCCAGACGGTCAGTCTTATATATCCTCCTGTGGCCGATATCGGATATCTCCCTGCATGAGTCTTCTTCAAGGCTGAGCTGTATGAGCCTCACCTTCTTGTTTTTGAGCTGTAGCTCCCCTTCCACGCTGATGATGGCGGAGCGCTGAAAGCCGGTGGGGATGCTTCCGTCAAGGTACTGCTTCCTGGTTATATGAACCTCTCCGACGATGTTCATCCTTGCCGCCAGGGCAATGCGGATGGCTATGTCAAGGGCTTCCCTGTCAATCTTAAAAGGCGGTGTGTCATCAACCTCGTAGGTGCAGGCTGTATGGTTGTTGATCCGGTAGGTAATTTCTTTCTTCGTCCTGAACTCCATGAGGGCGGTACCGTCATAAACGCCCATCTCACTGAGGGTGGGTCTCATGTGGCGGATAACCTCCGCATCATAATCGTCATGATCATGATAAATACCAGCCGGACATCGGCAGAACAGCTTACCCCTGGTATTCAGCTGCTGGTGCACTTCGAGGCCCGACCTGAATCCTATCCGCTTATAATCATTAAGCGTTGCTTCCTGACGACTGACATAACCAATCTCCTCACGGGTCTTTTCGTAGTTCTTTAATGGATCAGTTGTGGACATATGCCTCGACGTTGCCACTGCAATTTACGGAGAAGCAGGGGAAATTGGAAGTGCCCGAATAAAGAAAGTTTGCGCAACTTTCAGACGCTATCTCTTTTATTGCCGGAAGATTGAAATTATGTTGAAAAGAGGGGATGGAGATTTATAAAATATATATCACGAATAAAAATTGTCATCTCCGTTAAAATGACCGTCACTTAAAAATATTAAGCTTGCAATTGTCTGGGAATCAGTCGTATCGTATAGCCTTGACGGGAGTAATCCTGGCTATCAGCTGTGACGGGATAAGGAGCATCACAATTATCGCAATCATTGTTCCGATGTTAAGGAGGATGATATGGAGGGGGTCAAGATTGATAGGAACGCTTTTCAGGTAGTATGATGACGGATCAAGGGTGAACACTTCAGTCTTCAGCTGAAGCAGAGCGAGGCCTATGCCTGCCACATTTCCCCAGAAAAGCCCCTTAATTGTCAGCCAGGCTGCCTGATAGAGGAAGACATTTCGGATCAGCTTATTGCCTGCGCCAAGGGCTTTCAAAACGCCAATCATGTTGGTCTTCTCGAGGATCAGTATCAGCAGCCCGGAGATCATATTGAACCCGGCAACGAGGATCATCAGGACAAGTATTATGATAACGTTTGTATCCTGGAATCCGAGCCAGTCAAATATCTGGGGGTAACGTCCCCTGATGTTCGTCACCTTAAGCTGTTCCTCTTCCTCAACCACACGGTAGCCGATGGCGTCACGGACAACATCAGTCATGTATTCAAGGCCATCAAAATCATTGATGAAAATCTCAAACCCGCTCACCTGGTCACTGCTCCATCCGTTCAGACTCCTTATATGGTTTATGTCACAGAAGAGGTAGGTCTTGTCAAACTCCTCAAGGCTGGTCTCATAAATACCGCAGATGGTGAATCTGCGCATTCGTGGCGGATCCTGCACGAAGAACATCGCGAAAGAGTCACCCAGCTTCAGCCCCAACATATCTGCCGCCTTCTTTGAGATGACAACATCATTAGTTCTGGCGGTGTCACTCACATTGACCGTCTCCCCCTCCACCATACTGGACCTGAAGAAGCTCCAGTCATAATCACTGCCTATACCCTTCAAAACCACACCCTGGATATTTTCATCGGTTTTGATTATGCCTGCCTTGGTGGCAAAGACCTGTACGCTTTTGATTCCAGGATGCGCCCGTACTTTAGAGACGAACGGTTGATCGGCGCTGATGGGGACGGTCTCGTATGAGAGGTTGGCGTCAAAATTGACCACCTGCACATGGGCACCGAATCCGGCCACCTTGTCTCGTATCTGCTTCTTGAAACCGGTGAGGATAGACACAGCCAGTATCATCACAGCCAGGCCCAGGGCTATGCCGATGATGGCAATCACGTTTATGGGCCGCGAGAAGGCGGTACCCCTGTTGCGGTCCTTTATCAGGCGACTGGCTATGAAGGTTCCGATTGACATCCGGGCAAAATTAAGAATTAAGAGTGAAGATTTGTTAATCAGGCTCAAAGAGTTGCTCAGAATAGTGGGTGAGGCTACTGCGTGAGATTGACGCGAACCCCTCATGACCATTTGTGATGAGCCGGGCAGATGAATGCCGGGAACACCGGCAGGTTATATGAACCATTTCCATATCTTTACCGACAAGCCGGAAGCGGTTCTGAATTCCGACAAGCCGGGAGAGGTTCTGAATTCCGACAAGCCGGAAGCGGTTCTGAATTCCGCGAATCAAAAACCTGATAAAATGAAAAAAACAGTCTTTATCTTTCTTCTGATCACAGCTGCTTTTGCAGCCTGCTCTGCCGACAAAACCGACCTGACCCTTAAGACGGGCGCTGAAAATACATCTGAATACGTTCCCCTGCTTGAGGGCAGGAGAGTGGCATTTGTTGCGAACCAGACCTCGATGATCGGCAATACTCATCTTGTGGATACACTGCTCTCCTCGGGGACAGACATCAGGGTGATTTTTGCACCCGAACACGGATTCAGGGACCTGGCTGATGCCGGCGCCAGCATCACCTCAGGCACCGATCCCGTGACAGGCATTGAAGTCATCAGCCTCTATGGCGCTAATAAGAAACCGGCGCCGGAAGATCTGGAAAAAATTGATGTTGTGGTATTTGATATCCAGGATGTGGGCACAAGGTTCTACACCTACCTGACCACCATGTGTTACGTGATGGAGGCATGTGCAGAGAACGCGAAGCCGTTTATTGTCCTTGACCGTCCCAATCCCAACGGCTATTATGTTGACGGTCCTCTGCTTGACACTGCAAACTTTTGTTCATTTGTGGGGATACATCCTATCCCGGTGGTTCATGGAATGACCTTTGGCGAATATGCCGGGATGGTTAACGGAGAGAAGTGGCTGGCAGGTGGTTTACAGGCCGATCTGAAGGTGATCAGATGCGCCAATTACACTCATGATACCATGTATGAGCTGCCGGTAATCCCCTCTCCCAACCTTCCCAACATGAATTCAATCTACCTGTATCCTTCTCTCTGTTTCGCGGAAGGAACAGTGCTCTCATGCGGACGCGGGACTGAGTTCCCCTTCCAGGTACTTGGCGCTCCCCAGATGCCTGACACAGGGTTCAGCTTTATGCCGGAGCCATCCTTCGGGTCATCCAACCCGAAACATAACGGGGTGGTCTGTTATGGAATCGACCTGCGTAATGCACTTGCTGAGGGAGTGGTGCCAAAGCCGGGCATGGATCTGAGCTGGATAATTGACATGTACAACGCATACCCCGAGAAGGAAAATTTTTTTAATGGTTATTTCGATACGCTCGCCGGCAGCAGCACCCTGCGGGAGCAGATCATCAGCGGCTTGAGCGCTGAGGAGATAAGGGCGTCATGGAAGGATGACCTTGACCGTTTCAGGGCCATCCGGGAGAAATACCTGCTGTATGATTAGCGGACAGGGTACAAAAACCCACAGATCCCCGTAGGGGATCAAGTATTGCAGATCCCCGTAGGGGATCAAGAATTGTAGAACAGGGTACAA
>CAZVLJ010000029.1:7040-31216 GCA_964627825.1 uncultured Rikenella sp. | reverse complement strand
TAATGGCTTACAAAATTTCAGATGATTGCACAGCTTGCGGAACCTGTATAGATGAATGTCCGGTTGAGGCTATATCTGAGGGCGATATCTATAAAATCGACCCGGATATATGTACCGATTGTGGTGCCTGCGCCGACGTTTGCCCTGTTGAGGCAATTCATCCGGCATAAAACCGCATTCCCTTTTTTTAGGATTTATGGGAGCTGTCCTGACGGGCAGCTCCATTTTTTTGACTGGCCGGCTCTCTCCTTTACCTTCCTGTAAGCCGGCTCATTTAGGTTTATACTTTGCGCCCCCGAGGATGGCCTGGCAGTCAGTCATGGCCATCAGTTGTTCCATCGTCACATCAGGATTGTTGTTCATAAACCTCTCAATAATGCGGAAGCCTGTCCAGACCGCCGCCCTCCCGGGAGACTCCTCAGTGAAGTAACTGGTAAAAGGTGATTCACCCGTAAATTTGCGTATCAGGAATGCGTCAGTTGAGAAGAGCAGATCCCTGCTGACTAGATACTCCCACATAAGACCCTCGCCGGCAACGCAGAAATCAAGCTGCTCCACGGTAAATCCGAAAAGGATTGTATCAGGCAATGATGGCATCATCCGCTTAGTAAAATAGACAAGCTTGCCTTCATGGAGCATTGAGTTCAGCAGAGTCCTGGTGCCATATCCGGCCGAGCTGTAATCCCACTCTGTTGCAGCCCATGCGTACATGCAGTCTGAAGCAGCATATGCAGGAGTCATCTTTCGTGCCTGGTACGAATAGATCCCCAGTGAAGGATAATACTCCGAATCAGCTCCGAGGTAACGGTCAAGACTTACCATCAGCAGCGAATCATCAACGATGATGCTGTTGTTGAATACCGAGATGCATGTTATCACCTCAGGCACAATCCGGCCAGGGAAATAGTACCGGTAGTGCCTGAAAGCATCTGTAAGCTCCTCCCTTAATCTCTTCGTATCAGGCCATACACGCTTTACATCGTCATAGAGATCAAGGTTACGCAGATCAGTTGCAAAGAGTATGAATGCCGACTTCCACCGTTCGTCTGACGGGTCGCCCAGGCCTATGACGGTGCTGTAGGTCTCCAGGGCACGGCCATACTCCTGTTTCAGTGTCTCAGCCCTGTCAGCCATCTCGTTGGGCGGGGTGCCGAAGATATCACCTCCCAGGTCCCTGATGCTAAGTTCAAGCTCAATACCTGACAGGTTGACCCGGTATGGATCACGCCGGCAGGAGGCAGTTATGATGAGAATCAGAATTGCTGTTGCGAGGGTAACCAATGATGCAAATCGGGTCATAAAAGCTGTTATGTCAGGTTAACAGTACAAAATAAGGACATTTATTTATAATTTTAGCCCGGCAACGAATGAGAAGATGAAAAGAAGAATCAACCGAACGGTATTGAGGGTCATGATCCTGATGCTGATAACGGCTCTCCCGGCACGCGTCCGGTCACAGGAGATCGTATTCGTGGTCCATGTTGACCCGGTAATCTCATGGATTGGCTCAAATGAATCGGAATATGCCGGCGAAGGCGTCAGGCCAGGTTTTGACATTGGACTAAATGTGCTGCAATACTTTGCTGATAACTATGCTGTATCAACAGGCATCAGCTTCTTCTCGGCAGGTGGCAGGCAGAGCGTTTCCGAAGATCACAAGATGGTTTTCACCAATTTTGAACAGGTGATTCCGGCCGGAGATGAGATAAGGTATAATCTCATGTACATGAACATCCCTGCCGGAGTGCGGCTGCAGACCAACCAGGTTGGCTATTTCACATATTTCACTGACATGGGATTTGACATCAGGATGCTGCTCAAGTCAACAGTTGACCTGCCCACGCTCCAGATCAACCATGAGAATGGCAGGAATGAGGTGTACGGACTCAATGCCGGATGGCATGTCGGCGGTGGAATAGAATATGAGCTCCCTATTGACGCCAGCATCATTGCAGGACTAAGTTATGCCCAGGATTTTTTTGATGTCACCAAAGACCTGAGGGATGTGTACCAGCACCATGACAGATCTACCCTGAGGATGGTCAGAATCAGACTTGGATTGAAGTTTTGACTCCTGCCTCATGAAGGTAGCGCTTGCACAACTAAACTATATCCCCGGTGACATAGCCGGTAACAGCAGCAAAATAATTGCTGCCATCCGGAAAGCATGTGACGGAGGTGCAGAGCTGGCAGTGTTCTCCGAGCTGGCGGTCACCGGCTATCCGCCCCTTGACCTGCTGCTGCGGAGTGACACCATCACCGCCTCAATGGATGCTGTGACGGAGATAGCCTCACACTGCAAGGGCATTGCCGCCATTGTGGGGAGCCCGTCACCCAACACCGGTGCCTACGGCAAGAGCCTGCACAACTCTGCATTCCTTCTCCAGGAGGGTGAGGTCAGGGCAGTCATCAATAAAACCCTACTGCCGACATATGATATCTTTGATGAAGACAGGTACTTCCAGCCGGGAAACCAATTCGCAGCCGTCAGCCTTAACGGACAGAAGATAGCAGTAACCATCTGTGAGGACATATGGGATGAACAGCCCTTCGGAGACAAGGGTCTGTGGCGTCTTTACAGCATCTCCCCCCTCGATGAGATAATGAAGGAGAAAACTTCACTGATAATAAACATAGCAGCAAATCCCTTCTCACATAACCGCATAAAGGTGAGGGAGGAGGTCTTTGTCCGAAATGCCAGGGAGTTTGGGGTGCCGTTATTGTCAGTCAACCAGACCGGCGGATACACGGACCTGATTTTTGACGGATCGTCCGTACTGATAGATGCTGATGGTACTGTACTTGAGAAACTGGCTTTCTGCTCGGAAGAGATCAGAATAGTGGAGCTTCCCTCGTCGCAATCTGACAGGGAAAGATATGAACTGCCTCCACCCCTGCCGGAAGACATGACCGGACTGGTACACAGGGCACTGGTCACCGGGATAAGAGACTTTTTCAGCAAGGGAGGCCTGAAGAAAGCTATCATCGGCCTCTCCGGCGGAATAGATTCAGCAGTGGTCCTTGCCCTGGCAGCGGAAGCCCTGGGCCCGGAAAACACCCTCGCTCTGCTGATGCCCTCAGTCTACTCTTCTGATCACTCCGTCTCTGACTCGGTGAAAATGGCTTCGTCCCTGCGGGTGCCTTACCACATTGTGAGCATTGAGGAGGCAAGAGATGTGATGGAAAAGACCCTGCAGCCCTTCTTTGAAGGTATGGAGCCGGACGTTACAGAAGAAAATATACAGTCGCGCCTCCGGGCAGTCATACTAATGGCCTTCGCCAACAAAATGGGCTATATGCTACTTAATACCTCCAACAAAAGCGAGGCCGCCACAGGTTATGGAACCCTCTACGGAGATATGGCCGGGGGATTGTCCGTTATAGGCGACGTTTACAAAACGGATGTGTACCGGCTGGCCAGGGAAATAAACACCTACAGTGAGATAATACCGGAAGATATTATCACCAAACCTCCGTCAGCCGAGCTTAAGCCGAACCAGCTGGACACCGATTCTCTTCCTCCTTACAGTATTCTTGACCCTGTCCTCTATATGTATATTGACCTGGAATGGTCCGCTGACAGGATCATTGGAGAAATCCATGATAAGGAACTTGTTGAAAGGATCATCAGGCTGGTGAGAACCAGTGAGTTCAAGAGAAAACAGGCACCACCCATCCTCAGGGTTTCCTCCAGGGCGTTCGGCACCGGAAGAAGAATACCCATAATATCACGCTACCGCTGACAATCCTGCTGACACTCAACTACCTGAGAGATAGTGTGTTAAAAAACGTTAATTTTCCCCCTTATCCACATTTTTAATATCTTTGTATGTTGTTTAACATAAGGGGAAATGTTATATACCAATCCGTATCTTGAACAATGTATTGAAGGACCGTTCTCTCTTTTCAGGGAGTTGCCGGACAAGGACAAGGAGTTCCTGATTCAGGATCATTCCTGCTTCTCGCTGAAAAAGGGGGAGTTGATCTTCAACGAGGGAGGCAGGCCTGCAGGATTATACTGTCTTGCTTATGGCAAGGTCAAAGTTTACAAGGAGGGTATAGGCGGCCGCGAACAGATAGTAAGGATGGTCAGGCCGCAGGGATTGATAGGTTTTGCAGCCTTTTTCAGCGGCAACATTTATTCTGCCTCGGCGGTGGCAATTGAAGACTCTGGCATCTGCCTCTTTGACAGGAATCCTTTCATGAAGCTGATCAGGCGCAATCCGGATCTCTCAATGAAACTGATGCGGATGATGGCTGTGGAGCTCTCTTTTTCAAACAAACGAACCGTATCACTGACGCAGAAGCATATCCGGGGCCGTCTGGCCGAGTCACTCCTGGTGCTGCGAGACACTTACGGCCTTGAGAATGACGGGCGGACAATAAGGGCATACGTCTCGCGTGAAGACCTGGCTTGTTTTTCCAACATGACTACCTCAAACGCCATACGCACCCTGTCAATGTTCGCCACCGAGTCAGTCATATCACTGGAGGGAAAGAAGATAAGTATCGTAGATTCTGCCAGACTCGAAAAGATCAGCCAGCTGGGCTGAGATTCACCTGTCAACGGCTTTTTTGTAGCATGAGCGGCAGAGCGGCTCATAGATATCCTTTTCCCCAAGCACAACTACCTTTTCCTCGTTGGTCTTGCGGTGTGAGTAGTTTGCCAGGTTGCCGCATCTGACGCATATGGCATGCACCTTACTTACATATTCGGCCACAGCCATAAGTGCAGGCATGGGTCCGAACGGTTTGCCAGAGAAATCCATGTCCAATCCTGCTACTATCACCCTCGTGCCCGCATCGGCCAGCATGGTGCATACCTCCACCAGGCTGTCATCAAAGAACTGAGCCTCATCAATGCCAACAACCTCAATACCATGGGCAAGAAGAAGGATTGATGAAGCATTCTCAACAGGGGTTGACAATATGGACTTCTCATCATGTGAAACCACCTGGTTTTCCGAATACCGTGTGTCAATGGCCGGCTTGAATATCTCCACTTTCAGGCCTGCGAACATGGCACGGCGGAGTCTCCTGATCAGCTCCTCGGTCTTCCCTGAGAACATGGAACCGGCTATCACCTCCACTGATCCGCGCTTGCCGGCGTTATCAACCGAATTTTCGAGAAACTCCATACTTCAGATCGCGATTGTGCCGTTGAATACTCAAACCCGTTCAAAGCAGGCCTGCAAACTAATAATGATTACTTTTGCAAAATAAAGAAAACGATCAGAATAAAAAACAGAGGAAGATGGATTTCCTGAAAGCTGTAAACATAATAGGAAGGGACCTGGATGAGGCGATGGCATTGCTGGAACAGCTCTCCGGCGTATCCGGGCCTGAACAGGCCGAAATTGAACTTGCGCGTTCGCGGGTACAAAGTGCCTCTTATCTGCTGAAGCTGCTGCCGGGGCTGATGGTAGCCGGGAAGGAGACAGCTCCGGTGACAGGCACGCAGAGCGAACCGGCGCCAGGCACGCAGAGCGAAAAGATGAATGAACAAATGCCGGAACCCATGCCCGGGCCGGAAAAACCGCCTGAACCTGAGCCGCTGCCCAGGCCTGAACCGCTCCCGAAACCGGAGCCACGGCCTGAGCCGGACCATCTTGCGGACCCGGTTAAGGCTGAAGCACCCGCAGAGGACAATACCAAACAACCGGAGGCAAACCGTAAGGGGCAGGAAGCATCAAAGGGCATCCTGGCAGACAGGTTCATTCCTTCCGGAACTATTGGCGAGAAGATATCACCGGCAAGAAAGGATGAGGGCATCTCATCGGTTATGCATAATAAACCAATAGCTGACATCGGTGCTGCCATAGGGATTAATGACCGGTTCTATTACATCCGCGAGCTCTTCAGCGGTGACCCGCTGGCATACAGTGACACCATCAGGCGCCTCAACGCCGCTGCCAGCCTCGGAGAGGCCATGAAGATACTTGATGAGAGCACCGTCATGGGCTCTGACCCTGCGGCTCAGTCATCATTCGTGGATGTTGTCCGCAGAAAATTCAGCCTGAATGTCTAAACTGGTCCTGGTCCCCACCCCCATCGGCAATCTTGGTGACATCACCATCCGCTCCCTGGAGGTGCTCAAATCGGCGGGCCTGATCCTTGCCGAGGACACCCGGACCACCAGGATACTGCTTGACCATTACGGCATCACCGTACCGCTGCGCTCACATCATAAGTTCAACGAGCACAGCAGCCTGGAGGCTGTCTGTGACGGTATTGAGGGAGGCACCCTTACTGCCCTTGTCTCCGATGCCGGCACTCCTGCCATCTCCGATCCCGGCTTCCTGCTTGTGCGCAGGTGCATCGAGCGGGAGATACCTGTTGAAGCGCTCCCCGGCCCCACCGCCTTCGTCCCGGCACTGGTGGTATCCGGCCTGCCCTCGGACCGCTTCTGTTTTGAGGGGTTCCTGCCACAGAAGAAGGGCAGGCAGAAGAGGATCACAGCCCTGGCGGCTGAGGAGAGTACAATGATTCTCTACGAATCGCCCTTCAGGGTACTGAAGACCCTTGAGCAGCTGGCAGCAGCACTGGGTCCTGACCGCCGCGCCTCGGTCTCCAGGGAGATAACGAAGAAATTTGAGGAGACCATCCGCGGATCTCTCTCCACACTGGCAGAACATTTCAGGACCACCCCGCCCAGGGGTGAGTTCGTGATAGTGGTTGCCGGCACATCACTGAAGGACCATACCGAAGAAACAGACTGAAGATGCGCCTTGCCGGAGTGCTGATAACAGCCCTGTTCCTCCTCCCTCTTACCCTCTCACAGGGACAGTCATTGCGGGGCAGGATCACCGACAGCAACGGCTCACCCATGCCCTCCGCCTCTGTCTATATAACCGAACTGCGCCAGGGCACAACCTCCAACAACGAAGGTTTTTATGAGATCACGCTGCCCCCGGGCAGCTATACCGTGAGCTATCAGTTTCTCGGCTATATTCCTGCCAATAAGCTATTTACCCTTTCAGGGGAAGATGTCAGTGCTGACATCACCCTTACCGAACAGCTCTTTGAGATACCTCCTGTAAGAGTATCAGCCTCAGGTAAAGATCCGGCTTACTTCATCATGCGCAAAGCGATAGGGATGGCCCCGTTTCACCTGAACCAGGTCAGGATGTACAGGGCAGAAGTATATATCAGGGGCGGCGGCAGCGTTGACAGGATCCCCGAGATGCTGAAGCGCAGGATGAAGATCGAAGCCAACGAGGCTGACCTTCAGGAGGGCAAATATTATTTCTCAGAGTCGGTCAGCATCATCACTTTCTACGCCCCTGACAGGTACGTCAACCGTGTTATCTCATCAAACAGCAGCGAACAGCCGGGCCAGGGCCAGGTCTCCCCGATGGACTACATAGAGGCCAGCTTCTACCAACCCGTGCTTGCCGAGGTGGCTATATCGCCGCTGGCACCCAACGCCTTCTCACACTACACATTCACCTTCCTGGGCTCCTCCTCCCAGGGCAATTATGTCATTGACAAGATCAGGGTCACACCCCGCAGGAAGAGCCAGCAGCTCTTTACCGGGGTCATCTATATAGTTGAAGACATGTGGGCCATCCACTCCCTTGACCTCATGAATGAAAACATGGCCGGGAATATACGTGTCCGCCAGCTCTACACACCCGTTGAAGATGGTATCTGGATGCCCGTGAGCCATGAGTTCAACGCAGATATCTCCTTAATGGGCATCAAGGCCCGGGCAGCATACACCAGCGCCGTGAAGTACCTGGAGGTACAACCCGACCGCTCTCTCCCGCGCCCGCCATCCTATACCCTGGCGGCAGAACCGGATAATGCCGGTGAGCCGGTAACAGAACCGAAAAACTCTACGCAGCAGGAGATTGAATCCATTCTTCAGAAAGATGATCTCACCGCCCGCGACATGTCAAGGCTGGCAAGGCTGAACGAGAAGAACGCCATGCGGACAAGGGAAAAACCACCACTGGAAGTTGAGGACAAAACCACGGTTATCATAGAGGATGATGCCACACAGAAAGACTCCACCTACTGGGCTGAAACAAGGCTCATACCACTTACCAGGGAGGAGTCGGCCAGCCTCTCCTCCGTGCCTGCCGCCGGCCGGCAGCTGGCAAGGCGTGACACAACAACAATAACCATATCACTGGGGTCAGGCTCACAATCTGCTCCTGACTCCGTTCAGAGGAAAACAAACCTCACTGCACGGTTCATTAAAGACCTGGCCGGCGGCAGGAGTTGGCAACTCTCCCGGAATACAGTTCTCAACTTTGACGGGCTCGCAGACCTGAAGAGTTTCTCATTCAACTCAGTGGACGGATTTGTTGCCGGCACGGGCCTGACTCTCTCTGTCAGATCCGGAGAGGCTGGCCGCTTCACCCTCGCTCCGTCAGCCAGGTACGCTTTCAGCCGTGAACGGCTGATGTGGAACGTCACCGCCAATATGCTATATGACCCTATGCGGGCAGGGAATCTCTTCCTGAGAGCAGGCAGCCAGTCAGACGAGTACTCCCCTGCCGGTATTAACCAGCTGGTTAATACGTTTGCATCACTCTTCTTCAGGGACAATATGATGAGGTTCTACAGCAGCCGATACATAATTGCCGGTCACCGCGGTGACCTGGCCAACGGGTTGAACCTGTCAGTCTCGGGCATGTATGAGAAACGTGATCCTCTGGAGAACAGTTCTGATTTTTCTTTTTTCAGGAAGGAGAGACCCTGGAATGACAACCTTCCTGACAATGAATGGGTTACAGGAGGAATTGACGGCTATGAGCCTGAAGACTCCTTCAGCCACAATCATCTCTCGGCCACCACAGTGCTGACATGGACGCCCCGGCAGCGGTATCGTCTCTCGAACGGTGCAAAGGTCAGTGCCGGCTCTGATTATCCCACATTTGCCATCACCTGGAGGCACGGATACAACTTCAATGACACCCTCTCGGGCCACTATAACATGCTGATGGGAGAGGTGAATCGCACCAGCAGGTTCGGGGCTCTCAACGAGTTCCGCTGGCGCATCCGTGGCGGAGGGTTCTTCAACAGCGACAACGTGAGGCTGCCGGATATGCATTACTTCAATACTCAGTCATCACCGGTGCTGCTCAACAACTATGAGGATGCTTTCTTCATGGCGCCTGTTTATTCCCTGGCAGCGAGGAACGCATTTGCCGAAGCGCACGCCAGGTACACCACCCCCACCCTGCTGCTGAAGCGACTGCCGTTGCTCAGCCGGACACTGATAAGGGAGAATATAGGCTTCTCCGCGGCATGGACCTCCGAGTCAGGCTATTACTGGGAAGCAGGATACTCCCTCAGTGAGGTGTTCCTTCTTGCCAATATAGGAGTCTGGACCGGTTTCCGCGGTATCGGCTTTGAGTCAGCAGGAATCAGGGTTGTTCTGCGTATCGAATAAAAATGTCAGAACGGCTTCCGGCTGTTGTCATCCGGTGAGAAATCGCTGTAATCTGATGAGATATCATCATTCATCTTTGATCCCATGGTGAAGACTCCTCCGTTGGGGAGATCCGGGAAGGAGCCCTCCGGGCCGAATTCATCCGGCTCAACAAATGATGCCCTGTCCTCCTTGAAGTAAAGCAGAACCTCATCGGTAGGACCGTTACGGTTCTTAGCAAGGATGATGTCAGCATGACCTTTGGTTGACTGTCCGTCTTCGAACTGTGACACTCCCATCTTTTCAGGGCGGTGGATGAAGACCACCATGTCAGCATCCTGTTCTATGGCACCTGACTCACGCAGGTCTGAGAGCATAGGTTTCTTGTTCCCTCCCCTTGTCTCCACTGACCGGTTAAGCTGAGAAAGAGCAAGTACCGGCACAGCCAGCTCCTTGGAGATGCTCTTGAGCGATCTCGAGATGGAGCTCACTTCCTGCTCGCGGCTACCGGCATCGGGCGGCCCGGTCATCAGCTGCAGGTAGTCAACCACCACCACGTCGAGCTTGCCTTGTGCCTTCAACCTGCGGCACTTGGCCCGCAGTTCAAAAACCGAGATGGCCGGGGTGTCATCAATAAATATGGGAGCTTCGGTGAGCGACTTGATGCGTGATTCAAGCAGTGACCACTCTTCAGGTGAGAGCTTGCCGTTCTTGATCTTGTCACCGGGGATCTCGGTCTCCGAAACGATAAGCCTGTTGACAAGCTGTATGGCCGACATCTCCAGCGAGAAAATAGCAACCTTCTTGCCATGGTTTATTGCCATGTTGCGGGCCATTGTCAGCGCGAAGGCCGTCTTTCCCATCGATGGTCTGGCGGCAATGATGACCAGCTCGGACTTCTGCCATCCTGAGGTCAGCCGGTCAAGACTGGTGAAGCCTGACGGTACCCCTACCAGCGCATCCTCCTTTTTACCAAGCTCCTCTATCTCTGCCAGTGACTGCTTGATGACCTCGTGGATGGGGGCCACCTCATGCTTGATGTTCCCCTCGGCTATCCTGAAAAGCTCATCCTCACTCCTGTCAAGCAGCTCTGTCACATCAAGGGTATCCTCGTAGACCATGTTCTGTATCAGGGTGGCTGCACGGATCAGCTCACGCTGGATGTACTTCTGGAGAACTATCCTGGCATGGTATTCAATGTTGGCAGCAGACACTATCATCGAGGTCAGTTCCGTCAGATAGACCGCACCACCAACCTCATCCAGGTCATTGACCCTCTTCAGCTCCTGCGTTACCGTAAGAAGATCTATCGGCTGGTCACGCTTGTTAAGCTCGGAGATGGCTGCAAATATCTTCTGATGTGCAGCCGAATAGAAGACCTCGGGACGAAGCATGTCAACCACCATTCTTGCTGCCTCCACCTCGAGCATTGCCGCGCCCAGCACCGCCTCCTCCATCTCGGTGGATTGAGGAGGAACCCTGCCTCCTTCGGGAATTATAACCACTGACTGTTTCTTCTCCTGTCTGCCTCTTGACGTGCTCTGTGCCATTAATATATATTATTGTTTATCAAATAGTTCTACAGGCAGGGACAGTTCCGGTGCCATGTTCAAATTTAACAATTACAGCAGTGCCGTCGGGGGTGCAGTGTTATTTGTTTCAAACACCCGATGTTAAAAAGATGTTGAAAACGTATATAATTACCAAAGATGAGGGAAATTAAAAAGGTTCGTATATTTTTGATCTTTCAATAGTGACCTGTCATGGTTGTATTTCCAAAAGCGAAAATAAACATAGGGTTGAGGATCATGGAGAAGAGGCCTGACGGCTATCATAATATTGAGACCTTCTTCTATCCCGTGAATGTGGCCGATGCCCTGGAGTTTGTTGTCAGGAAGGACAATCGCAAGAGTGACACCCTGAGGGTAACCGGGCTTATGGAGGAGAATGACCCGGAAATGAACCTGGTTATGAAAGCTGTGAGGGTGATGAGGCAGTCGTTTGACTTCCCTGCCATCCGTATCCACCTGCACAAGAACATCCCGGTAGGAGCAGGTCTTGGCGGCGGATCATCCGATGCCGCGTGGATGTTGAAGGCGCTTAACAGGTATTTTAATTTCGGTCTCAATTCTGAAGAGCTTCATTCCATTGCCGGCCGTGTTGGCAGTGACGCTCCCTTTTTTATTGATGGCACTCCCTCCTTTGCAGAGGGGGTTGGGAATATACTCTCCGAGTTCCCTCTTGATCTCAGCCGCTATCATATTGTCATCCTTTACCCTGGGACCAACATCAGCACTGCAGAAGCATATGCCGGGTGTGTGCCATGCCCCGCAGGACTATCACTGAGGCAGCTGCTCATCCTGCCTGTGAGCGAGTGGCGCGGCAGGGTGGTGAATGATTTTGAACTGAATATCTTCAGGCTCTATCCGCAGGTGGGTATGCTCAAGATGGCTCTCTATGAGGCTGGAGCTATATATGCTTCAATGTCTGGCAGCGGATCGGCCGTTTATGGGATCTTTGACGGAGAGCCGGAGCTGCCACACGAGCTGTCACGTTACAGGCTCAACACAGTGCAGCTGCAGTAATCCTTCAACGCGTCAGCTGATCTCCACAAGCACCACTCCCTTTGCTACCCGGTCACCGGGAGCGACATTCACGCTCACTACGCGGCCCTCCAGGTGGCTCTTCAGCCTGTTCTTCATCTTCATGGCATCAAGGATGACCAGGTCATCCCCCGCCTTTACCGTGTCTCCAGGACTGACCAACACCTCCACTACCGTTCCGGGGATGAAGCTCTGTATCCTTCCCGGCACCGGGGGAATGTAGGGTTTACGATACACAAAACGGTGACTGAGGCCGGTGGTATATACAGTGTGATCTATTATCAGTTTCCCCGTTTCTCTCTTTTCCATATCACTCTATAGTTTGATTTCCGGATCAGAAGGGCGGTATGCCATGCTTCTTCCATGGCAGCTGAACCTCCTTCTTCTCCGATACTTCCAGTCCGTGCAGCAACAGCCGGCGTGTCTCCGATGGCTCGATGACAGCATCAACATAACCGCGTGAAGCAGCCACATATGGATTGGCAAACTTCTCCCTGTACTCTTCAACCTTCTGACGGCGCATCTCATCAGGATTGGTGGATGAGGCGATCTCCTTGCGGAAGATTATGTTGGCTGCACCCTCCGGACCCATCACGGCTATCTCCGCCGTCGGCCATGCGAAAACAAAGTCGGCACGGAGATGCCTTGAGCTCATGGCTATGTAACCGCCTCCGTAAGCTTTCCGGAGTATCACGGTCAGTTTGGGTACCGTCGCTTCGCTGTAGGCATATAATACTTTGGCGCCGTGACGGATGACGCCGGCATGCTCCTGGTCCACGCCGGGGAGGTAGCCGGGCAGGTCAACAAAGGTGACCAGGGGAATATTGAAGGCATCACAGTACCTGATGAACCGGGCTGCTTTGTCAGATGAGTCAACGTCAAGCACGCCGGCCATCTCCAGCGGCTGATTTGCAACAAAGCCCACAGTACGGCCACCCATGCGTCCGAACCCTATGACCATGTTACGTGCATACATCTGCTGTATCTCGAAGAAATCAGAGCCGTCAGCCACCGCCCTGATAACCTTCCTGACATCATAGGGAAGAGTGGGATCACCGGGCACTATCTTATCTATATCATACCCGGCATCAGGCGGACGAATCTCTGTCACATCAGCCCTGACCTGGTTATTCCTGGGAATGAATGAGATAAGCCGTTTGATCTGACCAAAACACTCCTCTTCTGAGGAGGAGAAGAAATGAGCATTGCCGGTAGTCTCGCAGTGCACCCTGGCGCCACCCAGATCCTCCATGGAGATCTCTTCACCCAGCACGGTTCTGATAACCTCCGGACCGGTGATGAACATCTTTGAAATATTGTCAACAACAAAAACGAAGTCAGTCAGTGCGGGTGAATAGACAGCACCTCCGGCACACGGGCCCAGAATAACGGATATCTGGGGGATTACCCCGCTGGAGATGGTATTCCTGAAGAATATCTCTCCGTACCCGGCAAGGGAATTGACTCCCTCCTGTATGCGTGCGCCGCCTGAGTCATTGATCCCGATAAGCGGTATCCGCATCTTAAGGGCGTGATCCATTATCTTGGTGATCTTGCGCGAGTGCATCAGCCCCAGCGAACCGCCGGCAACAGTGAAATCCTGCGCGAAAACCGCAACCGGATTGCCGTGAACGGTCCCCGTACCGATCACAACGCCGTCACTGGGCAGGTTCTTCTTGTCCATCCCGAAATCGCGCGCATCGTGCTCCACGAACATATCATACTCATGAAATGTATCCGCATCCAGGATTGACATAATACGCTCACGGGCAGTATTTTTACCCATCGCTTTCTGCTTCACGATGGCCTCCTCACCACCACCAAGAAGCATCTTTTCCCTCTTCTCCTTGAGCTCTTTTATCTTCTTTTCCAATGCCATAATTTATCCTGTTTTATGCTTAAATCTCTTATTTCTGAAAGGCACGGCAATTTATACAAAATTCAATTATGCACAATATGATGAAAAATGTGCTATTTCGGAGCAGTATAATATACCCCTGCTGCAATGAACGTATAGATGATGTTGGGGATCCACATTGCCAGAGCCGGATTCAGGTCGCCCTTAAGTGAGAATTGGGATGAGAACTGCATGAAAAGTATGTAAGAAAAAGTAAGCATAAGACCCAGTCCGATCTGCATGCCTATACCTCCCTTGATCTTCCTTGATGAGAGTGATACGCCAATCAGAGTCAGGATAAAGAAGGCAAAAGGCGATGCATACCGCCTGTGTTTTTCATTCAGATAAAGCTTTATCTCATCTGAGCCCTGTGATTTAAGTACATCAATATAATCAACGAGTTCGCCGTGGGTCATGGTATGGACAAATTCCGGCGCCCGGGTAAAGTCGTCCGGCCCCACATTGAGGACAGTGTCAATACGCCGTCCGGTGGTTATCCGCTCTCCCAGGCTGTCTGTCTCCCTGATGTAGTACCACCATGCGCCCCATTTGTTGGTGGTGCTGTCCCAGCGGATCATGTTGGCTGTCATCTTTGACTCGAGCATTCCCTTTTCGTTGAACTTTTCCATGCTGAAGTTGCGTCCGCTCTGGGAGATCTTGTTGTACTGCTCCATGTAGATGTAGACATTGGGGAAGACCTGGCGGTGGACGGAGGAGACGTTGACCCTGCGGAAGTCAGAGCTCCTGTAGTATTTCTCCTCAAAATCGAGTCTGGCTATATTTGAATGGGGCAGTACATAGTTCTGCAGCAGGAAGGCGCAGAGGGCAATGAAGGCTGCCGAGATGAAATAAGGGAGCAGCAGTCTGCGGAAGCTCATCCCGCCGTTGAGGATGGCAATTATCTCGGTATTGACCGCCATCCTGGATGTAAAGAAGATCACCGATATAAAAACGAACATCGGGGCAAAGAGGGTGGCGAAATAGGGAATGAAATTGAGGTAGTAGTCGAACACTATAGCCTTAAACGGGGCCTGTTTCTGTATAAAGTCATCTATCTTCTCGGAGAAGTCAAAGATCACTGCTATGCCCAGTATGAGCACCAGTGAAAAGATGAATGTTCCAAGGAACTGTCTGATGATGTACCAGTCAAGTATTCCGGGAGCGAGTTTTTTCAGACCCTTTCTGATATTTTCCGAACTTTCTTTTCCTTCCATGATCCGAATGTGCCATCCTGTATCCTTTCCCTGGCCTCTTTTACCAGGCTGAGGTAGAATGCCAGGTTATGTATGGTTGCTATCTGTGCTCCGAGCATCTCGCCCGATATCACCAGGTGCCTCAGGTATGCTTTTGAATAGGTCCGGCTGATCTCAGACTGTGACTCCGGATCTATAGGTGAGAAGTCATCTGCCCATCTCTGGTTTCGTATGTTTATTATGCCTTCCCCTGTAAAGAGCATGCCGTTGCGTCCGTTGCGTGTAGGCATGACACAGTCGAACATATCCACCCCCCGTGCTATCCCCTCCAGGATATTTGCAGGGGTGCCCACGCCCATGAGGTACCTGGGTCTGTCTTCCGGGAGGATTTCGTTCACCACCTCTATCATCCCGTACATCTCTTCAGCCGGCTCGCCCACTGACAGTCCGCCGATGGCCATGCCAGGCATGCCGGTAGCAGCACATCGCTCAGCTGATATTTTTCGCAGGTCACTGTAAACGGCCCCCTGGACGATGGGGAAGAGCATCTGTTCCGCTCCGTACAAGGGTTGTGTTCGTTCCGTCTGCGTGACACACCTGTCAAGCCACCGGTGAGTCAGCTCCATTGATTTTTTCGCGTAGGCGTGATCACATGGCCAGGGAGCGCACTCGTCAAAGGCCATCATTATATCAGCGCCTATTGCCCGCTGGATGTCAATAACCCCCTCCGGAGTGAAGAGATGTTTTGATCCGTCAATATGGGATCTGAAGAGAGCGCCCTCTTCAGTCAGTTTCCTGTTGGCGGCCAGTGAGAAGACCTGGTATCCGCCGCTGTCAGTAAGCACTGCCCTGTCCCATGCCATGAAGTTATGCACCCCGCCGGCACGGCTGATAATGTCAGTCCCCGGCCGCAGGTAGAGATGATAGGTGTTGGCAAGTATCACCGTGGCATCAATCTCTTTCTTCAGATCACGGTGGAACACCCCCTTTACCGTGGCTCCCGTACCCACGGGCATGAAGACCGGGGTGGGTATAGCGCCATGAGCGGTCCGGAGTATTCCTGCCCGGGCTGATGTAGCTCCGTCTCTGCTTTCTATTATGAACATTATGCTCTGACTGGTGGTCACAAAAGTAAGCTTTCTCAGGCTGAATACGAACAGGCAGTTATCAATTTGAGAAAACCGGACCTCAATTGTTGAAAAGATTCTTGCAACCGTTTTTCAATTCTTTATAATATTGTTCCGCACAATATCACATTCCATGATTCTGTCAACAGACACCGTTCATCTTGTACTCCTGGCGCTGCTCTTCGCCATGCTGCTCATCCAGGCCTGGTACTGGCTGGGTTATTATCGCCGGGCTGCCTGTGCCAGACCCGTAGAGGCAAGCGCACAAACCTATCTGCCCCCGCTATCTGTGGTCATCTGTGCCCGCAATGAAGCCGAGAACCTGGAACGCTTTCTGCCGGAGGTGCTGATGCAGGATTACCCTTCATTTGAAGTGGTGGTGGTCAATGACTGCTCCGAGGACAACACCTTTGATGTCCTGGGCACACTGATGAAGGAGCACCCGCATCTGAAAGTATCAATAATACAAAAGGATCCGGGATTCACCCATACCAAGAAACTGGCCATGCTCATTGGTATCAAGGCGGCTAAGAACGAACTGCTTGTCTTCACTGATGCCGACTGCAAACCGGCATCACCATTCTGGCTGCGCGAGGTGGCCACCGCCGAAGCGAAAGAGAAGACAGACATAATCCTGGGATACGGCGCCTACATGCCCGAACCCGGACTGCTGAACCGTTACATCCGCTATGAGACCATGTTCACAGCCATGCAATACTTCGGGATGGCTATGGCAGGCATTCCCTACATGGGTGTGGGGCGCAATCTGGCGTACCGGCGAAGCTTCTTCTTTGAGAAAGGAGGCTTTGGTCCGCACAATCATATCATGTCCGGCGATGATGACCTCTTCGTTAACCGGAATGCCACGCCTGACAACTGCAGCCTGATGCTCTCACATGACTCATTCACTCTGTCAGTAGCCTGTAAAACCATCAGCGAGTGGGTCAAACAGAAAAGAAGACACCTCACTGCATATGCATGGTACAAACCGGCAGATAAAGTCAGGCTCTTCCTCGAACCTTTTTCCCGGATATCATGGTACGGACTGCTCATTGCCATGCTGATCATGACGGTGTCATGGCCCGTGGTTCTCTTCCTGGCACTCACCCGGCTGATCATGAGAGCGGTCATCCTGAGGAGGGCTGCTTCCACATTCAATGAAAGGCAGTTGTGGTTTATCTCGCTCTTTTTTGATATCTTGACGCCGTTCTTAACAGCTACCCTGTACCTGACAACAAGAAAAAAAGGTAAGGGCAAAGAGACATGGAAGTAGTAACCGGACTATCTGAGAAGGCGCAGTATGACCTCAAGGTCATTGACCGCGCATTGAAAGGTGACAGCAGGGCATATACCGAGCTGCTGAACAGGTACCGCGATTCAGTCTATTATGTCATGCTCCGTATGGTCAGCAACCCATCCGACGCTGAGGACCTTACAATTGAAGCTTTCGGCAAAGCCTTTCATAATCTCGGCAAATACGTGCCTTCACACGCCTTCAGCACCTGGCTCTTCCGTATCGCCACCAACAACTGCATAGACTTCATGCGGCGCAAGACACAGAGTCCCAGACCATTTGACCAGGATGAGGGAGAAGAGGACGAGGTTGAGGCCACAGTAGCCTCGGATATGATTGCCCCTGATGAACTGTTGATTAACAGGGAGACAGCTGCCTCGCTCAACAGGATTGTCAAGACCCTTAAACCCCGGTACCGCAGGCTGATTGAGCTTCGTTACTTTGAGGACTACTCCTATGAGGAGATCGCCAGTGAGCTGAGCCTGCCCATAGGCACCGTCAAAGCCAGGCTCTTCAGGGCAAAAGTCCTCATACTGAATATGGTCCAGAGCAAATCAAGCGGAATTTGACAACCATTGCCGAAAAATATTTCCCGGCACTGACCCCCGTTCAGAAACACCGGCTGTCAATGCTGCACGGACTCTACAGGAAATGGAACCAGAACATCAATGTCATCTCACGCAAGGATATAGACAATTTTGAGATCAACCACCTGCTCCATTCGCTGGCCATAGCACGGTTCATATCATTTGTGCCGGGAACAACAGTGCTGGACGTGGGAACGGGAGGAGGCCTGCCGGGAATTCCGCTGGCAGTCATCTTCCCGGAGACAAATTTCACCCTGGTTGATTCCATTGCCAAGAAAATCAGGGTGGCTGCGGCAATCGCCTCTGGAGCAGGTCTGGAAAATATCACAACAGTCGTCTCCAGGGTGGAGAACCTCCGCGGCAGTTATGATTTTATAATTGGAAGGGCAGTGACAGAGTCGGTAAAACTGGTGAAGCTGACCAGGCACCTGATCTCACCCCGCTCCTTCAATACGAAGAAGAACGGCTGGATACTGCTCAAGGGAGGCGACCTGCAGACGGAGATGGGACCACTGGGGCAGGCAGCCGAAGTGACGGCTGTCAGTGACTGGTTTGATGAACCCTTCTTTGAAACAAAAAAGATAGTCTGGCTGTCCTCCTGATTTAAAAAAAATCATCCCGATCATTCTTTATTTGAAAAAATTACTACTTTTGCAGTCTCAAAACCGGGTTGTAAAACACGAAAATATAAGATCAGATGAAAAGGACATTTCAGCCATCGAGAAGGAAAAGGACGAACACTCACGGTTTCCGTAAGAGAATGTCAACTCCCAACGGCAGGCGCGTTCTGGCTGCCAGAAGGGCAAAGGGAAGGAATAAACTGACTGTTTCTGACGAGATTGGTCACAAGAACTGAGGCTCTGACTGACAATATAAAACTGCCGTCTTAATGAACAATTAAGGCGGCTTTTTATTTCTGTTAAGATACTCTCTATTAAATTTGTCAGGATTTCGTGATATGAAAGATCTTATTCTCAATAATGCCGGAACAGAGCTCAGGGAAATTGCAGGGGCAGTTATGGAAGGCAGGCGACTGACCCCTGACGAAGCTTTGACGCTCTACAACAAAGCAGACCTCTCGCTGATGGCACTGCTTGCAACAACAGTCAAGAGGATGAAGAGTGGTGATGCCGTCTTCTTCAACCGTAATTTCCATATTGAACCCACAAACATATGTGTCTACAACTGCCGTTTCTGCTCATACCACAAGCCTGAGGGCGACCCTGACAGCTGGGAATTATCGGAAAGTGAGATACTTGATATCGTAAGGCGTTTTGACGGCGTGCCGGTGACAGAGGTACATATCACCGGAGGTGTTCACCCCTCCCGTGACATTCACTATTACGGAAGGATACTCTCAGCAATACGCAACCTGAGGCCTGACATCAGCATCAAGGCTTTTTCAGCCGTTGAGCTCGACTATATGATCAGGAAGGCCGGGATGAGCTACACAGAAGGGCTGACTGTACTGCGCGATTATGGTCTTGACTCCATCCCTGGCGGTGGCGCAGAGATCTTTGATCGCGCCCTTCGCAGAAGGATATGCCGTGAGAAGGCAGATGCAGAGACCTACCTTGCCATACATGAGGCAGCCCACGGGCTGGGGCTCTCCTCTAACGCCACAATGCTCTACGGTCATGCTGAGAGCCCCGCGCAGCGCATAGACCACATGATCAGGCTCAGGGAGTTGCAGGACCGCACCGGTGGCTTCAATGCCTTTATCCCGCTTAAGTTCAGGCGGGAGAATAACCGCATGCACGAACTGGGTGAGGTGCCGGTAACGGAGGACATGCGCAACTACGCCCTCTCACGGATAGTGCTGGATAACTTCAGCCATATCAAGGCATACTGGCCGGCCACAGGAAAGAATGCTGCCCTGATGAGCCTCGCCTTTGGAACCGATGACCTCGACGGTACCATTGATGATACCACACGAATATACTCCATGGCCGGATCGGAAGAGAGCAGACCCTCACTCTCAACAACCGAGCTGGTAGCCATGATCCGGTCCGCCGGATTCAGACCCGTGGAGCGTGACACCAACTACAGGAGGGTGAAGGAGTGGTAGAAAACCCTCTCTCTCGTAATATAATTTTTATCTTTGGGGCTGCGTTAATAATCTAATACTTAAATCCTGCGATGAGCGTCAAGGAATTTTTTAAAAGCCGGGTCTTCTGGAAGCAGGTTGCCCTGGCAATGGTCATAGGCGTTGCCATCTTGCTTATCCTGATAATCTGGCTCAATATATATACCCGCCACGGCCAGACGAGACCCACTCCCGAGATCAGGGGCCTGACCATTATTGAGGCAGAACACGTTACATCCAAAAACAAGATGAAGCTGCAGATTATTGACTCAGTTTATACATCCCTTGTCCCACGCGGCTGCGTAGCCGAACAGATGCCTCTCCCGGGCCACCGCGTCAAGAAAGGCCGGACCATAAAGGCTACAATCAACGCGTTCAATCCTGAGATGGTTGCCATCCCTGACCTGGTGGGACTGCCGCGCCGACAGGCCATATCAGTTATAGAGACAGCAGGACTGCAGGTAGGGCAGCTGAATTATGTCCCTGACCTGACGGTCGATTTCGTCCTCAGGCAGACCATTCACGGCAGGGAGGTCACACCGGGCGACTCCGTGCAAAAAGGAATGGTTGTTGACCTGGTCCTGGGCCGCGGCCTCAGCAGTCAGCGGACCAACCTCCCCCGACTCATGGGTCAAACCCTGGAGCAGGCACGAAATGAGATCCTTGGTGCATCACTCAACCTCGGGGCATATGTCTTCGACGCAACAGTGGCCACCAGTGATGACTCCCTCAGCGCATTTGTATATAAGCAGAATCCTGAATACCGTCGCGATGCAACAGCACAGCTGGGCTCGGCTGTATACATCTGGCTCACCACTGACAGTCTGAAGATCATGAAAGATGAAACGGCTATTGACAGCATAATGCCTGACAACGTATCAGGACCTGACGGGATGGACGAAGAACGTAACCAATGAACTACAGACAGGTCATATTCATCTTCATTGCCACGCTGCTCTTTTCCGAGGTAACAGCACAGGAGGTAATTACCGGGCTGCTCTTCAACAGACAGGTAAGCGATGCCCGGACTACACATGCGATGATGAAAAGCAGCATGGCGGAAGAACCTGTGCCCCTGCCTTTTATAGATGATTTCTCAGAAGACAGCATCTTCCCTTCATCAGCCAGATGGTCTGATATGCAGGTGTTTGTCAATAATACCTACTCGGTAAGACAACCATCAATGGGTATTGCCACCCTTGATTGCCTTGATGAGACCGGCAAGCTTTATGAAGGTGCTTCACAGTCAGTCTTTGCTGCTGACCGGCTCACCTCACGCGCCATCGACCTTGCTTATCAGCCGTCAGACAGTATATTTCTCAGCTTCCTCTTTGAGGCGGGAGGCATTGCTGACCTGCCTGAGGCTAAAGACAGCCTGACACTTAGCTTCTGGGCTCCTGGCGAAGAGAAGTGGTTCAGTATCTGGCAGGTCTCCGGCGGACCCACAGACGGATTCCGGCAGGTGATTATACCCATCACTGACCCCAGGTTCCTGATGACAGGATTCCGGTTCATGTTCACCGGGTACGCCTCGCTGGCCGAGGTAATTACTGCACCATCAATGGCGGGCAACGCAGACCAGTGGAACCTTGACCATATCGTTCTTGACAGGGGGCGTTCAGTGCATGACACAGTCATCCATGACGTTGCCCTGACCCTGCCGGCGAGATCACTCGTCAAGGAGTATGAAGCCATGCCCTGGCCCCATTTCCGCCAGGCTTATCTCTCGGCAATGAGTCCCTCTGCTGCCATCAGTTACCGTAATAATGACACAATCGTGCGGAACGTTACACGGCACGTCACCATAACCGATATGTCAAACGGAGAGGTTGTGCGCGACTTCGACGCGGGAGCGTCAAACGCTCCGCCCCTGACTGATGTGCTTTACCAGGCACCACTGTTGTACACCTTTAACGCTGCCTCATCAACGGACACGGCACAGTTTCTGGTGACCCTGTCACTCATCACAGATAACTTTGATCCGAAACAGAATGACACTATAAGGTATATCCAGCGCTTCTCTGATTACTTCGCCATTGATGACGGTACAGCCGAGGCAGGATATGGCCTGAATGGCCAGGGCACAAGCAATGCCATGGTTGCCCTTCGTTTCCGGTCATTTGTTCCGGATTCGGTTACAGCCATCAGTATCTGCTTCAATGATTCATATGAAAATGCCAACCAGAGAGCTTTTGATTTAATGGTCTGGGCTGATGACAACGGCAAGCCCGGAACCCTGCTTGGCAGCAGTGACGGCCCTGTGGCCTCCCCGGGAACCGAGATCAACGGATTCGTGACCTGGTCATTTGAAACACCCGTGCGGGTCAGTGACAACTTCTGGATAGGCTGGAGGCAGGATTCAGAGACTTTCCTCAATGCAGGTCTCGACATGAATACGCCATCCTCGGGCAGACATTATTACATGCTCAGCGGAGAATGGCATGAGAGCCAGGTGCCGGGGACCATCATGATGCGCCCCATTATGAAGGGAGGCGGTTCATCCACCTCAGCAGGGAACGGGACCCTGATCAATGACCTCTATACGCTCTACCCTAATCCCACTGATGCCCTGGTGACAATAGTAGCGGCAGAAGGAGCGCCTGACGATTACCTGGTTGACGTGATCTCCACCACCGGAGTTGTGATGATGACCCTCGGCAGATCGGAGAGGTATGATCTGAGTCCTCTGGCTGCAGGCAGCTATATGCTGCTGGTGAAGACGACGGGCGGCCGGCCGCTGTCGATACTGCGAGTCATAAAAGTTAACTGAAGGGCGGATGGCTGAAGCCGAACTCTCAGGAATACGTGATGAGGGAAAGGAATCAGGCAGGGAGACTGATCCGCGATCTCCTCATGAACCGTCACATGACAAGGGGTTGAGAACTGCAAAGGCAGAGGATAACCGTGGGGAGGTGACATCAGAATCAGCACATGAGCCGGAACCGGACAACGAAGACCGGGAGCAGGAACTTTTTGAACACTACCGCTATGTTGTTGACCCCGGGCAGGCAATGCTCCGCATAGACAAGTACCTTTCAGCCCGAATAGAGAATGTCTCACGCACGAGGGTTCAGGCTGCGGCCCAGGCCGGAAACATACTTGTAAACGACTCGCCCGTAAAACCCAACTACCGGGTCAAGCCCCTTGACATCATACAGATACTGCTTCCCAATCCTCCCCGCGAGATTGAACTGATACCCCAGGATATCCCAATCACTGTGATCTATGAAGATGATGACCTGATTGTTGTTGACAAGGCTGCGGGGATGGTGGTGCACCCGGCCTATGGCAACTACTCCGGCACGCTCATGAACGCCCTGATGTACCACTTCTGCCACCTGCCACTCTTTCAGACAGGTGAGCTAAGACCAGGGCTGGTGCACCGTATTGACAAGAACACATCGGGGCTGCTGGTTGTGGCCAAGAATGAGTATGCACACAACAGGCTTGCCAGGCAGTTCTTCAGACGCACCACCGGCCGCCTCTATACAGCCCTGGTATGGGGCACTCCCGACCCGTCGGAAGGCACCATCACCGGCCATGTCGGCCGTAACATACGTGACCGCAAGATCATGCAGGTCTTCCCTGACGGCAGCCAGGGCAAGCATGCGGTCACTCACTACAGGATTATTGAGCCGCTCGGTTATGTGTCACTGATCGAGTGCCGTCTTGAGACGGGCCGCACGCACCAGATAAGAGTGCATATGGCCTGGAAGGGGCATCCGCTCTTCAACGACGAGGAGTATGGCGGCCACCGCATACTGAAAGGCACCACCTTCACAAAATACCAGCAGTTCGTGCGCAACTGCTTTGATCTTCTCCCCCGTCAGGCTCTTCATGCCCGCACCCTGGCCTTTGACCACCCGGTCACCGGCAAACGCCTCTCCTTTGAGTCACCCGTTCCCCCGGATATGGTGGCAGTAATTGAGAAGTGGAGGAATTATATTGCAGGCAGAGAGTAATTCAGTCGGCAGTACCAGTTGGCAGCCGGCAGTACCAGTTGGCAG
>CAZVLJ010000029.1:0-6940 GCA_964627825.1 uncultured Rikenella sp. | reverse complement strand
CAGAGAGTAATTCAGTCGGCAGTACCAGTTGGCAGCCGGCAGTACCAGTTGGCAGTAAATGACACGTTGATTAGTGCCGAGTGCAGACTGACCTACCAGCTTCCGCCTGCTCCGCCGCCGCCGAAGCTGCCGCCTCCGAAACCTCCGAAGCCTCCGCCGCCGCCGCTGAAGCCACCACCGCTGCCGCCGGAGAATCCTCCCCAGCTGCCGCTGTGTGACCTGCCTCCGCCCATCATGCTCATCAGGAGCCACAGCGGAAGGTTTGATGAGCCGGAGCGCCTGATATGCTTATTGTTTGAGCTGCCGGCAGAGATGATGAAGATAAAGAAGAGAATTATCATGAAGATGATTACTCCGGGTATGGCTCCCGGGGAGCCCCCTCCTGCATAATCATCATAGTTGTACTCGCCTGCGGCGAGTGCCATGAGCACATTGGTGCCTGCATCAATACCTCCGTAGTAATCATTCTCCCTGAAACGGGGGATGATCTCACGGTCAATGATCTCAGCACAGGCAATATCCGGGATGGCTCCCTCGAGGCCATATCCGGTAGCAATAAAAACCTGGCCGTTTGACGATGCGGTCTTTGGCTTTACCAGCACCAGCAACCCGTTGTTGAAGTCGCCCTGCCCGACACCCCAGTCGCGTGCCACCTTGTAGGCAAACTCTGAGCGGTCATATCCCTGCAGATCGCTGACAATGACCACGGCTATCTGGTTGGAGGTGGTGTCATTGAACGCCACCAGCTTATTCTCAAGCGCCTGCAGCTCACCTGCAGAGAGAACGCCGGCAAGGTCATTGACCAGACGCGGGGGTTCCGGTCGTGGTACCAGTGTCTGCGCCTGCAGAGGCATCACGGCAAACAGGAGCGCTGTGAGTGCCAGTATGTGTCTGGTTCGTTTATTCATCATGCCCCCGTTTCATCATTGTCAAAAGAGATAGCATCGGGCAGCTCATTGACATCATTCTCCGATCTCGGAAAATGTTCCTTGAGCTTCTCCCCGGCCATAAGCACTCCTTCAACGAGACCCTCGGCAAAAAGGCCTTCACTGAATCGCTGCTGCATGTGGTCACGCACACTGTCCCAGAATCCCGGCGGCACCACGGCATTGATGCCTGAATCACCTATAATGGCGAAATTACGCTCCTTCAGTGCCAGGTAAATGAGCACACCATTGCGGTCTGCCGTCTTTTGCATGCCCACCTTTTTGAAGAGCCATGCAGCCTCATCAAGCACATCAACCTTGCATGAGGTCTCTATGTGCACGCGTATCTCCCCGGAGGTGGCATGCTCGGCTTCACCAATAGCTTTAACGATTGCCTCCTGCTGGTCAGAAGTAAAGAAAGTGGATGCCTTCATCAGATGACTGTCAGAACTCAACTTTGGGAGCCACCTCCGTGCCCTCCTGTGCCTCAAAGTAAGGCCTGTCACTGAACTTGGTCAGGGAGGCTATGAAGTTGTTCGGGAACTTCTTGATGAAGGTGTTGTACTCGCGGGCAGCATCATTGAAATTATTCCTGGCAACAGCAATGCGGTTCTCAGTGCCTTCGAGCTCCACCTGCAGGTCGCGGAAATTCTGTACTGCCTTCAGTTCGGGATACCTCTCCACAACAACCATCAGTCGCTGTAGTGCCGAGCTAACTTCGCCCTGCGCTGCCTGGAACTGCTGCAGCTGCTCAGGCGTGATGTTTGAAGGATCTACGGTGACCGAGGAAGCCTTTGCCCTTGCCTCAATCACTTTTGTGAGTGTCTCCTGCTCGAAATCAGCCGCTCCCTTGACCGTGTTCACGAAGTTGGGGATCAGGTCAGCGCGCCTCTGGTATTGTGTCTCCACGTTGCTCCACTCGGTTGCAACCTTCTCATTCATCGGAATAATCTTGTTGTAAACGCCTACACCCCATGAGACAAGGAGGAGTACAACCACAACAATGATAATAAGAACTACTAGTCCGCTAATACCTTTTTTCATTTTGTATTCTGTTTGATTTGAATTCAAAAATAATCAAAATATTACTCTCAAAGAGCCCCTTTTCATTTGCCCTGTTGTTCCTCCGGTCTCTTTTTTTCATTTGCGGTGTACCGCGAAACTAATTGTGCTAATTTTGTGTAAAATTTTGCCGATCATGAGAACCATTGCCATTGTCGCTGGAGGAAATTCATCTGAGTATCCCGTCTCCGTGCGCAGCGCTGAGGGTGTTGTCAGGGCGCTGAAGGGAAAATATGAAACCTACATCATAACCATCAGGGGTACTGACTGGTACAGTGAAGACCCCAAAGGACGGGTCTACAGGGTTGATAAGAACGATTTCACTCTTGTACTTGATGATGAGCGTATCAGGTTTGATGCCGCCTTCATTGCCATCCACGGCAACCCGGGTGAGAACGGGCTCCTCCAGGGATACTTTGACATGGTGGGGATACCCTATACAAGCTGTGATGCCTTCGTCTCAGCCCTCACATTCAATAAACAGGCCTGCAAGCTCTATCTGAATGAATACGGCATACCCATGACCGGCGGACTGCTGATCAGGAAGGGGCAGAAGTATGATGCGGAAAGTATTGTGAAACAGACCGGCCTGCCCTGCTTCGTCAAGCCCAATGCCAGCGGCTCAAGCTTCGGGGTGACCAAGGTCAAGGAGATGGAAGGTTTTGAAGATGCCGTTGAGCAGGCATTCGCCGAAGGCCATGAGGTGATGGTGGAGTCATTCATGAAGGGAACGGAGGTAGCCTGCGGAGTTGTCAAAACGAAACAGAGGAGCATCGTCATGCCTGTGACAGAAGTGGTTCCCAAAAAAGAATTTTTTGATTATGAGGCCAAGTACACGGAAGGATTGTCTGATGAGATCACTCCTGCCCGGATGCCGGAGGAACTGACCACCCGTATACAGGAACTATCATCTGAGATCTATGATATACTAGGTTGCAGGGGTATTGTCAGGGTTGATTTCATTGTTACAGATGCCGGGCCTCAGTTCCTTGAGATAAACACTGTCCCCGGCATGACACCTGAGAGTATCATACCGCGCCAGGCAGCAGTCTACGGGATCTCGCAGACCGATCTCTACTCAATGGTTATAGAAGATCTCTTCTGATCCGAGCCTGACACATCCTACGCGGGAAAGAGCATTCCCGGAATCAGCGATGACACTTGTCAGCCATTGGATCTGCTCTCCCTCGCCTCTGCCATCCGGGTGAGGAAAGCCGCTACCTCAGCCTGCTTGAGGAAACTGTACCTGGCTCTTGTGGGCCCCTTCCCTACCTTAAGTGAAATGGCATTTCCCGGCAAAGCCCCGAAGAGCTCCTCGTCAGTCTTGTCATCACCTATTGCCATGATGAAATCATTCTTCTCCATTGACAGCAGCTTCTTTGCAGCACTTCCCTTGTTGTATCCGGACATCTTGACCTCAACCACTTTGTGCCCGTCAATCACCTGCAAGGGCATATTGATTATTGACTCCTCAAGCTCATTCTTCAATTCTATGGCACGCAGGGCAGAGAGGTCCTCATCAGCATTGCGGTAATGCCATGACAGAGATGCTCTCTTCTCCTCTACAAATGATCCCTTGCACCTGTTTGTAAACCGGTTGAGAAGAGGCTTAAATCTCTCCTTCCATCTGTCATCCTGATCGAGTGATGACTCCCACTTGCCGCCCGGGTACCTGATGAAGGCCCCGTGTTCTGCCACCAGTGTCAGGTTTTGGTCTGAAAACCACTCATCAAGAAAATCTCTGTTTCTTCCGCTTATAATCACCACGTTTGCCATTGTAGCCAGTCTGCCTGTCAGCGAGATAATAACTTCCTCCGGGATTGCCATCTCAGGCAGCTCCCTGATCGGTACAAGTGTGCCGTCATAATCAAGGAAAAGCACAGGTTGTGCAGAATTGCAGAAAGCATCTATGATCCTCTCTTCTATATCCCTGTTTATCAGTCTGACCCTGAAACTCTTCCTGTCAGTTTTTACCTTTGAAACAGACCTGAGTATATCATCTGCCCATGAGAAAACATCATAATCGCGCAGGCGCTTTTTCATTGCTTCTATGCGGCTCTTCCTCTCTTCCGCCGGCATCATCAGGGCATTATGTATTGCATCGGCCATCTGTGAGATGTCAGTAGGATTCACCAGAACCGATTCGCTCATCTCAGCCGCCGCACCTGCCATCTCGCTCAATATGAGCATTCCGTGTTTCTGGTGCTGCGCGGCAACATACTCTTTGGCCACCAGGTTCATGCCGTCACGCAGTGGGGTAAGCAGCCCAACATCACTGAGCGTGTACAGGGCAATCATCTCATTGAATTTAAGCGACTTATACTGATAAGCTATGGGGTTCCAGTCGAGAGTTCCATATTTCCCGTTTATCCTGCCCACAGTAGCTTCAATCTCCTTTTTCATCTCCTGGTAACGGGCTATGGTATCCCTGGAAGGGACTATCACCATATTGAACACAACCCTCCCTCTCATGTTTTTGTACCGTTCAAGGAAGAGGTCGAAAGCAGCCAGCCTGTTGAGAAAGCCCTTTGTATAGTCAAGCCTGTCAACTGAAAAAATAAGCATTCGATCTCTCTTCTGCTTATGTATCTTTTTCAGATACTTCTCTGTATCGGGCAGGAAGACAGTGTCATGGAATTTCTTATAATCTATGCTGATAGGGAAAGCATCAGCCCTTGAATAGGTATCCTCCGCCATGACTGTATTGAGTGAAATGTCATAGCCAAGCGCTCTTCTCACCGATTTCAGGAAGTGCTGAGCATAATCATGCGTATGGAACCCTATCAGGTCAGCGCCGAGCATTCCTTTCAGTATAGCTGTCTGGTAGCCGTCAGGCATGATCCTGAACACCTCGTATGACGGGAAGGGAATATGCAGGAAAAATGACACGGAGGCGTCTGGAAAATCACTCCTTACCATTCCCGGTAAAAGGAAAAGCTGGTAATCATGTATCCAGATAAAATCACCCGGCCTGATTATCTTCTTCAGCTCCCTGTAGAATAGCTGATTGGCCTTCCTGTAGCTCTCATAGTAACCCTGCCCGAACACTGTCATTGAGGGGAAGTAGTGGAACAGGGGCCATATAAGGTCATTGCAGAAACCGCCGTAGAACTTTTCATTCACATGGTCAGGAATCCTCACGGGGACGAGCTCAAAGGTCTCCTTTACCTCCCTGAGTGAATTCATCTGCTCTGCATCATGTTCACCCTTGCCTACCCAGACCGTTTTTGCCGAGTCGGTTCCGGAATTGCTGTTCTTCATTCTTTCAGTCAGCGAGAGCACTGCCGAGACGAGGCCGCCGCTGTTCTGCTGGGCTGTCATTTTACCGTTGCGATGCCTGATTGTGAATGGCAGCCTGTAGGCAACAATAACAATACGTTTAAACTCTTCCATATGATTATATTTCATTTTCAGCTGTTCAGAGGAATACCGGGCTGTCAAGCCTGGCTGCAATGCGGTAAATAGCATTCATCAGCCCCACATGGCTGTATGTCTGCGGGAAGTTGCCCCACTGGCTGCCATCAGCTCCTGCATCTTCACTGAAGAGGCCCAGATGGTTTGAATATCCCAGAAGTCTTTCAATAGTGCTGATTGCCTCATCAACACTTCCCGTCACTGCGAGAGCCTCGGCGTACCAGAAGGCACAAACAAGGAAGGTGGTCTCCGGTTTCCCGAAGTCATCCTCATGCAGATATCTGTAAAAGAGTCCGTCGTCTGTCTTCAGGTGGCCGGCAAGTGCAGAGAGGTGCTCCTTTGCCCTGTCACCCGAAGGATCAAGGTAGCGCATGTTGACGAGGTGAATGGTGGCCGCATCAAAATTATCATTGTCTATAGCCTGCATGTAAGCCCTGAGATCATCCCTGTAGCACATCTCAATCTTCTCCGCAGCCCTGGCAGCAAGTCTCTCTGCTTTCGTTCTCAGGTCCTTGTCAGTAAAGTGAGTGGCTATCTTTTCAGCTGCCTTGCTCCCTGCCCAGTGAAAGAGAAACGTATAACAGTTCTCCTGCATCCTGTTGCGGAACTCCCAGATACCCGCATCCGGCAACTCCATGGTCTCCTCAATGCGGTTAAGGAGCCAGTAGATCACCTCTCTCGACTTCCTGTATGAAAGATAATTCAGCCTTCGGTCAATATACAGCGGCAGAAGGCTGGCAAGGACCTGACCGTATATGTCATTCTGCTCCTGCTTGAATGCATCGTTACCCAGGTGGACAGGCTTGTTGCCGAGATACCCCTCCAGATCAAGCTCCTTCTCCCTGGGAATATCAGTGCCAGCCAGGGTATACATGGGTTTGATCTTCTTCCTTTCTGAGAGGATAATATTCTGGATGTATAGAAAGTATTTCTCAAGCTCGTCAAAATGGCCAAGGTTATTGAATGCATTAAGGGTATAGTAGGAATCCCTCATCCAGCAATAGCGGTAATCCCAGTTCCTGCCGGCGCCCGGGGCCTCGGGCATGCTTGTTGTCCCCGATGCAATGATGGCTCCTGTATCTTCATACTGATGCAGCTTAAGGACCAACGCCGAGCGAATGATCTCATCCTGGAAAATATTGGGAATGGAGGTGTTCTTTATCCACTGCACCCAGTATTTGTTGGTCTTCTCAAGAAAATCCTCCGCGGTTGAATCAAGAGGTGCCTCCAGGGGGACGCCATAGGTGAAAGCAAGGTAGCAGGTGTCATTCAGAATGAAAGGCTGGTTATTCAGTATATAGGTAAGGGGTATGTTTGTTGTCAACCTGACCTGCGTGTCGAAATTAAGATAACGGATATGGTTGCTGCCGGCTACTATCTGAGGCCTGAAGGCTCCGTAACTGCCAACAGGCTCACACCTGACAGTAATAAATGGATTGCCGTCAAGCAGCTCTATCTTCCTGATAAGCATCAGAGGCCTGTAGTACCTGTCATACTGGTAAAACCTCGGAGCAAAATCAATAATCCTGAATTTCCCT
>CAZVLJ010000028.1:0-31474 GCA_964627825.1 uncultured Rikenella sp. | reverse complement strand
ATGATGCTTGAATTCCCGCGGTTGAGACTGACAGAATATGCCTTCTCCCATTTGCTGCCGTCTGATGATAAGAGAACGTCATAAGCTTCAGCATGGCTTCCTTCAAGCCATTCAATATACAGCCCTCCGAGCTCGCGCCTGCCTTTGAAATCAAAGGTGATACTCTGCTTTCCTCCCTTCCTGCTCCTCCAGCAGGTTTCACTGTACCCGTCGGCAATCATTGAAGGTCTGTGGCCCCTGGCTGATGATGAGGCTGTTATGGCCGGCTCCGGCCATATGTCTGTCTCCGGCGGCAGAGGCTCAAACCTGAGGTCGTCAAGCCAGAGCGTTCCCTTCCCACCCACAAAGGAAGCCACCGTGAACTCAATCCTGTCAATCCTCCTGAGCTCATGGTCTTCCACCGGTCCCCACGCAAAACTTATATGCCTTTTTTTTATTCGGATCTTTGTCCACTCACGGGGAAAATCATAGTTGCGGTTATTTACCCACCAGACATTGTTCCCTGTGCTGTCAATGAATTTTATCTCAAAATTGTTCGAAGGCGATTCTGCCCTGAGCCAGAAGGTGAACTCATAATTTTCCGGCAGTTCAACGGGGAAGAGCTTCTGTATACCACCAAAGCCTGTACCCTCAGTGAAATTATAATCAATCCTGATGGCATTTCCGGTTACTCCCCTCTCCGCCGAGGAGGCCAGCGTGACCCCGTCAGAGATGTTATATGACCAGCCAGCCGTATCCTCAAACTCTTCCAGCACTCTCTGCTGGCCTGCCAGGTCGGCTGCAGCCAGCCCCAGGAGGAACAAAACCGCACTCTGTTTTATTATATGGTAATCCATGCCTGTAAGGTTTGTCTGGCGTTCACATTAAAGTCACCGGCGGGAAGTTGCTGACCACAACTCCGTAAACCCTGTAACCGGCCATTTCTGACTGCAGCATCCGGGAACATCACCGGCAAAAGGTTACAGGTATGCAAATCCAAGCTTATCAAGGCCTTCCTGTATCACCGGATCATTCATTACATACCTCCATACCAGCCCTGACCTGAAGTTCTCTATCATTATCAGCATGGGACCCTGATCAATGCCTATGAAATCGTCATTGACCCATCCGGCAGTCAGGTTGAATGAATCATAATAACCGTATCTGCCCCAGATCACGTCTCCCTGCTTCTTATTGATTGACCTGACGGTCGGGATGACTATCTCAGGCGCAAAGGGCAGTGAAGAGAGGGGACCATAGGGAGCAATGGTGCCGTCATCAAAATAGTTGTAATCGGGTCCGCTGGTACCCCTTCCGGCATAACCCAGGAACTCTCTGTCTCCGAAATTGTATGAGTCACCAGGACCGTCGCTTGCGGTAATACCCCAGCAAAGCGAATCATACCCTGTCCACCCGTGTGGGTTGTCGATTGCATATTGCCGCTGCACATATGTCGCTCTGCGTGAGTTTTCGAAGTAGTCGATCCCTTTTTCGCGCATATACTCGTCTGCCAGTCCCCTGAAATCAATGAAGCAATGTGAGAACTGGTGGCCGAAAAGGGGTGGGAAAGCCACATGTGACAGTCCTTCGTATGGTGTCTGCCACTTGTATGAACTCAGCCACGATCTGTAGCTTTCCTTTGCATTCTCCAGCCCGGTGCCGGCAGCAAGGATATAGAGGAAGAGCGCCTCGTTGTAGCCGCTCCATCCCATGTGGTGAAGACCTGTCTCAGGGTGCCATCCCATCGATATCTGCTGCGCGTAGTCACCTGTGTCAGGCATCAGCATGAAGTCCCAGTCTATATTTTTCAGCAGCAGCGATGCCTGCGAACGGATCTCTTTTTCCGTCTTATTGTCACGGTCATAATAATTTCGCGCAAACAGTATTCCCATCATCAGAAGGCCGGTATCCACCGAGGAGAGCTCGCACCGCCATTCCCTGAGGCCGGTGTCCATCCTGAGAAAGTGGTAGAAAAATCCTTTGTACCCGGCAGCAAGCGTATCGGCACTCTGGTGAGAGTTCACGAAGAAATTCATCATATTCAGGGTTATTTGTGCTGCCTCCTCACGGGTTATCCAGCCCCGCTCTACGCCTACGGCAAACGATGGGATGCCGAACCCTGTTGATGCGATACTTGCCGGCGCCCATGCCGCAGTGCGGTCCTTGACTATGCCCCACTCCGGGTGATGCTCTCCCATGAAAAAGAGAAAGGTCTTTCTTTGAATTGAGTCAAGCATTACCTCATCTTCAGCTGTCATCGGATAATTAACATTGCCCTGCCAGCGGAATCCTGTCTGCTGAGGAACGTTACATGAGGCAAGCACAAATGCCGCAATAATAATGGAGTATATCTTTTTCATAGGCTTTCAGTATGTAAATCCCAGTTTATCAAGACCGGCCCTGACCTCCGGGGCTGACATGAAGAGATCCCATAACAATCCCGTCCGGTAATTCTCAATCATACATACAATGGGGCCCTGGTCTATGGCCAGATACGAACTGGCATACCATCCGGAAGTCAGATTAAAGGCATCATAAAAACCGTATTGCCCCCATAATCTGTCACCTATGGTATAGTAGAAAAATCTCAGAGCCTTCATGCTTTCTTCCGGTGTATAAGGAAAGGATGAGAGAGCAGCCGTTGGGGCAATTACCCCAAGGTCATTGACAGGAGAGCTGGCGCTGTAACTGTTTTGTATGTCACTGGCTGTCAAACCCCAGCAGTTATCAGCATACCCTGCATACCCCCTCGGATTGGCTGTACAATAGGCATGGTTTATCTTTGAATGATTCACGTTCTGTGTCCAGTAAGATGCATACTGGTCTGACAGGTTTCTCGGATCAAGGCCCAGGAAAGAGTAGTGGGCGAAGAAGAGCGGTCCGCCATAATCGGGCCCCAGTGGAAGGTTAATGTTGTAGAAGGTTTTATTGTTTACCATCGGATAAGCTCCGTTGCGTGCCCATCCGTTTGTATAAACCACTGAAGGAATTGAGTGTGACGGTGATGCAGCTGCGAGCACGTACACAATAAGAGCCTCATTCCATCCCGTTATGCCCATATTCATAACCCACCCCATGTCAGGAGACCAGTGCCAGTAAAGCATATTCTGGTCCTGCCTGCGATACCAGTTCCACTCCACAGATTCCCAGAGACCGGTAATGGAATCACACAGCTCCTGCTCTGCTTCAGTTCCGTTCCTGAAATATTCCCTGATGGTGAGGAGTCCCTGCATCAGAAAAGCGGTCTCCACAAGGTCGCCACCGTTGTCGTTGGATGAGAAGGGGATTACCTTACCGGTAGTTCCGTTAAGCCAATGGGGAAATGCCCCGTGAAATCTGTCTGTCTCAGGCCGGCTGAGAAAACTGACTATCCTGTTCAAACGGTCAAATCCCTCTTCCCTGGTGATAAACCCTCTCTCTATTCCTACCAGAACAGCCATAAGCCCGAACCCGCTGCCTCCCGAGGTAACGGTCTCACCCGAACCGTAGCGTTCCCGTGAGAGCCCTGATACCGGATGGGCATAGTCCCAGAAATAACTGAAAGTCTTTCTCTGGACCAGGGTAAGCAATGAATCATCTGATATTTCCGGGAACTTGGGGCTTGTATCAAGCCTGGTCCGGAAGGTTATCATATAATTGCTGTATATGAATCCCCCCAGGTTGCTTCCCTGGTCAAACAGAAGCCTGTACTGAGATAAGGGAGAAACAGGTGAAGAAGGAGTGATTGTTAGTCGTTTTGATTCCCTGTCGAATTTATGGGTGAATGAAACCTCGGTTCCCCCCGTGATTGTAACCTTTTCCCTGTTGAACTGCAGTGTGTCTACCTTCTCGGTGAATTTCAATTCAATCACAATCTTTTCATAATCCACATCCCTGATGACAGTGTTGTCAGCAACGTATGTCCGGTTAACAAAGACGGAGTCAATCACTATTTCATGCAATGGATCAACCTTTTCCTTGTTGCAGGAAGCCAGGGTAAAGACAATGACAATGAGGAAAATGAGATGTTTCATTCTCTTGAGATCAAGAAAAGAACGGGAGGTGGATTAGTCTCCGATCCTCCCGTTATTTGACAGTTCAATTAATCAATCTGAGATACCTCGGCATCATATAGTGCCTTCACTTCAGCAGCTGTCAGCGCCTTGTCATAGACACGGAGTTCATCCATGTTTCCGAGGAACCAGCCCATCCATACATCTGTGGCCGTACCTTCAGTCTTCGGACGCCATGCACCGATGTTGATCTTGTCAGCATTGGCAAAAGCGAGGGGGCCGAGAGGAGGCCTTGGAACTACATCATCACCGGCTGCCCACCTGTTCTCAACTCCGTCATTGGTTTCAATCTTGACTCCATCCTTGTAAATCATGAATTTGGATGTTGTCTGATCATACTGGAAGACGAGATGCATCCACATATTAATCGGAAACAGCGGATCAGAATAATTGATGTGCTGGCCTGACCAGACAGCTCCGTCCTTGAGGAAGTAAGCCTTGAAATTTAATGAGTCAGCCGTAGCATCAAGCCTGGACAATCCCAGTTTCAGATTGCCCCAGAACAAGTCATCAGATTTCCCGATTTCAAATACAGTTGCTTCGGGGTCACCTGTCACCAGTGGTGATTTAAGCCACATGGCCACTGAGAAGGATGTTAAGGATTTCATCTTGCTGGCTGCAGGCAGAGTGTATAGAAGATGTGCCATATTGGCACCCTGGTAAGCCTGACCGCGACGACCGGCAACATAGGTTACATTTGGCTGCATGGTCGGGGTAAGGTTGGCAATCATTTCGGTGCCGTTTCCGTCAAAAGGAAAATAGGCAACCAGATTGGCAGTTGCAATCGTGCCCGGATCAGTTTTCCCGTCATCGGGATCATTGTCCTTATCGCATGATGTAAGCATCATACCCATCATGATCAATAAAGAGATCATTAAAGCTCCTGTAATTTTAAATTTGTTTTTCATAATTAACGAGTTTGGTTTTACATTAAAGTTATTTATCAGTTGTATCCATTATTCTGAGTAAGGTTTGGATTAAGCTGCATCTGTGCCGAGGGTATTGGATATACCTCATGCTTGCCAGTTACAAATCCCTTTGATGCAAGGGCGGAGGCCGCCTGCCCTGTCCTGACAAGGTCAGGGAATCTGTCCTCTTCCATTGCAAGCTCAGCCCGGCGTTCATCCCATATCTGCCCGACAGTGACCCCCGAGACCGGAAGGAGGCCGGCACGTGCCCTGATGAGGTTAACTGCCCCGTCAGCAGTCAGTCCGCTGGATGTAATAACGGTTGCGCCGTTTACCTTAGCTTCGGCATACATCAGAAGTATGTCAGCATATCTTATGATACGTACATTGTGGTCAAATCCGTATCCGTTGAAGTTCCAGTTGTTATATACCGAAGGTGTGTATACTTTACCATTGTAAACGGGATTTGTACATACAGTCTTAATACTGTCACCTTCCGGTGTCCTTGTTCCCCTGTAAAGGAGAGTGGTTGCCGGTCTGATGACCTCGTCTCTTGATATGTAGAAGTCAATCAGGTTCTGACTCGGTGTACAGAAACCCCAGCCCTGCATGTTGCTTGGGCTGTTGCCCCGCGGACCCTGAACGTAAGCATACTCCAGGTAAGTATTGTCTCCTGTACTCTTGCCCAGCGTCGAACTTTGAACCTCAAAGAGTGACTCCCTGCTGTTCTCTCCGTCTACACTGAACACCTCGCGGAAATCACTGAGAAGACCGTACCGGCCTGATGCAATGATCCTGTCAGTAAGCGAAGCCACAGAGTCCCACTCTGCCTGATACATATGCACTTTCGCCTTAATGGCCATGGCTGTGTACTTATTGATCCTGCCATCCCACTCCCTGGTGTAACCATCCGGGAGTACATTAATAGCCTCAAACAGATCCTTCTCAATAAAGGCATACAACTGATCTGTTGACGCCTGTGATACCGAAGCAAGCTGAGCAGCTGTAAGCACTGTATCAACAATCGGCACCCTGCCAAAGAGACGGGTCAGATTGAAATAAGCATAGGCTCTAATAGTCTTCACCTCTCCCTGGCACTGAAGGGCATACAACTTGTCCGAGCTGTTTAACAGCTCATTTACAAACAGAGGCATCTGATGAATCGAGTAGTTGGCCCCGCTCACAATGTCAAAATAGGAGGTCCAGAGATCATTTATCAGCCCGTTGTCAGACCGGTATGCAAGATTATCCAGCTCCAGCATGGTCGGATTATCTTCAGGACTGCTTCCCTTGTCTGCATTGTCCGATGCTATCTCGAAAGCTCCTATATACGGGAATACATGAGAGCCGTAATTCCTGAGCTTCGCATAGGACGCACTAACTGAAAGAAAGATATTTTCTGTTTTCGAGTAGTCAATGCCAGTGGTAGGCAAGGTGCCCTCAGGACGTATCTCAAGAAATTCCTCACAACTGACAATCGTCAGGATCAGAATCAATAAGAAAAATGTATATAATCTTTTCATCTCCAAACCATTTATCATTAAAAATTCGCTTTTAATCCTAACGTATATACGGCTTGTAACGGATAAACCGAATTGTCTATCCCGGTACTGATGGGAGTCCCGCCGATCTCAGTTGTAAATCCTTTATAGGTAAAGAAAGTATAGGGTCTCTGGGCTGAAACATATATCCTCAAACCGGGGATGAACCTTAACTTGTCAGTTGTATAGCCTAATGTAATATTCTGGATTCTGCCGAAAGAAGCATCTTCAACAAAAAAGTCATTTGCCTGCTGTGTATATGAGAAGCTGTAAGCAAATGCGGATGGATACCTGTCCGAGGTATTATCCGGCGTCCATCGGTTGTTGTAGAAATCCTGGTCGTAATTGCCATCGGAAAAAACATCCCTGTTCATTCTTTTGGCGTTGAGAATTTTGTTCCCGATCTGGCCAAGAAGGGAAACATTGAGATCGAAGTCTTTGTAGGTGAACCCGAGGTCAATCCCTGTAATCAGCCATGGTATAGAGCTACCCAGGTAGACTTTATCATCTTCATTAATCACTTTATCGCCGTTCTGATCCTTGTACCTGAAGAAACCGGCGCCCTTGATTGGCTGCGATACTTCATCCCTCAGTGCATCACCTTCGCTCTGGTAAACCCCGTCAATCTCGTATCCGTAAAACGATCCGATTGCATGACCCACAGCAGTGCGTGTAGTATAGTTACCTCTTACATATCCGCTTGGTATGTACTCACGACCTTCAAGTTTTGTCACCCTGTTGATGATAGTGGTAGCATTGAATCCAACAGTCATATCCAGACCATTATCAAACTTTTCAGTCCAGTTGAGACTGAGTTCAACTCCTGCATTTACTACGCTCCCGTTATTGCCGAGTAACTCAGCCACACCCCCTCCGGTAGCAATCGGGGCATAAAAGACAACATTATCAGTGGTACGGTGATACAGGTCCAGGTCACCTGATAGCTTGTTGTTGGATGCGGTGAAATCTACTCCGAGGTCCAACTCACTGACAACCTCCCAACGAAGGAAATTCTGTACAACAGTCTGTGCTCCCATGCCGTCAACCAATTCATCACCGAAGATTCCTGAAGCGCCGGCACCGGACTGACCGAGGATAACAGTTGAGTTCGCGGGCACATTGTCATTGCCCAGAAGACCCCAGCTTGCCCTTAGCTTGAGATAGCTGAACACGTTCTGATTATCCATGAAATCTTCCTGAGTAAGATTCCATCCAAGTCCCACGGATGGGAAGAAACCCCATTTCTTCTGGTACTTGGAGCTGGCATCCGCCCTGAAGGTAACAGAGCCAAGATATTTGTCATTGTAGTTGAAGGTGCCTCGAGTAAAGAATGATAACCCGTTAAACCTCCCCGCTCCGTCACTTGCATTGCGGTCCCTGAAGGAGCCAAGGACCAGGTATTTTGACTGCTCATCAAGCCCCGGCACATCAATCGCAGAACCGGTCAGTGTCTCCCACTTTTCAATACGGGTTGACTGACCAACCATAACTGTATAACTCAGCCCCTCCGACTGATCCTTATATGTCAGCAGGTTATCTATGATTTGCTTGGAAGAGTTACCAAAGGTTTTTGAGAGGCTCGATTTTCTCACACCCTGTGATCCGCCTACATTAAATGCAGGTGTATATCCCCTGCCGGTCCAGTTACTCAGATCCTGGTTATAGGATATCTTGTATGTCAGCTTGTTCCTGACAGGATAAAACTCAGCATACCCGTTAAACACCAGCTTATTGCCCTTTTCAAAATTATCTGAGTAGTAAGCCGCCGCAACCGGGTTGCCATACTGGTTACCAAAACCATAAATCTGTGGCGATCCGAAAAGTACGGGATAGGCCGATGTGTTTTCGGGATCATAAACCGGGTAGACAGGAGGATTGACATATGCCCCGAAAAATGCATCCTCATTGGGAGAGAACTTGTCATGCCGCGAAACAATGGTGTTGAGCCCTACCTTCATGAACTGATTTACATTCTGCTCAAGCCTTCCCCTGATATTAAACCTCTCAAAATTATTTTTTGTATCCATGATTCCTTCCTGGAAAAGGTAGCTTCCGCCAATGGAATATGATGTCTTGTCTGACATCCCTGATATATCAATGCTATGACCTGTCATCGGCGCAGTCCTGACCAGTTCCTGGTACCAGTCAGTTGATGCCGGATATGCAGAAGGAACTTTGGGTATATAGCCTGCTGTACCTGAGTATGCCTCATTCAGCAGCTCTACATACTGGTCCCTGGTTGCCATCCCCATAATGTTAACCGGCAACTGCATCCCGAAATATCCATCATAGCTTATGGTAGGTTTTCCCGTGGTACCCCTTTTCGTGGTAATAAGAATTACTCCGTTGGCTGCTCTCACCCCATAAATAGCTGAGGCCGAGGCATCCTTGAGCACTGTCAGATCTTCTATATCACCGGCCCCGAGGAAGTCAATATTATCCACAAATACGCCATCAACAACGTAAAGGGGTTTGGCAAAATCGCCTATTGAACCCACGCCCCTGATCTTTACCGAAGGGCCACTCCCCGGCACTCCACTGCTGATGATCTGAACACCGGCTACCTTGCCCTGCATTGCCTGCATAGCGTTGGAAGTCACCTGCCTGGAAAGGTCCTCCCCCTTGACGGTGATGATGGGTGCTGTCAAATCCTTGGCGCGCTGCGTACCGTAACCTATCACCACTACTTCATCCATCACGGTGGTCTCTGTTGCCAGTACAACGTCTATCTGAGTCCGGGATCCGACTACCATCTCCTGCGTTACCATACCCACCATCGAAAATACAAGCGTGTCAGTTGGATTGGCAGTGATGCTGTATGATCCGTCAGAATCAGACATCGTTCCCCTGTAAGTGTGCTTGACCAGAACCGATACTCCTGGCAGGGGTATGTTCTGATCATCCACTATTGTCCCTTTTACAGTGTCCTGGGCTGAGAGAATGCCAGAACCGAAAAGGAACAGTAACAGAACAGTTAAGAATTCTTTCATTTCGGTCAGATTTTTACCCAAGGTATGAAGTGTAAGCCACCTGCCACATATGTAATATGGTAGTTTGATTTTCTCATTGCTAAAATTACGAAAGCCCCATACCTATACATTACCTCAACAACCAATGCCAATAATTTGTTTATGTGATACTTGAAAATTACATTTCAGAGAGTACGGGAATAAAAAATGCTCCCGGGGACAGGGTCTCCGGGAGCATCAGGATAACCTTGACAGGTCAGTACCCCAGCGTAAATTCCTTTTCGGCAGCAGGCACACCCTCCTTCATCCAGGCCGGCATCGGCTCTCCCTTGAGGTAATGATGAAAGAACTGTGCCATCCTTTTCTGGAAGTCTACACGGTTAGGCAGCTTAAGCGGCCAGTGAGGCTCACCGTTGTAGTTCAGCAGCCAGGAAGGCTTGCCCAGGCGCCTCATGGCGATGAAGAATTCAATCCCCTGCCACCAGGGTACGTGACCGTCCTTATCATTGGCCATTATCAGTATCGGGGTCTCAATCTTGTCGACGGCAAAGAGGGGCGAGTTCTCCCAGTAGAGATACGGCGCCTCCCAGATGGTGGCACCTATGCGACTCTGCTGATGCTCGTACTGCATTGAGCGGTTGAGACCCGTCTCCCATCGTATGCCTCCGTAGGCACTGTACATGTTGACCACCGGGGCTCCCGACTCAATGGCAGCAAAAAGCTTTGTGCGGGTAGCAAGGTATGCAACCTGGTAGCCTCCCCAGCTGTGCCCCTGGGCACCAATGAGCTTCTCATCCACAAAGCCCTTCTCAATAAGAGCCATGATACCCGGCATCACACAGTTGTATGCACTCTGTCCCGGGTAGCCGTCGATATAATAGACATCGGGATTGAATATCAGATAGCCGTTACTGGTATAATAATGACAGTCAATTGTTGACCTGCCCGGCTCCGGTATGCGATGACGGTTAAGCTCCGTGGAGCTCTTTTCGTAGAAGTTAACAATCATCGGGTATTTCTTCGCCGGATCAAAGTTCTCCGGCTTGTAGAGCAAACCTTCCAGCGGCTGCCCGTCAAGCGAGGTCCATCTCACCACCTCTGCGGTGCCCCAGAGATACTCTTTCTGCTGCGGATTGGCATCTGTCAGCCGCTTCTCCGCTCTGAACGAAAGGTCTGACAGCAGATAGTCAGGAAACAGTCCGAAGTTTTCCTTTGTGTAGATCAGACGGTCATCCTTCCTTGCCTTCAGCGGGGTGCCATACACAAAATCGCCTCCAGTGAGCCTGACTGGTGCTTGCTTCCGGCGCATGTCAAGTGAATAGAATCCTTCAGCCCTCGTTGCCTTGATGACACCGATGAGAAACTGTTTCTCTGACGGATCTATATAATCATTGTCAGGATCAAAATCGAGCAGCCTGTACCTGATCCCCTCCGTCCTGCCGTTGAACGTTATGTTCTGCGGCGGTCGCGAGCCGGCCGGGTCAAGTGACCAGATATCATATCCGTCTGACACAAGTAATGCCTTATCATCCTGAAGCCACCCTGCCGCGGGGTATGAGCCTGGGTGATCAGGAACGTCATTGAGTTCATCCCACACCTTCAGTGTTGACGGGGTGGTGAGTCGTATCTCCCTTGCTCCGGCAACATCCCATGCATACCAGGAGCTGTCAGCCCGGTGGTACCAGTAGAGGTACTTTCCTGCCGGAGAGAACCGTATCCTTGCCATGAGACCCTCCTTTATCATTTCAGCGTTGCCGGTATTGATATCAACAATCCAGACGTCACTTGCAGAATTGCCTTCCCACATTGACTCCAGATCATACGGAAGGGATGAGAGACCAGCAGCTTTCTGACCGTCACCCTTGTCCGGCAGCATCATGTCAGGCATAGTGGTGTTGGCCATTTGAACAACCTTACCCCTGTCAGCATGATAGACCGCCATGTATGATTTTTTAATCTCACGCGCTTTCCTGACCACCTGTGCGCTCTGCAGTATTCCTTCTGACCAGTGCCAGACATCAACATTGGCACGGTCCTCATCAAGAACGGTGGTGTCCTTTATCATGTATGCCGGTGAAGTGCCGAAAAACAGCCGCTGCGAGTTCTCCGCGAAGGTCAGCCTGGCATTCTCATTTACTATCCACCCGTCAGGGAGGCCTTCGGTCTCCCGGGTGGCAGCCACTGAGGCCAGTCCCTTACCATCCCAGTAGCAGAGTGAATAAGTATTGCCGGCCTTGTCTGTTTCATCAAATGAGAGGATGAAAGCTGCCCTCTCCCCTTTCTTGTCCATAGAGAGCTGCCTATACTTCGCTTCCCCGGAGTACAGCACACTCTTATCCCCTTTCCTGAGGCCGAGGATTGCCACCTCGGGGTCCATGATGCTGTCCTCGCCTGTGGTGGCATACATCAGCTTCTCCGCCTCCCCGGCAAAGAGATATTCTGTTACAAACCTGACCGTATCCGTCCGGTCGCTGTCAAGACTCCTGATAAAAAGAGCATAGCCGTTGTCAGCCGATTCACTTTTGGGCTTCTTTCCCTTACCATCCCTGTTGCCTGCGGCGGCAGAATCTGAAGGTGCACCCGGCTTCTCCTTAAGCGGTTCAATCTGCCATGCAATCCAGCCGGACCACTTAGAGGGCACCTTGTATGACTTAAGCCTCTCAACCGTGTCAGTCACGCCGGCAGCTACATTGTATATACCCAGTTTGTCAAGTGGCATATCATCCTTCTTCGTCTTCTTCAGTTTCAACTCCCTGATCTCCGCCCCGGGCGGCTTTATCGTGAAAAAGAGAAAACGTGAATCGGATGAGATGGTGGCTCCTGTGGCACAGTTGAATGTTGCCTTCAGATCTCCGTTGCCATCATAAAGGGTAATGACCGGATCGCCCTGCGAAGGCTCCGTTTTGAAGGCTATCAGTGAGCCGTCTTCAGAGATGACCCTTTCTGTAATACGGTTCCAGCTTACCAGGTCATCAATTGTCATGACCTTCTTCTCCTGCGGAGATGCCTGCATCGCCAGCGCCAGGAGCACAATCAGGACTATTGTTCTTTTCATAGTCAACAAGAATTAATTCAACGCCTAAAAATAATATTTTCCCGGAGGGAGAAAAGATGTTTTACAGGTCCCGGGCATTAACATGCACTCTAAACAAAAGCAATAACTTCAGACAAAATATCAGAAATGATATCAGTCTGACCCTGGCCTGCCGCCTCTCCGGTAGAGGCGTCTGTCAGTCTGACCGTGGCAGAAGACAGGCGGATCCGTTGCCCTAAAATTATTTCGCGGAAGAGAAAAATGGACTCTTATGTCTGCCTGCACCCAAATATTAAAATAACTTTGCATCTCTCTTAATTTTGTGTATCTTTACTGTGCTAATCCTGAGACCTTTATTTTTTTTGCCTGCCATGATACTATTTATTAGGTTATTAACTAATAATATGATCAATCTGCCAGAAGAATACAATCTATATTTCCAGGCAAATAACACAACTAAAACTAAAAACATGAAAAAATTACTATCTGTGATTTTTCTTACTCTCCTGGTTGCGGGAGTATCAGCTCAGAACCCGGACCAGAAATGGTCACTCGGATTCTTTGGGGGTAAAACTGTATATATCGGAGATCTGGGCAGCGGAATCAACGAGTGGGATCCGTTCTATTTCCACGGAGCCGCGCAGTTAAGCCGCTACCTGTGTCCGTCATTTGACCTTGCCCTCCATGCTGAATATGGCGCTTACGGTTACTACGAGTCATCTGCAAGTAACTTCCTTGCAGATAAGACCGACGGGGCACTGTTGCTAAGGTATAAGCTCAATAACGGTTATCTTTTAAAGGAGGATGCCCTGATAGCACCTTTCCTTACCGGAGGATTTGGCTTTGCCAGCTTTGCAGGAGAACCCGGAAGAACAAGGGTTGACGGCTGGGATGCAATAATTCCTCTGGGAGGTGGTGTCAGGATTAACATCACACCGGGATTCGCTCTTCAGTACCAGGCACTATATAATTTCACTGGTGGTGACTACCGTGACCTGGAGATCGAGCCTGAAAAAAATGATCACTTCCTCTCCCATGCAGTAGGCCTTGTCTTTTCATTCGGCAAGCCCAGGGACAGCGACGGTGACGGAGTCAGTGACAAGCTTGACAGGTGTCCCGACACACCTGCCGGCGTAAGTGTCGGACCTGACGGTTGCCCGTTTGACAGCGATGGCGATGGTGTGCCCGATTATATGGACAAGTGCCCCAGGGCAGCAGGACTGGAAGCTTTCAGCGGATGCCCCGACACTGACGGTGACGGCATTGAGGATGCCGTGGATAAATGCCCCGAAGTGAAAGGACTGCCAGCGTTACTGGGTTGCCCCGACAGCGACGGTGATGGTATTGCAGACGAAGATGACAAGTGCCCGAATGTCAAGGGACTGGCTGAATTAGACGGATGCCCTGACACAGATGGTGACGGCATTACCGATGCCGATGACCGCTGCCCCACTGACAAAGGTCCCGTGCAGCTAAAAGGATGCCCCGATTCAGATGGTGACGGGGTGGCTGATATTGATGACAGGTGCCCGGATGAGGCAGGTATAGCAGCCAACAAGGGATGCCCCGAAGTGAAGGAGGAGGTCATAAAGGTCTTTACGCAGGCTCTTACAGGGATACTGTTCGAAACAGGCAAGGATATTATCAGGCCTTCATCATACGCGATTCTCAATAATGTGGTGAATGTGATGAATGATAATCCGGTTTATAACCTCGAGATCAACGGTCATACGGACAATGTGGGTGACGACGCTATGAACCTCGATCTGTCACAGAGAAGAGCCGCTGCCGTGAAGAAATACCTGGCAGACAAAGGTATTGATCCGGCCAGGATGACCTCGCAGGGCTATGGTGAAACCACCCCTATCGCAGACAACAATACTGCTGCCGGAAGGACCAGGAACAGAAGGGTTGAATTCAAGGTAGTGTTCTGACACCTGGTTAGCTCCACCCGATTAAATTATGTAACCCCGGCATTTTTGCCGGGGTTGCTTTTTTCAGCACTTTTTACTTAGTTTTGTTATGCATGATGGTGGCTGATTCCGGACCTTCAACTGCCAGAAAGGAATCTCCTCTCAACTTATGCCGGGAAATAGTGTCAGTATCTGATCTTTATACAACAAAAGCGAAGAGATGCATAATATGATCATCCTTTATCGCCGCCTCCAGATAATGCTACTGCTGGCAATCCTGTCACTGCCGGTATTATCACAGGGAACAACCGTGAAGGGAACGGTGGCGGACCACCGCAACGTCCCGATTGTTGGAGTCAGGGTCTGCCAGGCCGGCAGTGCCAACTGCACTGCTTCTGATATGGACGGCGCATTTAATCTCATACTTGATCCTGAGAGTGAACATACGCTCTCAGTCTCCTGTCCCGGGTTCATCCCGGCAGAGGTCGAAATTGATGAAACTACGATAATGCCGGTCAGAATCACCCTTGTTCCGATGTACCTGGAAGCCTATGCCTGGGCAGATGACGCTGAATTAACTCCGGCATCAAGTGTTGTCACCAGATCTGCCATTGGCTTTGATGCCATCCTGAGTGACTTCTCTGAATTCACCAGCCTGCTGGGCAGTCACAACACGGAGGTGATGGACTACTTCGCTGTAACCGGTGCTGAGATAGGAGCCTCGTTCTCCCGTTTCTATACAGGATTTGGCATAGGCATGGGCTACAGATACAAGGAAGACTATGACACCCTGGTGGTTGACCTCAACAACACTCTCTTCAAACTCAACCTGGGCTATGACATGATCAGTTCACGCAGGATCAGGATGACTCCCCTGATCTCGCTCAGATGGATGAAATGCAGGCTCCGCAATTACCCCGCAGAAAGCAAAGTATCACTGGAAAGCTATCTGCGGGAGAAGGAGACCGATCTGCGGTTCAACCAGACCATTGCCGTAGCCGGCCTTAACCTTGAATACCTCATGTACAACGGCAACCGCGGGATGAGCGACTACTGGTCAATAGGCATCTTCGGAGGCTACGCAGTCAAACTGCACCGGAAGCCCTGGATCAGGTCTGATGGAAACCGCATCACAACTGACAGCGCCATCAGGTTCAATCCCCTTACGGCAGGAATCAGCATATCATTTTACAGCAGGTGATAAAACAAACCAGTATTAACAAAAAAACGGAAAGATGAATTACAGAAAACTGGGAAAGACAGGATTTGAGGTCTCGGAGATTTCTCTCGGGACATGGCAGGTTGGTGGCAGGTGGGGATCAAAGTTCGATCACTCCCTGGCTGAATCAATAATCCGCGAAGCCATTGACAACGGAGTCAATTTCATTGATACTGCCGACGTATATTCCGACGGTGAGAGCGAAGAGGCCGTAGGCAAAACCGTCCGTGAATCGGGCGCTGCGGTGCGTATTGCCACAAAGTGCGGCAGACAGATTAATCCCCATGTAAATAAGGGATACACACCTGAAGTCCTGCGCGGTTACGTTGAGGACTCCCTGAAAAGGCTCGGGACTGATTGCATTGACCTGATCCAGCTACATTGTCCTCCCACGGAGGTTTATTACAGGCCGGAGATCTTCGGCGAGTTTGAAAAGCTGAAGCAGGAGGGCAAGATCCTCAACCTCGGCGTCAGCGTTGAGAAGGTAGAGGAGGCAATCAAAGCCATCGAATACGAAAACGTCACAACCGTACAGATGATATATAACATCTTCCGGCAGCGCCCCCGCGAGCGGTTCTTCAGTATGGCTGCAGAGAAGAACATCGGGGTGATTATCCGCGTACCGCTGGCCAGCGGCCTCCTCTCCGGCAAGTTCGGCCCTGACACCCGCTTTGCACCGGGAGACCACCGTTTCTTCAACCGCACCGGTCTCTTTTTCGACAAGGGGGAGACCTTCGCTGGTGTGCCATACGACACGGGCCTCAGAGCTGTGGCCAGGCTCAGGGCATTATTTCCTGAAAACACCCGGCTGGTGCAGGTGGCACTGCATTGGATCCTGCAAAGCAAAGAGGTCAGCTGCATCATCCCCGGAGCATCCTCTGCCGACCAGGTGAGGTCAAACCTCAATACGGCAGCCTTCCCGGGCTTTACCCCCGAACAGTTGCAGGCAGTCAATGCCATCTATGATGAGGAGATAAAGCCACTGGTACACCATCTCTGGTAGCCCGCCTGACATTATCGGCAGGATTTGTTGTCAGGCGCTGCCACCCTTAAGCCTCGGCTTAATATCCGGCGGTAGTTTTTCCGCCATTCACCTGCCATATACCGCAGTTGGCCCTCATGCCTCAGGGTTCATCCGGCAGTTTGTTCATATATTTGTGGTGTGGATGCCATACACGGCAACCTGAAACGGGAATAAACAACAATGAATTCAATACCTGATGGCTTGTAATGGAACGGCGCTGGTTATAGGCGCCGGCATAGGGGGCATAGCTACAGCACTTTCCCTTGTTGAACACGGATACAGCGTTGATGTGTTTGAGAAAAACATATCTGCTGGCGGCAGATGCGGACAGATAGTCCGTGACGGACACCGCTTTGACGTGGGAGCAACCATGATGCTGATGCCGGAAGTCTACCGCGATGTGCTCGGATCACTGGGAGTGAAGATGGAAGAACTGAATGTCAGGCCCATGGACGACATTTATAAACTCTGGTTTGATGACGGTACAAGCCTCACTTTTACAACTGACAGGGAGAGGATGAGGCAGCAGTTGGAAACCATCGAGCCCGGAAGTTCAGTCAGGGAAAAGAAGTATGTCACCACCGGATTCGGCCTTTACACGATGGCTTTTAAGAGACTCCTGGGACGTAACTTCACCAGGTTCTTCGATTTTTTCAATCTCAGCAACGCGCTTCTGCTCATTAGACTGAAGACATATCTCAATCACTACCGTTACACGGGCCGGTTCTTCAGATCGGAAAACCTGAAGATGGCTTATACTTTTCAGAACATTTATGTTGGGCAGAATCCCTTTTCCGCTCCTGCACTCTTTTCAATGATACCCGCTGCCGAACTTACCGAGGGCTCCATGTTTCCCGCAGGAGGCATGTATGCCATCGCGGCGAAGCTGATGGAGAAAGCCTCGGAAAAAGGAGTCAGGTTCCATTTTGCGAAGCCAGTCAGGCAGATACTGGTTTCAGGCAACAGGGCCACCGGTGTTGCCCTGGCTGACGGCAGCGTAGCGAAAGCTGACATTATCATCGCCAATGCCGATCTCCCCTATGTCTACCGTGAACTGCTGCCCCCGGGCTCCAAAGCACGTCGTCTCAGCCGGATGAAATACTCATGCTCGGCACTGGTGCTTCACTGGGGACTGGACAAACAGTACCCTCAACTGAGCCATCATAATACATTTCTCTCTGACAGCTTCCGCGAAGGCCTTGACCGGATCTTCAGGGATAAGTCGATGGGAGATGATCCCTGCTTCTACATTCACGCCCCGGTACGCACTGATCCATCTGCCGCGCCGGAGGGTTATGATACCCTCTCCGTTGCAGTGGGTGTAGGACATCTCGACAAGAAGCATCCCCAGGAATGGATGCGGATAACTGATCGAGCCCGTGAAGCCATTTTCACGAAACTGAAGAATGCAGGAATAGATGATATTGAGTCACATATCAGGTTTGAAATAATCACCACCCCGGAGACATGGGAAGAGGCACTGAACGTGACAAAGGGATCAGTCTTCGGAAGCCTGGGTCACAATATTTTTCAAATGGGATACTTCAGGCCCCATAACAGGGACAGCAGGTACAAAAACCTCTACTTTACCGGTGGCAGCACGCACCCGGGCAACGGTATTCCCATGGTACTCATGTCAGCAAAACTGGTGTCAGAAAGGATACTCGCCGAACAAACGAACAGGAAGGGAGGTGAGAGATGAAGATGAGAGATCAGTTCATGGCCATTTTTGAATCTATAAACTTTGAAAAAATCATTGACCACCCGAATATTCTCATTGCCGCAAACTTCTGGGATAATGAGAGATACTGCGCAGCACGTACATGCTACAGGTTCATGCGTGCACTTGATGACCTGATAGATGACCACAAAGCTGCACACAAAGGTATTAGTGAGACAGAGCAGGATTGCTTCAGATCAGACATAGGACAGTGGATGGCAATGCTTGAGAAAGGGCTGAACAGTGCACCCTTTAACAATGAGCTTGGATACACAGTTGAGAAATTCCGTATCCCTCGATGGTCACTGGAAGCGTTTGCCGAATCTATGCTTTATGATGTGACGCACGACGGATTTGCGACACTTGATGATTTTATTGCCTACTCGGCAGGGGCTTCGGTGGCCCCGGCATCGATATTCGTTCATCTGGCAGGGTTACAGGAGAGAGACGGCATCTTCCATGATCCTCCCTTTGGTGTGCGCAGTACCGCTGAGCCATGTGCCATGTTCAGCTATCTGGTGCATATAATGCGCGATTTCCGCAAAGACCAGCTGAATAACCTGAGTTATTTTGCTGATGATGTCATGGAACGGCACGGACTGAGCCGCGCCACAATGAGCGAAATAGCCCGCGGAGCACCTCTCACCGGCGGTTTCAGGGCAATGATGCGAAGGTATCTCACTCTTGCTGACCATTACCGGATGGAAACAGTTAAGATAATGGAAGAGATATGCCCCATGATGGCGCCAAGATACAGGCTCAGCCTGGAGATCATCTTCGAACTCTATATGATGGTCTTTGAACGCATCAATCCGGAAAGGGGCACCTTCACTGCTGAAGAACTGAATCCCACCCCGGCTGAGACCAGGGAACGCGTCAGGCAGATCATACTCAGGCATTAGGCTTAGGTAAAGTCGGCAGTCGCAGCAGGCAGTCGGCAGTTTGAGATTCCGACAGGATCGCAAGTTGAGGAGTGCAACGACGAAATCCCGACCACGGAGTGCGTCGGGAACCGCACGACAGCCGCCAAAGGCGGCCAGACTTTCAGACCTCCTTGCATTTCCGGCAGTAATTATTAATTTGCACGGCAAATTTAGTCCGGTGTTCAGGAAGATCCCCCATACCTACGTGATTGTCTTTGGCATAGTAGTTTTATGCGCTATTCTCACATGGATAGTGCCCGGCGGAGCATTTGACAGAGAGACGGTCAGTGTAAATGGCATCGACCGCAGCGTGGTTATCCCCGGCTCATTTCACTATACCGAAAAGAATCCCCAGACCTGGCAGGTGTTTTCAGCACTGTTCGACGGGTTTGTTGACAAGGCTGACATTATTGTCTTCATCCTGATCATCGGCGGCGCCTTCTGGATCATGAATGAGAGCAAGGCAATTGATGTGGCCATCGGATCGGTGCTGCGCTTCACAAAAAGGATAGGCAACCGCGGAGTGATCAAAGTCATTGGTGCAGATAACCTGATCTTTATCGTGATCATGACCATGTTCAGCTTTTTCGGGGCCGTCTTCGGCATGAGCGAGGAGACAATAGCCTTTACAATAATATTCGTCCCACTGGCTGTCTCAATGGGCTACGATTCCATAGTGGGCGTCTCCCTATGCTTTGTGGCTGCCGCCCTGGGTTTTGCCGGAGCCTTTCTCAACCCCTTTACTATCGGCATTGCACAGGGACTCTCCGATCTCCCCCTCTTCTCAGGACTGGAATACAGACTGATCATGTGGGTTGTAATCAGCCTTGCCGGATTTGCCTATATACTGCTCTATGCCGGAAAGATCAGGAAAAACCCGATGCGGTCCCGGGTACATGAGGATGACAACTACTGGAGAAAACTGCATTCTGAAACACAGATGAAGGCTGAATACAACACGCCTGTCTCTGCCTGGGTTATTTTCATAATCCTGGTTGTAATAATGACAGTCTTTTCATTCTTCTTTCCTGTTTCTTCACTTTCATTTGGCGAGAGTCAGTTAAGGGTGCCGGCAGTGCCCGTAATTACAGGCTTCTTCTTTTTAACCGGATGGTTAACGCTAAGGAAATCGGCACACTTCTTCATCATAAACCTTCTGATATTTACAATTCTCTTCCTCATCACAGGAGTGATGGGATACGGCTGGTACATCATGGAGATAGCCACCCTTTTCTTTGCCATGGGGCTGGCAAGCGGAATAGCGATGGGTTATGATGCCAACAGGATCACGAAGCTTTTTCTCGACGGGGTGAAGGATATACAGTCAGCCGCACTGATTGTAGGTCTGGCGGGAGGCATAATAATTATCCTTGAGAACGGGAATATAATTGATACTCTTCTTTACAGGCTTTCCGAATCGATTTCAAGTGCCGGAAGGATGGCTTCCGTCACCATGATGTACATTACCCAGACTGTCATCAACCTTTTCATGCCTTCCGGATCTGCCAAGGCCGCCCTCACCATGCCTATGATGTCACAGTTCTCAGACCTGATAGGGGTATCACGCCAGGCAACAGTTGTGGCATTTCAGCTTGGCGACGGGTTTACCAATATGATAACCCCCACATCAGGAGTACTCCTTGGTGTGTTGAGCGTGGCGAAGATTCCCTACGAAAAGTGGTTCAAATGGGTACTGCCTTTCATTGTGATACTTTTCCTGCTGGGTTTCCTGCTGCTGATACCAACTGTATTCATGGACCTCAGGGGATTCTGACCACTTCCGCCTCAAATGACAACAACAGCCAAAAAGAAACCGCCTGCAAATGCAGACGGTCTCAGTCAATCTGTATGTTTTAATTTCCCCCTTTACAGGTATAACTAGAAGTTATAGCCCAGTGACAGGCTGAACCCGGTGTTCTTAAGGTTCGGCTGGTCGCCGCCATCCTCCAGTGCAGGTATCATGTTCAACAGACCGAGCTGTGCATTGAGCTGGAAGTAGAGACCCATACTGAACTCGTAGCCGGCAAAGATGTCTGCACCGGCATCAAAACGCTTATAGTAGGCATTCTCCACATCCCAACGCTCCTCGTTGTTGATCTCACCCTTGAACTTGATAGTCTGCTCCATTGACGGCAGGCTGCCATAATCAACTTCCTGCTTGCCGGTAATACCAGCTGCCACATACGGACCGAAACCCACAAGCATATGCCCGGAGCCCAGGGCAGGACGGAATAGCAAATGCAGCGGAAGCTCCAGATATGATATTCTGGATGTGGTATTGTAATCATCACTGCTCTTCAGGGGAAGAAGACCCTCATTATTCTTCGAACCCTTCTGCGAGAACAGAAGCCCGGTCTGAAAGTAAAAGTCGGGTGCCACGGGAATATTAGCCTTTACTCCGGCATGAAAACCAACAAGAAGCCCGTTGGTCATCTTATCTCCTCCGGCATCCTTCCCAACCATGTTCTGGAAATTCGGCCCGGCAACAATCCCGAAATCAACCTGTGCCTGAAGGGCATAGACTGATAAAGCTAAAATAGCAACGACAGATAGAATCCTTTTTTTCATAACTTAACTATTTGGTTAATTCAATTTATTTAAAACTATTCCTTTTCTGCTTCGGCAGCTGCTTCAGCAATCATCTTTTCATTGGCCGTGATCAGGAACTCCACCCTGCGGTTCTGTGCCCTTCCTTCCTCGGTCTCGTTGTCATATTCAGGCATTGTTTCTCCAAAACCTTTTGTGATGATGCGTTCAGCCGTAATCTCTTTCCCGGCAAGGTATGTTGAAACGGTTCCTGCCCTCTTTTCAGAGAGGGTCTGATTGTATTTCTCTGAACCCTTGCTGTCAGTATGACCCTGAACTTCTATATTGGTGTCAGGATAGGTGTTCAGCACGGTGACCAGCTTGTCAAGGTTCGCCATGGCTTCTGCAGACAGATCTGACTGATCAAATCCGAAGAGAACGGCACTGCTGAATTCCACAACTATGCCTTCACCCACGCGTTCCACCTTGGCATCGGGAACACTGTTCGCAATCTCTTCAGCCTGCTTGTCCATCTCGCGGCCGATGATGGCGCCTGTTGCTCCGCCAACGGTGGCACCTATTATGGCACCCAGGGCCGGGTTACCGGTTGCCTTGCCAATTACGGCACCCATGGCACCACCTGCAGCAGTTCCTACAGCAGCACCTTTTGTTGTTTTGTTCATTGATGCGCATCCCGCTGTCAGGAGTGCCGCAACAAGAACAAGTGTCAATCCAATGTTGATTTTTTTCATGTTTCTCATTTTTTGATTATAAAGCGTATTATTTAGAATATTGCATTATTACTTCATGGCCCTGGTAAGTATTCCCATCACACCCCGGATGAAGGTAGCCGAAGTCAGCACCTTCACCACCGGGTGGGTAGCTGTCCTTTTCCTCGTTGTCGTCCTGGTGGTCCTTCCTGCTCTCTGGTCTGCCTTCCTTGCTGCCGCATCACTCCTCTTCTGTTCGGCTGCCTGTATCTTCTTTTCAAGCATTTCCGCGGCACTCTCGGGGTCAATCACACGTGAGTATCTCGTTACCAGGTTTGATGAACTGTTGATCATGTCTATCTCCTCCTGTGTGAGGATATCCATCCGGCTCATCGGTGCGCGTACCATCAGTACAGCCAGGGGTGTCGGGATACCCTTTTCATTGAGTGCCGTCACCAGGGCTTCCCCGGTACCGAGTGAGGTGAGTGTCTCCCCGGTGTCATAGTATTCTGAGACAGGAAAGTTTTCAGCCGTCAGCTTGATGTCCTTCCTGTCATTGGCCGTGAAGGCACGAAGGGCATGCTGAACCTTAAGGCCAAGCTGCGCCAGAACTGAGGCCGGCACATCCATCGGATTCTGGGTAATGAAATAAACTCCCACACCCTTGGAACGGATGAGTTTGACTATTGTTTCAATCTGCTCCAGCAGCACTTTACTAGCCTGGTTAAAGATAAGATGTGCCTCATCAATGAAGATCATCAATTCAGGCTTGGGCTGGTCACCTTTCTCGGGCATCGTGTTGTATACCTCCGCCAGAAGCTGGAGCATGAAGGTGGAAAAAAGCTTGGGCTTATCCTGGATGTCAGTGAGCCTTATTATGTTAATATAACCGTTCCCGTTGCTGTCCCTCCGCATCAGGTCCCTGATGTCAAATGATTCCTCCCCGAAGAACCGCTCCGCTCCCTGCTGTTCCAGTTCAATGATCTTGCGCAGTATCACTCCTGTTGAGGCTGTTGACATTGCCCCGTATTCCTTCTCCAGCTCAGCTTTCCCTTCGCCCGTCAGGTACTGTATCACCTTCCGTATGTCTTTCAGGTCAATCAGCCCGAGCTTGTGATCATCACAATATTTGAAGATAATTGACATGATGCCTGCCTGGACATCATTCAGGTCGAGGATACGGGAGAAGAGCACCGGCCCGAACTCAGACACCGTGGCACGTAACCTGACGCCATTCTGTTCTGATATTGTGAGCAACTCTACCGGAAAACCCATTGTTGAGTACGGCAGATTCATGGCAGAATGCCTGTTCCTGATAAAATCATTCTCACTACCCGGTTTGGCAACACCGCTGAGATCACCCTTAACGTCCATGACCAATGACGGTATACCTTTGAGTGAGAGCTGCTCAGTGATCACCTGAAGAGTCTTTGTCTTTCCCGTTCCGGTTGCTCCGGCAATCAGGCCGTGCCGGTTGAGCGTCTTGAGCGGTATCTGTATGTGTGCATCCGCTATTGCTGCTCCGTCAAGCATGGCTCCACCAAGAACAATAAAGTCGCCCTTACAGGCATATCCGCTCTTAATGTGATCAAAAAACTGCTCTTTCTTGCTCATTATCTTATATTTAAAGTATGATAGCCGTTGAGACACACACCCCAACGGCTACCTAAATTAGTCAATTTTTGTTTAGTTGGTACCAAGAAGTTCTTTTAACTTTTCAGCCAGGGCATCACCGCGAAGGTTATGACCCACTATTATGCCGTCGCCGTCAAGAAGGAAGTTGGAAGGGATGGCGCTTACGGCGTACTGCCTTGCGGGCGCGCAGTCCCAGAACTTGAGGTCAGAAACATGTGTCCAGGTCAGGTTGTCATCCTTAATGGCCTTCATCCAGTCTTCCCTGGTCCGGTCAAGCGACACTCCGAATACATCAAAACCCTTTTTGTTGTACTCCTTCCACACCTTTACCACGTTGGGGTTCTCCTGGCGGCAGGGACCGCACCATGCAGCCCAGAAATCGAGCAGCAACAGTTTGGTGTCACCCCCCAGTTTTGAATAGAGTGAGACAGGGTTGCCATCAACATCATTCAATGTGAAGTCAGGTGCCTGCTGCCCTATGGCAACAGCCTTGAGCTGTACGAGCCTCTCCTTCATTGTGATTACTGACTGAACCTTATTCAGCGAGGTATCAAGCTTGCCAAGCATGCCTTCCAGATCACCGGCATCAAGGTAATAAGCCATCTCACTGATGACGGCAGGCGTAACGAATGACGACGGGTTGCTGTCAATAAACTCCCTTCTGAGCTCATTCTGCTTTGAATCAAGAGCATCCAGCTCTTTTTCAAGCTCAGCAGCCAGTTCCTCATTGCCCTCCATCCTTGCAGCACGGTAACGGTCAAAAATCTTTGACATCCCGGCATTGGTCTCATCAAACATGGCCCTGTAACTGTCGAACTCAGCCTGTGTGGCTGAACCGCTCACTGATCCAAGGTAGAGTGAATCGGCATGACCATGAATAGTTATTTCAGCGTTTTCTATATAAAAATTGAGTCCTCCCCGCTTCCCCTTGACTGCCAGGTTGACCATCTGCGGGTAATCAACCACGCCTTCCATTGTGAATGTCCCGTTTTCAAGTGCGGTAGAGTCAATGATTTCATAACCCCCGGCAATTCTTTTCTGAAGTACTACCGTCTCATTTCCGGCACCGTCAATCGTTCCTGTGATTCTGAACCCGGGTTCTCTGGCACATGATATTGCGACTATTGCTGCCATCAAAAGGATAATTGTCTTTTTCATACGTTTATTTAATTATTTGTTTCCATTGAAGAATGCGACATGCGTGTGTCATTGAATCACCGCATCCGGTGAGACCTTTCTCATGCAGGTTTCCTCTGATATTCATTATTCTGTAAACACCACTTTTTTGTGAAGGTTCAAATATACAACTATTTAATTATTCCCCTTCCCGCCCAAAATACTTGTTGAGCAGCAGAGTGGCGGGCTTGTATGAGGTAGTCTCACCCTCACGAAGCTGGCGCTCCAGTTCAGGCAGCATGGCTGCCACCTGCGGGTGACTGTAGAATGCATGCTTCAACGTGTCATTTATTGTTTCGTGCATGCGTGTGACTGCCTGTTCCCTTCTTCTCTCCCAGAACCAGCCATTGCTCTTGGTGACACTTACATAGTCACGTATGGTCTCCCAAATTTCCGCTATTCCGGTTTTTTCCAGCGAGGAGCAGGTGAGAACCCTCGGATTCCATTTAGATGGTGCCGCCGGGAAAAGATGAAGTGCGTTCTTATACTCTGTCCTGGCCATCTCAGCCTTACGCACATTGGTTCCGTCTGCCTTGGTGATAACTATTGTGTCAGCCATCTCCATGATGCCTCTCTTGATCCCCTGGAGTTCGTCCCCTGCGCCGGCAAGCATCAGCACAAGGAAAAAATCGACCATTGAATGGGCTGCCGTCTCTGACTGTCCAACCCCTACAGTCTCTACCAGGATGGTATCAAATCCGGCAGCTTCACACAGTATTATTGTTTCCCTGGTTTTTCTTGCCACTCCTCCCAGTGTGCCCGCAGAGGGTGAAGGGCGGATAAAGGCATCCGGGTCAGCACTAAGCTGTTCCATCCTGGTCTTGTCGCCCATTATGCTACCCCCGCTTTGCTGGCTGCTGGGGTCAATGGCCAGTACCGCCAGGCGTCTTCCGTAGCGCCTTGTCAGCAATGAACCGAATGTGTCAATGAAGGTGCTCTTGCCCGCACCCGGGACACCTGTTATCCCTACCCTTACTGACCGTGAACTGGCGGGCAGACAGCGTTCAACCACTGCCTGCGCAAGTTCATAATGCTCGGGAAGATTGCTCTCTATAAGGGTTATGGCCTGGCTGAGGATAGTACGGTTACCGCGCAGGATACCGTCGGCATAATCATCTGCACTGAGTGTCCTGCGCCTGTTCTTCCTGATACGGCTCAACATGTCAGGGTTTATGCTCGGAGGCTGGGTTACTCCCTGCTGTACCGAGAGAGCCCCGGCTGTTCTCCTTTCCCTGCTCATACTTCTGATTGCCGCTCCCTGGTTTTTTTACTTCGCGCTGGTCTCAGGAACAAGCACTTCTCCCTTGATCATCAGCATCACTTCCGAGTTCTTGGGATCATTGGTGTAAACAAAAATATTCTTGTATATCTGACCCTTGTAGCCTCCTGAATTGAACTTTGCCTTGATAGTCCCCTTCTCTCCGGGCTTGATCACATTTTCAGTAGGCATCAGCGCCGTACATCCGCAGCCTGACTTGACATGCCTGATGATCAGGTCACTCTTGCCCTCATTGGTGAAGACGAATTCCACATCAGCTGATGACTTTTGCGGTATGGTCCCGAAATTCACGGTATTCGATTCCAGCTTGAAAACCGGGGCACTGGCAAGCTCCTGGGCATTAAGGCCTGAAAAGTCTTCAACCAGGTTGGCTGACACATAGAGATAAATGTTTGGCTGCTGCTGACCATTAACCTTCAGACGTACCAGGTCATTCACGTTGCCCCAGGCACTGGCGTTGAGCCTGGCATCATAGGTGCCTTCGATAATACCCTTCTCACCCGGCTTCAGCGTGGCAGGTGAAACCTTGAGTTTGAGATGAGCAGGCAATCCCTCAAACTCTATGGTGGCCGGCTCCTTCGATGTGTTGATGACAGGCATCACCCTGATCTTTTTTTCCGTCTTCTTTGTGGTGGTGAACGCAAGGTGGTTCGACTGGAACCTGACCGGACCCACGGCAAAGGTAAACAGCTCCTCCATAGTCTTTTCACGCGGCGTAACCTCTCCTTCAATGATCAGTACCGTTACAGCAGGCTTCGCGTTTGAATATACCGAGATGCTCTTGGCGAAACGGCTGTTATAACCACGCGGATCAAACACCGCCGTTACAAAACCCTTCCCTCCCGGAGGAACAGGTGCTTTTGTATAGTCTGAGGCCGTACAGCCGCATGAGGGCTGAACCCTGGTTATGACCAGAACCGAATCACCGGTATTTGTAAAGTGAAAAACAGCTTCCTGCTTCCCGGCTTCCTCCCTGATGCTGCCATAATTATGACGCGTGCTGGCAAAATTCAGCTTCGGCTGAGCTGCCAGCCCGGCAAAAGTCATTGATAAAACCAGAAATGTCAAAAACCTTTTCATGTGTAATCAATTTGAATTATCAAAAGGAACCTTCATGTTCATGGTTATCTCTTCATTCTTGTATGTAATGAAAAAACATGAGGGTTTCATAATACATATATTTACTGCCTTCTCACGGGCCTGTCAGTTGTCAATTCGTTTCATTAACAAAGATCAGGCCATTCGGGTTGTATCATAATAACCGCCAAAATTAACAAAAAAGTATATGCCGTTGTTTTTTTATTGGTTTATACATTAGATTTGTCTCACGGTTACTCTCTTTTGGAACAGATTTTGTTCCGTTGCGGAGGCTTTCCGCCATTGGTTATGACAAGACAAAGACCCTTAATACTGTTCCTGGCAATCCTCTGTTTTTTGACGGTGACACCCGCTGCCGGCCAGTTCTATAATGGCATGCAGATGACATTCGGAAAAAACCGTGTGCAGTATAGGGATTTCTACTGGACCTGGTTCAGGTTCGACGAGATGGACGTCTACTACAATGAGTTCGGCAGAGAGGTGGCTGAATATGCTTCAATGGTGGCAAAGGAAAAACTGGATGAGATAGAGGATTACTTTGACTATACCCTTGACAAGCGGCCAATACTTATAGTCTATAATAAAAAGAACGATTTTCGTCAGAGTAACGTTGGCCTTATCTCAGCCGAGGATGACTATAACGTGGGCGGGTACAGCCGGGTCATCAAGAACAAGGTAATGCTATGGTTCAACGGTGACCACGAGGAGTTCAGCAAACAGATCGCCTCGGCCATTGCCGAGGTTGTGGTCTATGAGATGCTCTACAACGCTGATCTGCGTGACAGGGTGACCAGCAATAGCCAGATACAGATACCTGACTGGTACATAAAGGGACTGATCAATTACGTTGCCTTCGGTTGGGACAGCGAGACAGATAACCGTGTCAGGGATGGCTTTGAAAACAACCGCTACCGGAACCTTGACAATCTTGAGTATGAGGAGGCAGTCTTTGCCGGACACTCATTCTGGAAATATATAGGGGAGACATACGGTGATGCCATTATTCCAAACATTATCTATCTCTCAAAGATTTACCGGAATATAGAGGACGGATTCCTCTATGGCCTGGGGAAGAGTATCAAGGATACCTACCGCGACTGGAGGGACTACTACAGCGCATATTATGAACTCAAGCCGGGAGAGAACTATACCAAACCTCCTGAAATCAGGAAAGGCAGGCACTACGAACGGTTTACCACGGTAAAGGTCAGCCCTGACGGCAGATATGTGGCCTGGGTGTCAAACGACTGGGGCAAGCGAAAAATATGGCTTTATGACACCTCAACCGGCAAGTCAGACAAGATATTTACAATTGACCCACGGTTTGAGCAGACTGTTGATTACACCTACCCTGTGCTGACATGGCACCCGGGAGGAGAGATACTCACCTTTACCAACGAGGAGAAAGGAGCAGTGGAGCTCTATTTCTACCGCATTGACCAGAAAAAGAAAGAACAGAGGACAATGCCCTTCTTTGAAAAGGTATTGTCGCTCTCCTACTCACCTGACGGCTCCCGCCTGCTGGTATCAGCCGTGATCAACGGCATGACTGACATCTATGTGCATACCATAATCAGCGGAACCAATGAACGTATAACCTTTGACGTGGCTGATGACCTGGATCCCACTTTCCTCAGGGGAAAAGATGAAACGATTATCTTTTCTTCAAACAGGCTGACTGATACGCTCACCAACACCGGTGATCCGCAGGAGAGAACAGGATTGACATTCAACCTGTTCACCTATGATCTCAGGGCACGCGACGGCAAGCTCACAAGACTTGACGAGGAAACCATGCAGGATCTCACAAGACCCCTGCAGGCTTCTGTTACATCTACGGGATTTACCGGGAACGGTAACGGGATCATGAACCACTATGCCGGCACCATTGACAGCACAATTGCATATATTGATACCGCACTCCATTACTCCTATTTTATTGACGCAAGGCAGGCCACCGATTTCCCGAGAAACCTTGAAGCCTTTGACAGAAACGGAGGTCAGGATGCTGCCGTAATTTTTAACGCAGGGCGATACAGGCTCATGACCGGCTCCTCCGCTGAAGCACCCGCCGTGGACAGTGATGATGTCAAGACCACCATGTGGAGGATGGAAGAGTCACAGCTTCTCAGGGAAGCCGACAGTATCAACCAGGTCAGGGAGTGGCTCCTGGCGGAAAGAGCCCGCATGAATGACACCCTGCAGAAACCCCTGTACGAATACTACGCGCCGGCTGATGAGCCAATCGACTTCCGGAATTATGTATTCGAAAAGGAAAAAGAGAACTTCTATGAACTGCAATGGAGGAAGGATTACATGGACATCGACCTTGACACCGCCAGGCTCAGCATGCCCAATGCCTTGGTTTACAGACCGGCATTCTACAATAACTACACTGCCACACAGGTTGACTTTAACTTCCTGAACAATACCTACCAGGCATACAATGGCGGAGCCCCATACTTCAACCCGGGGCTTAACATGCTTATCAAGATAGGTACGATAGACCTGTTTGAAGATTACCGGATTACCGGCGGCTTCAGATTCTCAGGCAATTTTGACAGTAATGAGTACCTGGTAAGTCTTGAGGCACTGAGGGGTAAGTTTGACAAGCAGATAATCTTCCACAAGCAGGCATTCGACACATACAATGACACCAGCTATTACAAGATCAAGAGCTACACTACGTACATGTCACTCAGGAAACCGCTCAGCGCCGTTCTCTCCCTGAAAGGGACCCTCACCTACCGCTATGACAGCTACGTGTTGCAGTCAACCGATCTGGCCACTCTCATGGCCCCGTCGTTTGACCGTCACTGGGCCGGCCTGAAGGGTGAGGTCATCTATGACAATACCCGCAAACGGACAATCAATATCTATTACGGCACCCGATTCAAGGTATTCGCCGAGTATTACAGGGAGGTGAATGCAAGTAAGAGTGACATGTTTGTGCTGGGAGCTGATTTCAGACATTACCAGAAGATCCACCGTGACCTGATATGGGCCAACCGCTTTGCTGCCAGCAGCTCCTTTGGCCCCTCAAGACTGATTTATTATATGGGGGGCGTTGACAACTGGATGAAACTGCCCTTCAGCAATGTGCCCATGTTTGATCAGACCGTGCCTGTCAACCCGTATGTGAATTACGGATTCCAGGCGCTGGCTACCAATATGAGGGGTTTTACACAGAACATCCGCAACGGAAGCAACTTTGCACTGATAAACAGCGAGTTAAGATGGCCGGTAATAAGATACTTCGCAGGCCACCCGCTGCGCTCCAATCTACTCAACAGCTTCCAGCTGGTAGGCTTTTATGACATCGGCATGGCCTGGACAGGATGGGATCCCTGGGGCAATGAAAATTACTGGAATGACCAGGTCTATCAGAACGGGCCTGTGAAGGTGACCGTTGATGCCATGCGGGAGCCCCTGGTGATGGGATTTGGCGGCGGAGCACGCGCTCAGCTCTTCGGTTACTTCATAAGAGCGGACCTGGCATGGGGTATTGATAACGGCTATATCCTGCCGAAAATATTCTATCTTTCATTCAGCCTCGACTTCTGATGCTGAAATTACGGCAGAGATCGCTTTTCAGACATTAGTGGCATCGTATTTGTTATACTTCCGGGTAAGGGTGAATTTATTTCTGTCCCGGTTAGGAAAGAATAAAAATAAGAGATAATTTTACGCCCGTAATCTTTAAAAAACAGTAGTAATGGCTTACAAAATTTCAGATGATTGCACAGCTTGCGGAACCTGTATAGATGA
>CAZVLJ010000027.1:0-32563 GCA_964627825.1 uncultured Rikenella sp. | reverse complement strand
TATCTGCAGGAGATTGGTAAAGAAGAGTTGATATCGGTTGAGGAAGAGGTAGAGTTAGCACAAAGGATCAAGAAGGGTGACCGGGCAGCGCTGGAGAAGCTTACAAAAGCCAATCTCCGCTTTGTTGTCTCAGTGGCCAAACAGTATCAGAATCAGGGACTTAGCCTTCCGGACCTCATAAATGAGGGTAACCTCGGCCTTATCAAGGCTGCAGAAAAATTTGATGAAACCAGGGGTTTCAAATTCATATCATATGCTGTCTGGTGGATCAGGCAGTCGATCCTTCAGGCTCTTGCCGAGCAGTCGAGGATTGTGCGTCTTCCTCTCAACCAGGTGGGTTCATTGAATAAGATCAACAAGGCATTTGCCCGGTTTGAGCAGGAGAATGAGCGTACGCCCTCACCGGAGGAGCTGGCTGAAGTACTTGACATCCCCAAGGAGAAGGTAGCTGACACCCTGAAGGTCTCAGGACGGCACGTATCGGTTGATGCCCCCTTTGTTGAAGGGGAGGACAACAGTCTGTTGGATGTCCTTACGAATGTCGATTCTCCAATAGCTGACAAGATGCTTATTGACGAGTCGCTCTCGAAGGAAATTGATCGTGCACTTGCCACCCTTACCGAGCGTGAGAGGGATATCATAAGATATTTTTTCGGCATAGCATGCCAGGAGATGACTCTTGAGGAGATTGGTGAGAAGTTCGGTCTGACCCGTGAAAGGGTAAGGCAGATAAAGGAGAAGGCTATCCGCCGTCTGCGCCATACCTCCAGGAGTAAGCTTCTGAAAGGATATCTGGGTTAGTATTTTCAGGGAAAGGGAAACAGTAACAGGGGTGGTAAAACGCCCCTTTTTTTCTGTCTGGATGGAGCCGTTCTCACGAACAAAAAATGAGCCCGGGGATACGGGCTCATTTGTATGTCCGCTGTCGATTGCGGAACTGGGGGGAAGAACTGCTTCTGTGACGTGGAAAAAATGAGAAACAGAAGCACCACATCACACGGTAAAAATAACCGATTCAGTAATCAGTTGTTGTCATTTACCTGCTCCAACTGACAGAACCGTGGTATGAAGCTATAAACTGTCAACTTAACCCAACAAATTCCTATCTGGCTGAAAACTTTCTGGTGAATTCACCCTTGTATGAGTCGCCAACATATGCTTTCAGATCCTCCGAAAGCATAATTTCTCCATGTCTCGTATAGCCTGTTACATGATCCAGGTTGACCAGGTAGGAATGATGCACTCTCAGAAAATTCTGATCCTCGAGCAGCCCGGCGAAATGTTTCAGATTCTTTGAGCTTATCACCCTCCTGTCGCCTGTCAGAAAGAAGTTGGTGCAATAGCCGTCTGCCTGGCACATGATGATCTCATTCAGTTTAAGCACGTCAAAGCCCTTTAGGTTTGTAATAATCAGCGTGGATTGGCGGGGCGAGCTGCTGCGCAGGTTGTTGAGAAGCGTTTTGACAATCTCACTGCTTATGCCATGCTGTTCCTGATCCCTGATCTTTGCCACAGCCTCAATCAGTTCATCTATCTTGACGGGCTTAAGGAGGTAGTCAAGGGCACTGAACCTGAAAGCCTTAATAGCATATTCAGAGTAGGCTGTGACGAAGATTATCCTGAAATTTATCTTTTCAAACATCCTGAGAAGGTCAAATCCCTTTCCGTCAGGCATCTCAATATCGAGGAAGATGAGATCGGGCAATGTCATACGGATTGCTTCATATGCAGTCTGAACAGTTGAAGCCTGGGCGACAATCTCAACATCAGGGCAGTATTCCTTCAGATAGTTGAAAATAACGTCTCTTGCCAGTTTCTCATCATCAATAATTACAGCCCTTATCATTTTTCGGGAAGAATAGGGTCAATTGTTATTTATTTATCGTGCGATCATTTTCTTCAGTTTGCCACTGGCATTTCAATCTCCACTCTTGTGCCTGTCTCGAAACGGTCAGGAAAGAGATCCAGGATTGTAATTTTATAATTTGTAAGCAGCAGGTTGTTAATTATTTTAATGCGATCAGTGGTCAGTGAGATACCCTTTGACTTTCCGGGAAGAGACCGGTCTTTCATTGCTTCGGAACGCGCTCTGCCCACCCCGTCATCATCTACGGTACACACCAGAACTCCATCTCTCATGCGCAATGAGACAGAGATCGTTCCTTTCCTGTCAGAGAGACCCATCACTCCGTGCCAAATGGCGTTTTCCACGAACGGCTGAACCAATCCGGGGGATACTCTTATTGCATCTGTCTGCAGACCCGGTTCAATATTGATACTATATTCGAACTTGTCTCCGAACCTTAGATGTTCTATCTTCAGATAGTCCTCCAGTGCTCCCATCTCAATACTAAGCCTGACGAAGTCCTCATTCATGTTGTTAAGAACCGTCCTGATAAGTTTTGAAAAATCGGCAATGAATCTGTTGGCTGCCAGCCGGTCATTGTTTGAGATGAAGTAATTGATACTGTTCAGGGCATTAAAGATGAAATGTGGATTCATTTGTCCGCGCAGAGCCTGGTGCCTCAGCTCATCCTTCTTCTGTCTTTCCCTCTGGCGATACTGTTTTACAATAATCCACGACAGCAGAGCGACAAGCAGCAAAAGTACCAGGGGAGCAGTCACTCTGAAGGCCATTGTCTGGTAAAAATAGGGTTTGAGTCTTATGACCAGGTTCCTGACATTGCTCCATGATCCGCTGATATCTGTTGCCTGAATCTCCAGGTTGTACCATCCGGGAACCAGATTGGCGTAGTTTATGTTCCTGTCGCTGTGGTCGGTATAATACCAGTTGTCTTCATCTCCAAGCCTGTATCTGTACCTGATCATTTCAGGGTGCCGATATTCGGGAACGACAAATGAGAGGCGGAAGTTGTCTTCTCCCTTACTGAGAATAATTGTGTCTGCCTTGTAAACCGGTTCTTCAAGTACCCTGTTGAGCGCAGAGACCTGCAAGCCCAGTATTATGATCTTCCGGACTCCGATACTCTGCTGTGCTCTCAGTATATCAGCCGGATCAAACTCCACCGCTCCGCCCACTCCCCCGAAGAGGAACCTGCCATCATCCGTAGCCCAGGCGGCATCCGAGTTGAATTCGTGTATCTTCAATCCGTCATTCTCTCCGTAAGTTCTTATAAGACCGCTGACTGGATTTATCACTGAAAGACCGTCATTGGTTGATACCCATAAATTACCGTACGGGTCATTTAAGATGCTGTATGTTGTGTTGTTAGACAGTCCGGAAGCGGTAGTGTAGAAGTTTCTTTCCCCGGTAGACGGGTCATAGCGGCATACCCCCGAGCCCAGGGTGGCGAGCCACAGGAAGCCGTTGTTCCCCTCGCATATATCCTCTATATTCATGACGGCTCTTGCTATCCTTATTAATTCGTGGTCCCCGTTTTCCAGGTTATATTTCAGGAGGTAGCTGTAATTGCATCCGGCCCAGAGAATACTGTCCTGGCGGTGGAAGGTGAAGATATTTATACTGTCTTCAATAGTGAGGAGTCTTTCAGAGCGTCTTGAGGAGGGGTCGTACCTGATGATGCCGGAGTCTGCTATCAGTATCCTGCCTTCCTCGTCATAACAGGTAGTATGCACAAAATTGCCCGGATAATGCTCTTCCATCTTCCCTGACGCAAGATCATAACGGACAAGTGCCCTGAAATAGTAGCCTATCCAAATTGCTCCCTTTTCAGGGAGAAATGACCTTGGATGCCACAGTTCCGTCAGCTCACTGTCAGACAATGGATTTATTTTTGAGGAGACGCCGCTGTGGTTTGTCCTGATAAGATAGTTCCTGTCCCTGGCGGCAATCCACAGTGCTCCATCTTCGTCCTCCGTGATACCGAAGATGTTGATCTCACTTGCATTCTGGGGAAAGGGATTGATATGCCTGAACTCAGTCTGGGTGAAGACTGCCTTTCCAACTCCTGCCGGAGTGTTCCCCGCAAATATTCTGGAGAACCACATTATTCCCTGTTCATGGAAGAAGCATGCAGAGGGCAGAGCGCATACGTCCTTCGGGATAGTTATGATTGTATCTGTCTTCGGGAGCCAGATATTCAGCCCTGACTCATGGTTGTAAAATGCCAGGGGTCTTTTATTCGTGAACTTTATCCGATTGAAATCGCCTCCGTATTCCCTGAAGACGCCTTTGGTACTATCCAGGCTGAACAGTCCCGTCATGGCTGCCAGCCATAGTTGCCCGTCTCTATCACTGACAATCCGTGATGCTCCCGCATTACTGAAGAAAGTGCCTATCCTGCCGGGCAGGCACTCCAGCGGATAGATGTTTTTAATAATGGCATAATGCTTGCCGGTTGACTCATCCCGGCCAATCCCGGCTTCTACAATATCAGGTCCCGTAAGCCACGGATCACCGTTTTCGCTGATTGTAAGACGGTACCACATGAAGGGCATCTCCAGGATCTCAATGGTGCTCTTTTTCCAGGAATGTAATATGACCTCCTCAGTCACCGGATGATACCGGAGTATTCCCTTATTTAATAGTATCCAGAGATAACCGTCAGGTCCCTGGCAGAAGTGTGACAGGTCATTTAACTGTACCCCGCCCAGGCTGGTTATTACATTGAATTTCTCTGTTGCACGGTTAAATCTGGAGAGTCTGCGATTGTCTGTTATAACCCAGAGATTATCAAGTATATCAACTTCAATATGACTGACGGAAAAATAGGGGAGTGATGTGCTGTCAGCAGGATCATGGTGATAGTTGACAAAATCAGTTCCGTCATATCGGGTCAGGCCATCCCAGGTGGCCATCCAGATGAAACCGCTGCTGTCGGAAACAATGGTCCTTACATTGTCATGTCCGATTCCGTCCTTTGATCTGTAATGCGTAAGAACGTATCCCTGCCCGGAAAGGGGACTGCAGAATCCGGCTGTCAGCAGAGCAATGAACAGAAAAAGTAATGTGCTATTTCTTAGGCACATGGGTCAGGTTTGTAGGACATATGTACAAATGTAACAAAAAGAATACTACAATATGTCTCGGGTAAATATTATCAAAAAGATGCTGCTATCTGGAATGGCAGGCACCTATTTGCTATTTTTGCACAGCAGACAGATAATGGATTTCAGGCTCATATCAGATTTCACACCAACGGGTGACCAGCCCGACGCAATCAGGCAGCTGACTGACGGGCTTTGCGGAGGTGTGCCCTTTCAGACGCTCCTTGGGGTGACCGGATCAGGCAAGACCTTTACCATTGCAAATGTGATAGAGCAGCTTAACAGACCGGTACTTGTGCTCAGTCACAACAAGACCCTGGCGGCTCAGCTCTACGGTGAGTTCAGGCAGTTCTTTCCTGACAATGCGGTGGAGTATTTTGTTTCATATTACGACTACTATCAGCCTGAAGCCTATCTTCCCGTTACGGACACCTACATAGAAAAGGACCTGTCTATAAATGATGAGATTGAGAAACTCAGGCTGAGTGCCACATCATCACTGCTCTCGGGACGGAGAGATGTTATTGTTGTTTCATCTGTATCATGTATCTATGGTATTGGTAATCCTGATGATTTCCGGTCCAACACCGTACATGTGATAAAAGGGTCCAGGATCAGCCGTACACTCCTGCTTCGAAAGCTCGTTGACAGTCTCTATGCCCGCAATGAGATTGAGTTTACCCACGGCACCTTCAGGGTCCGCGGAGATACGGTTGATGTCTTCCCGGCCTATGCTGACCTTGCGCTGAGGATAGTCCTTTTTGGCGATGAGATAGATGAGGTCTCCCTCTTTGATCCGCTGTCAGGGCAGCACCGTGAAGATCTGAAGGAGTATGTCATCTATCCGGCAAATCTTTTCGTTACCACCAGGGAACGAATCAATGTAGCCGTCAGCCTGATTCAGGACGACATGGTGCTGCAGGCCAGGTATTTCCGTGACACCGGAAGGCCGGAGGAAGCAAAACGAATTGAGCAGAGGGTACAGTATGACCTGGAGATGATCAAGGAGCTGGGTTACTGCAGCGGCATAGAAAACTATTCCAGGTATTTTGACGGTCGTGCACCGGGAACGAGACCGTTCTGCCTGCTCGACTGCTTCCCGAAGGACTTCATTACAATCATAGATGAGAGTCATGCAACCATACCGCAGATCAGAGCCATGTACGGGGGTGATCATTCGCGTAAACAAACGCTTGTTGAGTACGGTTTCCGCCTTCCGGCTGCGCTTGATAACAGGCCGCTCAGGCTTGAGGAGTTTGAGGCGCTGACAGGGCAGACGATATACATGAGTGCCACACCGGCCGACTATGAGCTTGAAAAGAGCGAAGGGGTCTTTGTGGACCAGGTAATAAGACCTACCGGGCTCCTCGATCCTCCCGTTGAGGTCAGACCCAGTCGCAACCAGGTTGACGACCTGATGGAGGAGATAAGAAAACGTTCGGCAGCAGGGGAAAGGGTGCTGGTCACAACCATGACCAAGAGGATGGCTGAGGAACTGAACAACTACCTGGGTAGATTTGACATCAGGTGCCGTTATATCCACTCTGATGTTGAGACCATTGAGAGGGTTGAGATACTTGAGGCACTGCGTTCGGGTGAATTTGATGTACTTGTGGGGGTTAATCTGCTGCGTGAGGGTCTGGACCTTCCGGAGGTGTCACTGGTGGCTATCCTCGATGCTGACAAGGAGGGCTTCCTCAGGTCTGGCAGGGCACTGACACAGACAGCGGGAAGGGCTGCGAGGAATATCAACGGACTGGTGGTCATGTATGCCGACAAGATCACCGGGGCAATGAGGCAGACCATTGACGAAACCAACAGGCGACGGGCCAAACAGACAGAATACAACAATAAGATGGGAATCACACCGCGGCAGATAGTGAAAAAGGGCGGGACAATGCTCCGGGGCCTTACCCGCAAGGGAGTGGAGGTGAAAGCCTATACCGGCCCTGAAAGGATTGACATGGCTGCAGATCCGGTAGTGAAGTATATGTCGGCTGAACAGCTTGAAAAGGTTATCGAAAAAACACGCAAGGCGATGGAGAAGGCTGCTGCTGCCCTTGACTTTATTGAGGCAGCCAGGCTGAGAGATGAGATTGAGGGACTGAAACGCCTGGCTGCGGGGAGAGGATAAAAGCCCTGCAGGGCAAGAAAAGCTGTTGTTTTCCGTTTAATGTTCATTATGACCTGAATGTGCCCGGTTTGTCCGGGCTACTATATCTATTATATATGCAGCGATTACTTACAATCATTCTCCTGGCAGCGGCATTACTGACCGGATGTTCGGAGATACCTGATTATGAGCCTGTTGACAATCCAAGGGTAGTGATACTCATGTACCACAGGATAACGCAGGGTGAGGCTGGAAATCTATATGAGCGCAGTGCTGCGCAGTTTGAAAAGGACCTCCTTTATTTCAGGCAGAAAAGGATTGAGGTAATCGACTTCACTGAGCTTGAAGCTGTCGTCTCAGGGGAGAAGAAACTGACCACGCATGCGGCAATAATAACATTTGATGACGGGGACCATTCGTGGTATACACTGGCAGTGCCTCTGCTGAAAAAGTACAGGATGAAGGCTACCTTTTTCCTGTGGGCTTCAAAGATCGGGGCAGACTCATTTCTTTCATGGGATGAGGTTGAGCTGATGAGCAGTTATACGTGGGACGGAGGTGTCAGGCCATTTTCCTTCGGATCGCATACCATGTCACACCACTACCTTATGACAATGAAGGAAGCAACCGGAGGAGGTGATGCTTTTCAGGCGTACCTCGATGAGGAGCTGGGAGGCTCCAAGGTGCTTATTGACCGCTATTTATACGGCACTGTTGAAGGGCTGGCACTGCCTTACGGTGACGGTGCAGGCGACGCTGACATAATTGCTGCAGCCCTGCGTCATGGCTACCGTTATATACGCACCTCCGAACGCAATGTGACCGGCAATCCTTCTTCAGACCTCCTCAGGCTGCCCAGCCTGCCCATGCTGGACGATACAGTACAGGAATTGATTGGAGGTTATCTGGGGATTGAATAACTTTAAGCCCAACTAACCAGATTCCTGAAATGAGCAAGACAAAAGATGCCGAATGCTGCCGGTTCAGATCACATCCCTGGCATGGGATTGATATAGGCAGTTCAGCCCCGGAGGTCGTTATGACATTCGTCGAAATGGTTCCCACCGATACAGTCAAATATGAGATGGACAAGGTGTCCGGTTATCTTAAGCTTGACAGGCCCCAGCGGTACTCCAACGTGGTGCCTGCCCTCTACGGCTTCATCCCCAGGACCCTTACGGGTGAGGATGTGGCAGTCCGGACAATGGAAAAGACCGGCCTGAGCGGGATCAGGGGTGACGGCGATGCGATGGACATATGCATACTTACGGAAAAGGATATCACTCATGGTGACATACTGGTACAGGCAAGGCCTATAGGCGGTTTCAGGATGATTGACGGGACAGAGGCTGACGATAAGATTATAGCCGTACTGCATAACGATGCAGTCTACGGTGAGTATGCTGACATAAAGGATTGTCCGCCGATTGCCATTGAGAGGCTGAAGCATTATTTCCTTACCTACAAGGATATCCCCGGTGAGAAGCGCCGGGTCAGCATTGCCGAAATATATGACGCCAACGAGGCGCGGGAGGTGATAAGACGCTCAATGAATGATTATCAACAGGCTTTCCCCTGGAGATAGTGACCTGCCTGCAGGAATGCATTATAAGTTCGGCAAATGACAATTTCAGAAGTTGAAAAAGGATTTGTGATGGTTTCATTGACGAACAGGCCTATAAGTTGATGATCATGCTTTAGTTTTTGATCAAAGGTTATGTAGTTCTCCCCATATGCTCTAATTTTGGAGAACAAATTATACCTTCAGGTAATTAGTTTTGACTGGGAAGAACTTTTATAATGGAAAAACTAACTGACTTATTAATCGAAAAGACTTCGAAGACGCCGCGGATTGAGCTTAAATTCAACAGCGGAGAGATTTCACTTACTGGCAGATCACTTCCTGAAAACGCCACCAGGATATATGAACCGGTGCTTAACTGGGTAAGCAGCTATGTCATCCAGCCCCAGCCGGTTACAAACCTGAGACTCAATGTGGAATATTTCAATACCTCCTCCTCGCTGTGGATCAGTAAGGTTGTAAAGACCCTGACCAGGATAAACAACCCTGATTACCGGCTGATGGTACATATCTATATCCCCCTGGAAGAATATGATGATATGAAACAGTCTGCTGATATACGTGACTCGTTCACTCCGATAACGGATATCCTGCAGGATTCAATTCCGGAAGTGAGTCTTAAACTCTACGCCACTGATGATGCATCAAAGGTAATCCGTGATGCACTCGTTCTCTTTTAGGATCATTTTCATATAGTCAGGCTAAAACAGCCTTCCGGTTATCTAAAATTTAGTCAGGTTTTAACATGCATTTGTCAAAACTGAATTGGTTTTGACCAACGCCCCGATTCAGGTCGTGAGTTCACTATTAGCTTAAGTGAATTACCGAAACCGGGTGACCAATCTTTCGGAAATCGCTCCAAATGTCCATAAAATGGGGCTTTGCGATTTGTGTATTCTTCATGTTGACCGTATATTTGGTAAGGATTGGAGCTGATAAGCAATGAGGGAAATGACGATATACGGAATATTCAGGATCATGGTGCTCTGCGGATTCAGATTCTTCAGGTACTTGTGGGGAGCAGGCATCAGCAGTGAGGCCGGCCTGATAATACTGTCATCTCATGAAGGAGCAAACTGGGGATTCAGCGGATTCAGGAATACCAGGACCCTAATTAATCTCAGAAGGCTTGATCTTATAAGACATCTGGAGATGTTTGTCAGTTCACTGGTCAACCTGCTGCCCCAGGGTGCAAGTTTTGTCGGATGCTTTGCGCATCGCAGGGATAACAGTGCCGGGGGACGTTTACCGGATAGCAATCCCGGGTTGTTGAAGAGGATTGCATGGAACGGAGCCGGAGCACGTCAGCTCCTGAGCAGAGACAGGGTGTCAGCACTACTTGAGGATAGATGTCTCGTAATCATCAATATGACCGAGATCAGCGGCCTGACCTATTTCCACGGCATCAAGAAGGCTGACAGACTTGCTGCCGGAGCATGAAAAGTTGAATTTAAAGGAATACACTATATAATAAGGACTGAAATACTGAATTATGAAAACCTACTATCAGATCTCATCGGAAGTGACCGGGAAGGTGCTCCTGAGGCGCAGAAAAATTGCCAGGGCATTGCGTTGGTGGCTGAATGAACACGGATACAATTATAAATATGTATTCTTTTCAGAATAGAAAAAAGAGGGCCTCCCATTGTGGTCACTCCTGACAATAATCCAAACAGACATGAAGATTATGAAATCAACGAACCTTTTGATACCTGTCTTATTTATAATTATTACCTCCTGCAGCACTGCCAGCAAGACCGCCACAGAGCCTGATGAAGACAAACTTTATGTCACCAGGATGTATATCGGTGACTTTGAGGACTTCAGGCACACGGCACCTGAAAAACTGGGTGAACCTCATCTGATCTGGATCAAGACGTCACGTGACAGTACTTTTGGCAAAATCTCCGCCTACAGTAAGGATTGCGGGTTCAGTGATGGTGACAGGCTCTATCTGAGGAGGAAGTATGTCACTCCCGGGATATTCGGGTACTGGATGTATCAGATAGAGAATGATTCATCTGTTTTTTACCGGGTCTGCGAGTATCAGAATGACAGGAAGGTGCTGGTCCAGAGCTGGTATTGATCTGTTTTGTGCAGATCATTATGGGCTCGTGGTGAGTGGTACCTGTCTATCTCAGTTTTTTCTGGTAGCTGTCGCGGTATACTCTGTTAATACCGTCAGCCCTGTGGTTGCCTTTCTGAAAAATGGTGTTCTTCACATCGTTGGCTGAGTCACTGTAAGCCGGGCATACCGTACGGTTACAGGATGCGAGAAGAAGAATGGTGCAGGCAGCTAAAACAAGTTTTTTCATAGTTGCAAATTTAGAAATTCCTGCCCGGTAAAGCAAAAGTTCGCCGGGCGGGATCGAACATCGGTTTATCCGGGGCTCGTCATATGCTTCGCCTGCTGACTGCAATAATTTTCTATTTTTGTCAGTGCGGAAATGCTGACTCGTGAGATGATCCGGCAGGTCATTGATTCACCGCCGGGTTGACACGGGTTAATGAAAATATGTGATCAAAAAAATTCTCACAACCCAGAAACTTGCCACATGAACAAGACCCATTACATTAGCATTGTACTTCTCACAGCCATCCTGGTACCTGTCCCCAGAGTCTTCAGCTGTACGATCATAGCCGCCGGGAAAAAGGCTACTGCTGACGGATCGGTAATTATCTCGCATACTGACACCGGTCCTGACTCAAGGATTTTTTATGTTCCGGGAAAGACTTTCCGATCCGGAGAAACGGCCCCTGTTTACTGGGGCATTCAGGATGCTGACCGACCCCTTCTGGATGACGGAGAGGTCCTTGGATACATTCCTCAGGTGAGGAAAACATACGGTTATTTCCAATCGGCTTACTCTCATATGAATGAGAAGCAACTGGGTATAGCCGAGAGCACCACGGCGCAGCGCTCTGAGCTGGTGTGCACCCGTGAGGGCGGGAAGCAGATCATGACTATTGAGCAGGCAATGATCTTCGCCCTGCAGAGGTGTGTCAAAGCTCGTGAGGCGGTGCTCCTTATCGGGGATCTCATGACCCGTTACGGTTTCCTGCCGTCGAGTGGCGACGGTTCAGAGACTCTGGTGATTGCTGATACGGAAGAGGCCTGGGTTTTCGAGGTTTTCGGAGTGGGCAATGGCTGGGAGCCCGGTAGCGGCAGGCCCGGGGCTATATGGGCGGCACAGCGGCTGCCTGACGACCAGGCGACGATGGTCCCCAACTGGAGCATTATCAAGGAGATCAATGCCGGAGACAAGAGTCAGTTCCTGGCCTCTGACAACTATATGCAGGAGGCAATTGCCAGAGGGTGGTATGACCCTGCCTCGGGGAAACCTTTCATCTGGCAGGAGGCCTACTCCCCGCTGCCCGAGGAGTACGCAACCAGCCGCTTTTGGCTCTTCTACACCACCTTTATGCCCAACCTCAGGGAGTGGCCTGACAGGAAGCTCGACCCGGCTAATCCTTACAAAGGTATGCAACCTTATTACCAGGTGGTGGAGCCTCTCTCCATCTATCCGTTTGCGGCTGTTCCCGAGAAGAAGATATCAGTCAGGGATGTAATTGCTTTCCAGCGTTCCACCTTCGAAGGTACCATCTATGACATGACCTCATATCCTGAATGGCTGGTACCGGACGGTAACGGCGGGTATGTGAAAAGCCCGCTTGCCACTCCATTTCCTGGCAGTGAGATGCGGAAGCTCATCAAACAGACCTACAGAAGGCCGGTAGCCCGTCACCGGGGCCATTACGGCATGGTGATGCAGCTGCGCGACTGGCTGCCGGATGCCATCGGCGGGGTTTACTGGGTTTACCTCGACAATCCCTATTTTAGTCCATATGTGCCCATTTACGCCGGAAACCTCTCCGTGGCCGAGACCTACAATATATACGATCCGGAGAAGTATGATGAACGCTCTGCCCGGTGGGCGATTGATTTTGTCGATAACCTTGCCAACCTTCAGTTCAGGGATATTGCTGCTGATGTGAGGGGGGTAAGGGATCCTTTTGAGGAGGAGATGTTTGCTTCTCAGGAGAAGGTTGAGGCGGAAGCCCTGGAGATGTACAAAAAGGATCCGGCAGCGGCCCGCAAGTTACTGACAGCCTATTCCGACGAGAAGATGAACAGGGTCACTGTGATGTTTGTGGAGTTGCGGAACCAGATCATCACGCGGTACACCAATAACAGAGAGTGATTTTTTGCCCGTCACAGATACCCGGGGATGAAGATTATTACTGAAATGCGGTATCCGGGTTGGCGTGATTACACTCTTTAAATTTCATCGGAAAAAGCGGAAGATGATCAACAATATGGTTTGTACAATAAATAAGAAGGGTAAATTTACAGGGCACAATCAAACAAAAACCACCTATGAAAGAAGAGAACCTTGTCTATCGCGGTAAATCGAAGGATGTGTTTAAAATTACCGATGGAACCTATGCCGGTAAGTACCGTTTTGTCTTTACTGACAGGGGAACAGGGTACATTGAAAACGGGAAGATCATATTTGATCCGGGCTATGATACTGTAGTGGGCGAAATACCAGGGAAGGGAGCCATCGCCTGCAGATTTGCCACTTATTTCTTTAAGCTTCTGAAAGAGAAGGGCATCCCATCGCATTACATTGAGACCATTAATGATAATGAGATGATAGTGGAGCCGGCCATCCCGTTGTCAATGGAGGTGCGGGGTCAGGTTTTCCCCGGGTCGGGTCCCCTCACAAATCTTGAGTTCACCTGGAGGAATAATGCCACAGGCAGTTTCTGGAGGCGCTATCCGTTTGTACAGCCCTGCATGAATATTCACAGGGTAGTAGAAGCATGGACCAAGGGTGACAGTGACATCCTCATTACTCTTGAAGCACTTGAAGCTACGGGTGCTATGAACAGGGAGGATATAAGGCAGAGTGTTGACCTGGTTATGGAGATTGCTGCAATAGTCTCTGCCGAGTTTGAATCGAAGGGCCTGCATGTCATTGATGGCAAGTTTGAATTGGGCAGGCTGAAATACGGAGACGGCAAGATTGTGATCATAGACGAAATATCCCCTGATGTGCTTCGTGTTTGCAAGGGTTATCAACCTGATGATAAAGGTGATTGTTTGGTCTATGGCCGGTGTGCTGTAACAAACTACTCTGACGGCAGGAGGACAATAAAGAACAGAAACCAGGTCTCAGCAGCAGATTTCATAAATATTTTTCTTTAGAGGCAATTGAGGAGACGGAGTGACAGGTACTGCTGACCGCGGGTCGGGAAGTGTCCGGAGCAGAAAATCACGCACCAGTTAGGCCAGGATTACTCGCCCTCCACAGGTGTGTCGGGCTCGTGATCCCGGGTCTGGGGGAGACAGGAGCAGAGAAAACCCGCAACGAGCGTCGCTCGTTGCTTTCTTTTGCTTTTATGTGTTTCCCGGAAGCAAGCTTCCTCGTCACCCTTAAAAGCAAAAAAACACCCGCCGGAATTGGCGGGTGGGTTTTCTTTGCTCAGTCGGGATGCCGGGATTTGAACCCGGGGCCCCTTGCCCCCCAGACAAGTACTCTAACCGGGCTGAGCTACATCCCGTGCTTTTTAGCGGTGCAAAATTAATTAACTATTCCGGTTTTCCAAAAAAAAGCTGACACCTGCTACGCGGCATATAATCGGAAATAACAACAGGTTTAGGAAATCAATATATTTGTTCAGCCTAATCAAACGTTATCACTTAACAGACAGAAAACATGAACCAGGTCAACCGTCGTAATTTCCTTCGGCTTGCAGGAGCAGGCGCTGCTGCTGCCGCTGCCTCTCCCGTAGCCCGGGCAATAGGTCCGGAAGCAGTAATCCGGTCGGCACAACAATCCAAACCCGACACTAACATAGCAGATGCGGCTAAGACGCCCAGAGGCCCAAACGCTATGCCCGGCCTCTACCCCGGAAGGGTGGCACTTGTCAGGAACAGCGCCTCGGTAAAGGACAATGCCCTAGTAGAACAGGAGGTATATGACATGATAGCCCGCTCAATGCTGGAGCTGACGGGAGAAAAACGGCTGAAGAAAGCATGGCGCAGGTTTGTGGGACCGAAGGACAGGATAGGCTTAAAGGTCAATCCGGTGGCCGGTAAGAGCCTGTCAACAAGCCATGAGGTTGTAAGGGCTGTGATAGCCCAGCTGGAGGAGAGCGGCATAAAGAGATCACAGCTTACCATATGGGATCGGCGTGAGTTTGAAATGCATGACGTTGGATTCACTCCGGAAAACTACCCGGGCATACGAATTGTGGGTACTGAACAAATGGACAAGGAAGGCCTGTACTATGGTAAGGACGGCAAGCTGTACGGTGAGCACATGATTGATCGCAACTGGTATTACTGGGCTGACGTAGAGGGCGAATACGATGAATATACAATGCCCTACATGGTCAACGGGGGCAAGTACTCCTATTTTTCTAAAATCGTTACTCAGGAGCTTGATAAAATAATCAATATTCCTATCCTGAAAAATGCAGGGATGACGGTTACCCTGGCACTAAAGAACCTGGCGTTCGGTTCAGTAAGCAACACCGGCAGGCTGCATGCCAAACTGTGGAACGAGACATGCGCACAGGTGTGCGCCTTCGCGCCGCTGCGCGACAAGGTAGTTCTGAACATCGTTGACGGCATAAAGGGTTGTTTTAACGGGGGACCGGGAGCCAACCCGCAGTTCTTCTGCAATTATCACACTATCATTGCCGGCAGCGACCCCGTAGCGGTTGACAGGATAGGATATGATATAGTCCTGGCAAAAAGGATAGCCGAGGGATTGCAGAAGGAGGGCACAGCCGCGGCACTTGAATTCATGAGGCAGGCAGAGCAATTGTCACTGGGTGTGGCTGACAGGGAGAGGATAGATCTGAGAGAGGTAACTATAGGCTGATTTTTTTCACGGAAGGATATTAAAATGCATTTTGGAAGAATTATTACAATTATTTTTTTGACTTTCATTTCTTCACCCGGCCTGGCACAGTCAACTCTGGTACCTCGGGCATTGTCAGGCATGAACGGTGTACAGTCGGCTCATAACAGGATCTTTACCGAGACCTCACTTTACGGTTACATTAACGGCGGAGCAGAACTCTACCTTGAGTATGGGTTTGATACTCTCATTGTTGCCGAGATGGTGGTTGACGGCAGTGATATCAAACTGGAGGTATACAGGATGAAGAATCCGGAGGCTGCCTTCGGCATTTTTTCAGTATCGCGCTTCCGCTGTAACACAGGGGAGAAAATCACGGAACATATATGCAGGTCCGCTTACCTGCTTCAGCTATGTAAGGGGCCATATTATATAAGCATAATAAATGATACCGGATCGGAGGCTGATCAGCAGAGATCGTCCGCACTGGCCGGATTGCTGATAGAGAACATCGTTGAGCCTTCCTTTGACCCGGGAAGATACTATGCTGAGGGGGTTGATGAGGAGACAATGAGAGGAGCTGTTCTTGTCAGGGGCCCGCTGGGTATATTCAACGGCATCCCGATATTGTCTGACAGGCTCGGCAGTACGGTCGACTTCAGCGCCCTGATGATTACAAACGGCCAGGATACTGTCGCTTCACTGCTGTTTGACAGCGAGCAGTCAGCCCGGCAATTTCTGGGAGAATGTAACCTCACCGGGAGCCTTAAAACAGATGCAATTGTTAATGATTCAACAATTTCGGTAATCTCTCCCAATCATATAATTATTACTTTTTAAAGAGCGCTTTTAATTAATTCTTATTTTTGTCGTCTCAATTACAGAAACAGACATGCAGTTTTTTAAACCGCTCGAGACCGGCAGTGATGAAAAGAAGGAGACTGCCGCAGTGACAGAAAAAGTAAAATGCCTTATAGTTGGTTCAGGCCCTGCAGGATACACGGCAGCAATTTACGCTGCACGTGCCAACCTGAAGCCGGTACTGTATACCGGATTGCAGCAGGGGGGACAGCTGACCACCACCACAGAAGTTGAGAACTACCCCGGATATCCTGACGGTGTTACGGGGCCTGAGATGATGGAGGATTTCCGGAAGCAGGCAGAGAGGTTCGGAACAGACATACGCATGGGCATAGCCACCTCTTCCGACTTTTCGGGTAAGCCGCTGAAGGTAACATTCGATGACAGTGTTGTTATTGAGGCTGATACGGTGATTATTGCCACCGGCGCCACTGCTAAATACCTGGGTATACCGGCAGAGACGAAATATGCAGGTATGGGAGTGTCGGCATGCGCCACCTGTGACGGTTTCTTTTATCGCAGCAAGGATGTGGCTGTTGTGGGCGGTGGTGACACCGCATGTGAGGAGGCTACCTACCTTGCCGGCCTGTGCAGAAAGGTGTACATGATAGTCAGGCGTGATGTGCTCAGGGCCAGTAAGGCGATGCAGCACAGGGTGATGAACACTCCTAACATAGAGATACTCTGGAAATGCCAGGTGGAGGATCTGTTTGGCACACAGGGCGTGGAGGGAGCAGTGGTGGTACGCGGCAGGGGAACCCCTGAGGAGGAAAAATTCAATATCAATATTGAGGGTTTTTTCCTTGCCATAGGCCATACGCCAAACTCGGAGGTATTCAAACCATGGCTGGAGACGAATGAGACGGGGTACATTATAACCGAACCGGGGTCAACACGAACAAAGGTGCCGGGAGTATTTGCAGCCGGGGATGTGGCTGATCATATTTACAGGCAGGCAGTGACGGCAGCAGGGAGTGGCTGTAAGTCTGCCATTGACGCCGAGAGGTATCTCGCGGAACAGGGATAGGAAACTACTAACAAGAATAACAGGGGAAAACTAACGCTGATTATGCGGAATTTTAAAAAGACTTATCAAATCAACGCTGAACCTTCTGACATTTATGCTGCTCTCACGAATCCATATACAATTGAGCTCTGGTCCGGGTATACGGCTTTAATGCCGTCAAAGACCGGGGAGGAGTTCAATATGTGGGACGGAGATATTTGCGGCAGGATCATTGATCTGATCCCGGACAGAAAAGTGGTTCAGGAGTGGTATTTCGGAGACAGAGAGCTGGACTCGCTGGTTACCATCACCATCGCCGGCAATGGCGGATTAACGGCAGTAACTGTTGAGCATACGAATATTCCGGTGGAGGACTACACCAACATCGCTGAGGGCTGGAATGAATACTACATGGGAGCCATAAAGCGTTTCTACAATCCCAACTTCTGATCCTTCAGAATACCGAGGATATCCTCCAGTCCGCCCACAATCAGTCCGGCAACACCGGTATAGCATTTCGTTTTTGAAGTGGCAGTTACAGTGTCTGCCCATTGAGGCAGCCAGTTAAGCATCTCATTTTTGATAAACCCGGCAAGATCTCTTCCGATCACTGCCTTGATGTCATTATCAGCCTCAGTTAGATATTTTTCAATGAGCAGGTTGGCAAAGAGCAGCTGGATGCCGAGATGATCAGGAGGAAGTGTGCATTTTGCGGACCTGCTGTGTCCGTACCTGTTATAGAGGTTACAGAGTTCATGATGGTGTTCTGCAGCGGGTTGACTGCTGCTGACCCAGTGTGATGCCGCCGGATAAGCTGCCGCTTCCTTCTCCGCGGCAAGAAGTGATCTGTAGTTACCGCTGACGGAAAGGCGGCACTGCTGTTTAAACGGGCAGGGCGACCTGAGCAGCCTGCTTGCAGCCTGGAACCGGCTGTTTGAACTTTCCACAGGCAGGTTCCTGAGCAGTCCTGAATCACAGAGATTGGGCAGGCCGCTCTCGTCGGGAGCCATAGTCACTGCTCCGCCCAGAAAGAGAAAGAGAGCAGTATATGCCTGTAAAAGCTCCTCAGGGGTGTTCATTGAACCAATATTGCCGGTCATCAGATATTCAGGTTGTACAACCCAATAACATGATGATCCGGCAAATTGTTCACCTGTTCACCTTCTCAAGCTCCTCCAGCTCACCGATGCCCATACTGTCTGACAGGCTGGCAATTGTCTTCAGGTCCAGGTCGCCCTGGATTGATACGAGTGAGGTTCCTCCTCCGCCGGTGATCATCACCAGTTCGGCTATCCGTTCGCCTGCTTCACGGACCATGAAGAAGACCTCGCCATCATCCTCCTTAACTGTCATCAGCTCTTCATAACCGTTTCGCCTGAGCCTGGGCATGAGCTCCGTGGCAAAATTCACTCCCCGCGAGGCGGCAGTGCTGTCCATACTGAGGATACGTATTCCTTTGATCCTCGTCACCAGGTTACGAAACTCCTCATCATCACTGTCAATCCTGGAGAGCAGACTGAACATCTTTGAGGAGATGTAAACCGAGGTGAATCCCTCTTTCCCGTCATACCTGTCAAACAGGTCATCTACGGGGCTTTTCTGTGCGCAGAGCGAAGCTGACATTACTGTCAGCAGCAGTATTATGAGTGTTTCTTTTCGCATCTTAATAGTTTTTATTCTATATTAATTTCTTCCTGGCCTGGATTGATTTCATTAAGGTACCGTAGCCTGGAAAGGTTGTCTGCAACGATGTCACTTATCCTGCCAAGACCTTCAAATTCCTCTCTCTTCTCAGTGATGGCACTTACCTGTCCCAGCTGTTCAACCCCGCTGTTCATCTTTCCTGAAACATTCATGAGGATACTCTTTACTTCAGCCATTGCAATCACCGGGTCATCATATGTATCCCTTGTCACAGGTGAGCCTTGGTGGAAGAAGATCATCCACAATCCGGCAATGATGACAGCTACGGCTGCAACCGCTGCCAGATACCGCCGAGCTGTTCGCTGTGGGCTTATGGTGACTGGTGCATGTGTCACCGACTCCAGTCTTTCATAAAACCCTGCCGATGGTTCAGGCACCTTTCCTGGGAAGGAGGCCAGGTATCCCAGCTTCTCGCGGAGCAGGTCAGGAGCAGAGGGGTCATTCAGGTACTCCCTGAGCAGTTGTTCCTCCTCAGCGGTGGTATCACCCTCAAAATACCTGTTTATCAGTTCTCTTATTTTCTCCTGTTCCATAGTTGTATATTCTGTTCATCTCTTCCCTGACATGCTTTCTGGCCCTGGATATCAGTGTTCGCAGTGCTGCCACGTTCGTTCCCAATGCTTCGGCGGTCTCTTCGTAGGAGTATCCCTCCATGTCTCTCATTATGATGGCGCTGCGGCCCGGTTCCTTCATGCTGCCAACAATGGCGGAGACCACTCCTGCTGCTTCGCGTCCATCGCCGATACCCTCATTATCAGGTTGTAAGGCTGCCCATCTGTCTGCTTCATTGAGAGGCTCAAGCCTGAGCCTTTTTCTTTTCCTGAGCATGTCAATGCAGCAGTTGCGGGTCACCGTGGTGCACCATGCAGCCGGGCTGGCATATCTGCTCCTTTCATTTCTGCCGCTCCAGAGTTTCATCATCACCTCCTGCACCGCATCTTCAGCCTCATCCCGGTTATTCAGGAACCGGTAGGCAAGGGCATAAAGCCTTCGCCCCTCCGGCAGTATCTCTTTCCTGAACTCTTCGGGAGTCATTTCTCTCTGAAATCTTTTCCAAAGGTATCATTTAGCATTAATTTCCAGGTCCTCAAGAATGGCAAGCCTGTCGCCGTTATTGGTCATTATGCCGGATGCCTCCTCACGGGTGAACCTGCCGCTTATCTGCGCTACCACCTCATTGTCATGACCTTCGGCCATCATCACCAGTTCCCTGACCATGTCTCCTTCCATCCTTGCCATAAAGCGGATATCGGATCCTTCATCTCTCACTGTCATCAGCTCCTCATATCTTCCCCGTCGGATAATGTTCCTCAGTTCCGGTATCAACGCCTGCGAGCCTGGGCATTTATCTTTATCCCTGATAACCAGGCGTATGGAGGTAATCTTGCCTGTGACGGTATCCTCGTCACCCTGTTCACCTGATTTGGCGAATGACTTGAGTATGCTACCGTTGATTACTATGGAGGTGTATCCCTCCCGGTCTTCATACCTGCCGAAGAAATCATCAAGTGTGGCTCTCTGTGCCGACAGCGCTGCGGTGAGCGTCAGGAGTGAAATTGCAAAAAGAATTCTTTTCATGACTGTCCGTTTTTATGTGTTTACAATAACAATGACGAACAGAGAGCAAAAACATTACAGACTCCTGCTGTTATTTTATCATAACACAGATATCCAAAAGGTTAACTATACTGTCAATTGACTGACGGCTGCATCACCAGGATTCCGGGCGGAAATCAACAATGCGCCCTGACTGCCTGAAGGCGGGAGTTAAAGGAATGAGAGAGAGATTGAAACCGCGGACAGACGAGATATGAGGAAAGAGAAAAATTGAAACCGCGGGTGATGATCAGTTCCTGAAATCGGCCAGCTCGTCAGGATAAGCGTTGCTCTCCAATTTCTTCTTTATCTCCTTGAAAGCCTGGACGGTATAGTTGACATCATCCATGGTATGAACGGCGGTAGGTATGATGCGGAGCATGATTACGCCTCTCGGGACCACGGGATAGATCACCACCGAGCAGAAGATGCCATAGTTCTGTCTGAGGTCCTTTATCAGGTGTGTTGTCTGTGCCAGGCCGCCCTTGAAGAAGACGGGTGTTACAGGCGACTCCGTACGGCCGAGGTCAAACCCTGCATCTCTGAACCCTTTCTGCAGTGCATGGGTTATCTTCCAGAGGTTCTCACGAAGTTCGGGGTGTGTCTTCATCATCTCCAGGCGTTTGATGGCGCCAATGGTCATTGCCATGGGCAGCGACTTGGCGTATATCTGGGAACGGAGGTTGAACCTGAGATAGCTGATGATATCCTTTTCACCTGCCACGAATCCTCCAATACCTGCAAAGCTCTTGGCGAAGGTGGCGAAATAGACGTCTATCTTGTCCTGCACACCGAAGTGCTCACCGGTACCGGCACCTGTTTTGCCCATTGTGCCAATGCCGTGGGCATCATCAACCAGGAGGCGGAAGTTATACTTCTTCTTGTAGGTGACTATCTTGTCCAGGGCGCCCAGGTCGCCGGCCATGCCGAAGACTCCCTCGGTGATTACAAGGATCCCCCCTCCGGTGCTGTCAACTATATTCTTAGCGTGCTTCAGCTGTTTTTCGAAGCTCTCCATGTCATTGTGAGCATAGACGAACCGCTTTGACATGACCATTCGGAGGCCGTCCATGATGCAGGCATGTGATTCGGAGTCGTAAACAATTACGTCATGCCTTCCCGCCAGGCAGTCGATAATGGAAACCATTCCCTGGTAACCGTAATTGAGGAGGTACGCGGACTCCTTCCCGACAAATTCGGCAGCCATAGCTTCAAATTTCTCATGCAGGGTGGTCTGCCCTGACATCATCCTGGCGCCCATCGGGTATGCCAGGCCGTACTGTGCTGCTGCGTCGGCATCTGCCTTCCGCACTTCAGGGTGATTGGCAAGTCCCAGGTAGTTGTTGAGGCTCCAGTTGAGCACCTCTTTACCCATGAATTTCATGCGGGGGCCGATTTCACCCTCAAGTTTCGGGAACATGAAATACCCGTCACCCTGTTCCTGGTACTGTCCGAGCGCACCACGGTTCTTTCTGATCTTGTCGAAAATATCCACGTCAGTATAGTTTTTGATTGATGTGCGCAAAATTATCAAAACAAATCTCAGGCATAGTACCTATTTATACCTATTTGTTCCGTTGTTTTAACAATGCGTTAACTACTTTGTATTCTAAAAGAGAGCACTTTTGTACAACAATGAACCCACTAATCAAAAAAAATAGTAATTTTGCGCAACATTTCCGGGTATGAGGATCAGACCGATAACATTTTTGGTGCTTGCTCTCATCGTTTCATCATGCGGTGAGTATGAGAAGCTTCTGAAGAGCTCTGACTACGAGCTTAAAAAGGCCAAGGTCTTTGAGTATTATGACGACGGCAAGTACATGAAGTCGATAGAGCTTCTTTCGCAGATACTGCCGAGGTACAGGGCCACTGACGAAGCTGAGCAACTTAACTGGATAAATGCACAGGCTCATTTCAAGATACGTGACTACATGATGGCAGGCAGTTATTATCAGACTTTTGCCGAGACCTATCCGTTGAGCAACAATGCCGAGGAGGCGCATTATCTGGCAGCCCTGTGCGATTATTATCAAAGTCCCCGTCCGGAGCTGGATCAGGCAAATACCAAAAAGGCAATAGAGAGCTTTACAATCTTCATGCAGCGTTATCCGACCAGCACCCGTACGGACGACTGCAAGGCCAGGATTCTGGAACTCCAGGAGAAGCTGGTTGAGAAATCATATCTCAGCGCAAGGCTCTATTATGATCTGAAGGAGTATCGTGCCGCCACCGTATCACTTGCCAGCAGCCTCAAGGAGTATCCGGATACAAGGTACCGCGAGGAACTGATGTACCTCAAGCTTGATGCGCAATATCTACTGGCGTTGAACAGCATACCTTCAAAGAGGGTGGAGCGGTACCAGACCACGCTTGACGAATACTATTCGTTCATTGAAGAGTTCCCTCAGAGCAAATTTGCAAAGGATGTGAACAGGATCTTTGAAAGCACTGCAAGGTACCTGCAGGTAGACACATCAGTACAATCAACAGATAACAATTGACTATCATTAACAATATGGACTACAAAAAGACATCAGCCCCTTACACTACAGTTACCAGGGATATTGACAAGTTTGATGTGTCAACGGGCAATATCTACGAAAGTGTCATCATATGCACCAGGAGGGCAAACCAGATAAGCGTTGAAATGAAACAGGAGCTCAACTCAAAGCTGGAGGAGTTTGCTTCTTTCAATGACAATCTTGAAGAGGTGTTTGAGAACAGGGAGCAGATAGAGATATCAAAATTCTACGAAAGACTTCCCAAGTCAACACTTATTGCTCTTGCCGAATTTGAAGACGAGAAGATCTACTACCGTAATCCCGAGAAGGAGCAGAAGCAAAAGAAATAGTTGCACAACATGCTTAAAGGCAGGAAAATACTGCTTGGGGTCACCGGAGGTATAGCAGCATACAAGGCTGCCATTATCATCCGGTTACTTGTCAGGGAGGGGGCAGAGGTTAAGGTGATCATGACCCCGCTGGCCAGGGAGTTCATCACTCCGCTGACCCTGGCCACACTCTCGAAAAATCCGGTTCTGGTTGATTTCTTCAATCCGGAAGACGGGAGATGGAACAGCCATATTGATCTGGGCCTATGGGCTGACCTCTTCATCATTGCACCCGCCACGGCAAACACGATGGGTAAGATGGCAGCAGGAATAGCGGATAACCTGCTACTGACAACCTGCCTCTCAGCGCGTTGCCCCGTACTGCTTGCCCCGGCCATGGACCTTGACATGCTTGCTCATCCGGCAACAGTCAGCAACATCGAGAGGCTGAAGTCATTCGGTAATCATATAATAGAACCTGATACAGGTGAACTGGCAAGCGGACTGGATGGCAAAGGGCGGATGGCAGAGCCCGAGGTGATAGTAAAGGAGATAAAGCAAGTCCTTTCAAAAAAAAAAAAGCTGAACTGCCGTTACATGGCAGACGGGTCCTGATCAATGCCGGACCGACCATCGAGCCCATTGACCCGGTTCGTTTCATCAGCAACCATTCATCCGGGCGAATGGGTATTGCTCTGGCCGATGAGGCCGTGAGGCGGGGAGCAGAGGTGACCCTCGTGCTCGGGCCGGTGAGCCTTAAGCCATCAGAGAGAGAGATAACCATTGTTGCGGTTAAGACGGCAGCAGAGATGAAGACAGCCTCACTGGCGGCTTTTCGCACCTGCGATATTGCAATCCTGGCAGCAGCAGTGGCAGACTTCACCCCGGAAAAAGTCCATGACACAAAAATGAAAAGGTGGTCAGGTTATCTGGACCTCAGGCTGAAGCCTACCGAAGACATTGCGGCATCACTCGGAAGGATCAAAAGGAAGGGACAGATCCTTGCCGGGTTCGCTCTTGAAACGGACAACGAGACAGAGAATGCCAGGGGAAAGCTGCTGAGGAAGAACCTTGATCTGATAATACTCAACTCACTGCGGGATGAGGGGGCCGGCTTTGGCCATGAAACCAACCGGATAACCATCATTGACAGTAATAATAATATTGATAAATTTGAGTTGAAATCAAAGGAGGAAGTTGCTTCTGATATATTTGACAAGATTATCTCACTGATACGCTGATAACACATGAGCCAACCATCACGGACCAGACTATTTATTGCAGCAGTTCTTCTGATACTGACCGCCGGTACTGCCCGGTCACAGGAACTGTACTGCAATGTCCAGGTTTCGGCTCAGAAGATACAGGGATCGAACAGGGAGGTCTTTCAGAACATGCAGCGTGATATCTACGAGTTCATGAACAGCATGGTCTGGACAGACAATATCCTCAGTTTTTCTGAAAGAATAGAGTGTAACCTGCTCATAAGCCTGGATGAACAGCTCTCAGCGGATGAGTTTCGCGGAACGATCCAGGTGCAGCTGAGCAGGCCTGTTTACAATACAACCTACGAGTCAACGGTCCTCAATTTCGTCGACAACAATTTCCAATTCAGGTATGTTGAGTTCCAGCCTCTCGAGTTCAATCCAAACAGCCACACCAGCAATCTCGTTTCGGTGCTGGCTTACTATGCTTATCTCCTGATAGGGATGGATTTTGACACATATGCGCAGGGAGGCGGTACCCCATATTTCCAGGTGGCTGAGAAGATAGTGACCAATGCCCAGAACGCGCCGGAACAGGGATGGAAGCCTTATGACGGATCAAGGAACAGGAACCGCTACTGGATGGTGAAAAATATCCTGGACAATGAGTATGCCGGCGTGAGGCAGTTTCTTTACCTCTATCACCTCAGGGGCCTTGACCGTATGGAGTCTGACATGACACAGGCGAGGACCGAGATCTATGAGAGCCTGCGCAGGCTCCAGGAGGTGTACAGACGCAGGCCGGATCCTTTCATGTATTATATGACCGTCATACTTGACGCGAAGGCAGATGAGATAGTAAACATCTTCTCACAGGGTTTCCCCGAGGAAAAGAACAGGGTGGTGCAGATACTGAATGATATTGACCCGGCCAATGAGAACAAGTATCAGAAGATACTCTCCTCCACCTGACAACTGACCTCTCATGCTCCGCAGACTGACAGTTAGGAACTACGCCATCATTAAAGAGCTGGATATGGCCTTCGGCGAAGGCTTTACCATTATCACCGGTGAGACCGGAGCCGGGAAGTCTATTCTCCTGGGGGCGTTGGGACTGGTACTCGGGGAGAGGGCTGACACCTCCGTGCTGCTGAGCCAGGATGAGAAGTGCATTGTGGAGGCCGAATTCAATATCAGGGGATATGACCTGGAAGAGCTCTTCGGCGAGAACGGAGTTGACTATGATGATGACGCCATACTGAGAAGAGAGATAGCCCCGTCAGGCAAATCGAGAGCATTCCTCAATGACACGCCCGTCAACCTGGGTGTGATGAAGGAGCTGGGCAGCAGGCTGATTGATGTTCACTCACAGCATGAGACCCTCCTGCTTGGCAACACCATGTTCAAGGTCCGCGTTATTGATGCCTATGCAGGAACCACAGCTCTTGCGAAGGAGTATTCGCAGGTATGGGCACGATACCAGGCGGCCAGAAAGGAGTATGATGCAGCTGCACTCGCTCTGGGGAGGGCAAGGGCAGATCATGACTACTATTCTCATCAGCTTGAGGAATTCAGGGCGGTGAACCTGGTTCAGGGTGAGCAGGAGACGCTTGAGAAGGAGCAGGAGATGCTCTCGAATGCATCGGAGATCAAGGAGGCGCTGGCAAAGGTTACCGCTGCCCTGGAAGGGGAGGATGTCTCTGCTCTCTCACTGTTGCGTGCGGCACGTCTCAGCCTTTCAAGGATAGCCGGATGGCTGCCTGAGGCAGGAGAGCTTGAAAAGCGGCTGGAGACACAACTCATTGAGCTGGATGATATCTCATATGAAGCTGAAAAACTAAATGAAAGCGCTTCCGCTGATCCCGGCAGGCTCGAATATATTACTCAAAGGCTGGATATCATTTATTCTCTGATGCAAAAACACCGCTGCAGGGACATTGATGAACTGCTGTCAGTACAGCGAAGAGTGGAAGAAGCCGTGGCCGACACCGGCGATGCCGATGAGAGGATAGAAGGGCTGAAAAGAAGAAGTGATGAAGCTTATGCCGAAGTCGATGCTCTTGCTGCACGGCTTTCAGAAGCCCGGAACAGGGCAGCTGACCCTCTCGCAGGACAGATAACGGCGAGCCTCCGTAAGCTGGGCATGCCGCATGCACGCTTTAAAGCACGGGTAAAAGACCTCGGGGCGCCGGGTCCGTCAGGAACAGATGCGGTGGAATTCCTTTTCAGTGCCAACAGACAGGTTGAGCCTGAAGAGCTCTCACGGTGTGCTTCCGGGGGTGAGCTGTCAAGGGTAATGCTATGCCTGAAATCAGCGCTGGCAAGCAGCTCCGGCCTGCCTGCAATCATCTTTGATGAGATCGATTCAGGTGTCTCGGGAGAGGTGGCCTCAATGGTGGGCTCCATTCTGGCAGATATGGGCAAAAATATGCAGGTAATAAATATTACTCACCTGCCACAGGTGGCTTCCAGGGGAGAAATGCACTACCATGTCTATAAGGAGGAAAGTGATCACTCAACAATAACCCGTGTCAGGTTGTTAAACGACGAAGAAAGGGTGACAGAGGTTGCCAGGCTGCTCAGCGGCAGTACCATCACTGAAGCTGCCATGCGCAATGCCCGTGAACTCCTGAAAGGAAACTGATCATGTAGCTGTTGAAAAAAAACGGAAAGAGAAGATCATGACAAATAATCTGTTAGAGGGCAAAAAGGGAATTATCTTCGGTGCGCTCAATGACAAATCAATTGCCTGGCATGTGGCTGAAAAAGCTCATGCGCAGAGCGCAAGGCTGGTACTTACAAACGCCCCTGTGGCAGTACGTATGGGTACCATTGACTCGCTGGCGGAAAAGACAGGCAGTGAAGTAATTACTGCTGACGCTACCAGCATGGAGGATCTGCAAGTCCTTTTCAGTAGAGCAATGGAGATCTTTGACGGGCAGATTGACTTTGTGCTTCATTCCATAGGGATGTCTCCCAATGTCAGGAAGGGAATCCCCTATGCAGAAAGCAGCTATGAGAACATGCTGAAGACGTTTGACATCTCTGCACTTAGCTTCCACCGGATATTGCAGACAGCATGGAAGATGGATGCAATAAAAGAGTGGGGTTCGGTGGTGGCACTGACCTACGTGGCAGCCCAGCGTACCCTGGCGGGGTACAATGACATGGGTGATGCCAAGGCGCTGCTGGAGTCAATTGCAAGGAGCTTCGGGTATATCTACGGCAAGGAGAGACATGTCAGGATCAACACCGTGTCACAGTCGCCCACAGCAACCACCGCCGGAGCGGGCATAGCGGGCTTTGATTCACTGGTGGACTTTTCTGACAGGATGTCGCCCCTTGGCAATGCCGATGCCTCCGACTGTGCTGACGTCTGTATCACTCTCTTCTCCGATCTGACCAGGAAGATCACCATGCAGAATATTTTCAACGACGGAGGTTTCTCAAGCATGGGTATGAGCGAGAGGGCGATAGAGCAGTACAACAAAAGTTTCAGGGAGTGCCCTGATAAGTAAAAATACTTATTTCAAAAGCAGTATAAAGACCCCTTTTGAAGGCTTGCTGCCAATCGGGCGGAAGGCTTTTTCTATTTTTGGTTTTCTAAAACTGACCGTTATGTTCAGCCTAATACTGCTGGCAGTTTTCTGCCTCGTTTTCCCGGCTTTTCTAATTTGGCTCACAAAGAAATATGCTGTTCTGAAGAGGTTTGGTGCCATTGTCCTGGCGTATGCTACCGGGATTATTATTGCCAATGTGGGCATTATGCCCCGCGGCAGTGAGGCGTACCGGGATGCCACAATAGGGCAGGACAGGCCATACATACCAAAGGCTGAGGCGGTTGAGATGGTGGCGGCCGGCACGTTGAAGCACAGTGATCTGAGGTACAACAGTATAGTGGCTGTGCAGGATAACATGCAGAGTGCGTTGGTTCTGCTAGCCATTCCGCTGATACTATTCTCCCTCAATGTCAGGCGATGGCTGAGATTCTCCGGCAAGGGTTTCCTGTCGATGGTACTGGCTCTCTTCTCTGTAATTGTCATTGTGGCAACGGGATACTTGATATTCAGGGATAAGATAGAGGGGGCTGACAAGATAGGAGGGATGCTTATCGGACTATATACTGGCGGATCGGTTAACCTGGCTTCGATTGCACTGGCACTCAGGGTTGACCCGCACGCTTTCGTGCTGACAAACACCTACGATATGATTGTCGGGGCTATTGTCATCCTTTTCTTTTTAACGGCCGGACCGGCTTTCTTCAGGCTCTTCCTTCCGCCTTTCAAGGCTCCGGCCGGGTCAACAGGCGATGAAAATGACATAAACGCAGTAAACCGGAAAATGGCAGAGGATTTTGACGATTATTCCGGGATGTTCAGAAAGGTGACAGTGCTTCCGTTGCTCGGAGCAATAGCACTTGCGGTCGTAATCACAGGTGTGGGACTCTTTGTAGGGTCACTTTTACCAAAAGTGCCTCTGACGGTGTCAGTGATACTTACAATTACAACACTCGGTGTTGCTGCCTCGTTCATTAAGCCTGTAAGGGATATAAGAAAGACATTCCAGCTTGGCATGTACCTTATAATAGCCTTTTCAATAGTCATCGCCACAAGGTGTGACCTGAGCATCATTTTCCAGGTCAGGTACTTCAACCTTCTCCTGTTCATTACCTATGCTTATTTCGGTTCGCTGTTCCTGCACCTCTTCCTCTCATGGATCTTCAGGATCAATGCTGACGATTATCTTATTACCACCACCGGGTTTGTCTATTCGCCTCCATTCGTGCCTATGGTTGCAGCAGCCCTCAGGAACAAGGATATCATTCTCACAGGGCTGGCTACAGGTATGATAGGCTGGATCCTTGGCAACTATATTGGTGTTGCTTTCGGGATGTGGCTGGGGAAATTATAGTCGGCTGTACCAGTCAGCAGTAAGCAGTTAAAAACTTCTGCCGACTGCCGACTGCGGACTGCCGACTTCTCCCAACGAGTCCACGGACTAAAACAAGTAATTGAGTCCTATATAGAACTCCATATTACCATCCTGTTCCTTCAGAGCCTTCCCGATGTCAGCCGAGATGATAAAGTTTTCGTTCATGGCTATTTTAAGGCCCAGGCCGGCTGCTATGTGCGGCGTATCCTTTTCATCAACAATGTAATCTGATACCAGCTCCCCGGGGTGGTTAGCCTGCAGGTAGGTGGTGAATGCGGTCCTGTCAACATCGATCGGGTCAGTTACCATTCCGGCATCAATAAAGTAGTTGGTTCCGAGGTAGAAATTCTGGTTGATGAACCTGAACCGCACCATTTTCCAGCGTAGTTCGGCATTGGCATAGGCTATGCCATTGCCCACGACCCTGTTGCGGAGGATACCCCTTAGCGTCTTGCTGCCGCCCAGTCCCTCCGAGCTTGCGCCGCGCAGTTCTGAGACGATCACCTGTCCCTGGTAATAGAATGGAACGTCTCCGAACAGTGTCTGCTGGTATCCCAGCCTGTATGCGAAGCTAAGGTCATCCTCCTTAAGTGTAAAGTATTGTCTCCAGGTGAGATATAGCTTTCCGAAGGAAGACTCGGCTCCCAGGAACTCGGGTACTACCTCTATTCCCGTTTCGGCCCATATGCCGCTCATGGGGCAGGCACGCTGATCACGGGTGTCATATGATATCCCGCCTTTAATCCCGGTGATCCATCCGCCATCGGCCTCTTCTTCTGAAATGATCCCGGCACCGGTGTAGTATTCGTACAGGGTGGCTACGTCAGGCAGGTACTTGGGATCGGAAGGTTCTTTTCCCTTGTTGAATTTTGAGACATCCAGGATGTCCGGTTTGAATTGCTGGATGCTGAGGCCGGCGTTCCAGTGCCAGTTGTTCTCCCCAATGTTGCCGATGAAGTCGTTCTTGAATCTGAAGAGATGGCGCTTCATGGCGTAGAATAAGCGGCTCCGGTAGATTGGTGCGGACAGCTCATCATTTGTCCAATCACTGACATACACCGATCCGAATCCGTTGAAGCCGTAAAAGTCATAGGCAAAGTCAGGCATGTAACTAAGATCAACGGCATACCTTATGCCCTTGATAAGGTAATCAGAGTCATACATGATCCTGAGGATTGAGCTACCCTTGGTAAAGGTGGAGGCTTCGATATAAATCCTGTGATAGTAATCAGGATAGATTGAACCATCGCCATAGTCGAACAGGTTCACGAGGGCTCCGTACTGGAATCCCTGGTCAGTACTGTAGGTGACTGCCGGCAACGCGCCAAAGTTCCATCCTGTTTTGGTCTCCTGGGCTACCATTGCGGAGGCGAGGAGTGCTGAGAACAGCATTACATAGAGTCTTTTCATAGGTGTCATTTTTATCAGGAAAGTAAAGGTAAAGAAAAATGATGCTCATATCCTAATTATTTTAATATTGCTACATTAGTGGTTTTTAAACCCGGTGTCATGAGCATGATAATCTACAATACGGGAATGCTGGTACAGACCAGGGAGGAAACTATTGCTTTCACGGCAGGAAAGGATATGGCGGTACTGCCGGTTATTGAGAACGGCTGGCTGCTGATAGAAGACGGCATCATTGCCGGTTACGGAACCCCGGAGACAATGCCCCCATACAGTGATGCCATAACGAAGCTGGACGCTGGAGGGGGATATGTTTTCCCTGCCTTCTGTGACTCACACACACACCTGGTCTATGCCGGGAGCAGGGAGAAAGAGTATACTGACAAGATCCGCGGACTCTCTTATGAAGAAATAGCTAAAAGGGGCGGAGGGATACTCAACTCGGCAAAGCTGTTGCATGATACACCTGAGGAGGAACTCTTCCGTCAGTCGATGGAACGTGTGAAGGAGATTATCTCCTTTGGCACCGGGGCAGTGGAGATAAAGAGCGGCTACGGCCTGACCACGGAGGATGAGCTGAAGATGTTACGGGTGATAAAAAGGATAAAAAAGGAGTCGCCCCTGACTGTCAGATCAACCTTTTTGGGGGCGCATGCCGTGCCGGCACTCTATCGTGATAACAGGAGCGGGTATGTTGACCTGATAGTCAACGAGATGATCCCGGCCGTTGCCTCGGAGAGGCTGGCTGATTATATAGATGTGTTCTGTGACAGGGGGTTCTTCACCGTAGAGGAGACTGCCCGCATACTTGAGGCCGGTGCGCGGCATGGCATGCGCCCAAAGATTCATGCCAACGAGCTCGATTATTCGGGAGGGATACAGGCGGGAGTGAAGCACGGGGCTCTCTCGGTGGACCACCTGGAGTTCACCGGCGACGAGGAGATCAGTGCGTTGCTTGGCAGCGGCACAATGCCGACACTCCTGCCGGGAGCAGCCTTCTTCCTCGGAATGACTGATCCGCCTGCAAGGAAGATGATTGAGGCGGGACTGCCGCTGGCGATGGCCAGTGACTACAATCCTGGATCATCACCTTCAGGTAATATGAAGCTGGTGGTTTCACTTGGGTGCATAAAGCTGCGGCTCCTTCCTGAGGAGGCCATCAATGCCGTCACGCTCAATGCAGCCTATGCCATGGGCCTGTCAGAGACCCACGGCTCAATCACGGTCGGCAAAAAGGCTAACCTGTTTATTACGAAGAGGATCCCTTCATACGGGTTCCTGCCCTATGCTTACGGCACTAACCTGGTGGAAACGGTTATTCTGAACGGGGAAGTTGTCTTCAGTCAGCAGTCGGACAATGAAAGCTCGTAGAGCTTTAAGAAATGTAGATCAGGCAGTATGCAATTGTAAATAGTGTTGACAATAAAAGCTCGTAGAGCTTCAAGAATTGGTGTGCCGGGCATGTAATAGACCCAAAGGGT
>CAZVLJ010000026.1:0-33525 GCA_964627825.1 uncultured Rikenella sp. | reverse complement strand
CTGAAAGTTGCTTATCGGTTGATAATGACTGGTAGTATTCATTCCACACCTGCATAGGCGTCTTTCTTTTCAGGCTTCCATGGAGCCGATTATTGTTATAAAAATCCATGTATGCCGCGATAGTTTGCTTTGACTCGTAATAGCTCTCAAAATCAAAGCGTTTGATAACCGCTCTTTCAAATATGCTGTGGAAAGCTTCAATATACGCGTTTTCCTCTGGCGTTGCTATATGAGTAAATTCCTGGTGAGCCTCCAGGCTACGAACGTATTGCCTTACCATATTTGCAATGAACTGTGATCCGTTGTCGTTTCTTACTAAATGATACTTTGGTGAAATATTTACTTTTGTGGAAAGATCAATGATTTTGGCATAAAGAATTGTTATTTATATTTGATTTTATGCAATATGTCCAAAATATAACTATATTTATGCAATTAAATATGTTTTTATGCAGAATGGTTTAAATAAAGAAATCTTTGGCATATGTCTGAAAAACCAATTGGAAGTACCTGGCTAAAGAAGCACTATCAACTTTCAAATATTAAATTATCTCATGAATCTTATCTTGGTACAAGATCAAAAGTTGAAATACTGCAGGATGGGACAATTATTGACACCTACCAAAAGGCGCAATATAGTCTTAAAGTAGATACTCCGTTAAGCCATTTTGAGTTTGCTCTTAAATATGATGACGTTCAAATGAGCTTTTATCAGGCTGTCTTAAAATGTATTCCTAAAACAGATATAGTTGAATATATAGAATCTGCACCAAGCTCTAAATATTCCAGGAAGATTGGATTTTGGTATGAATTCTTAACTGGAGACCAGCTACCCATTGAAGACAGACCAAACATCAACTATGTTGATTTAATAGACTCTAAAAGGTATTTTACAGGTGCAACTGTTAAGAATAACCGGTGGCGCATAAACAATAATTTATTAGGTGATGTTGGTTTTTGCCCTACTATTAAGAAAACGGATACTATATCAAAAGCACTTGAACATGATTTTTCTGAGTCTCTCAGGGAACTCACAAAGAACTATTCTCCTGAAATATTAACAAGGGCCAATAATTATTTATACAAAAAGGAAACACGTTCATCGTACCAAATTGAAAAGGAAGAACCAACACCAGAGCGTATTGAAAGATTTGCTAGTTTGTTGAGTAATGCTGGTAATAAAAATATTGGAGAACTTCTTAGTGAGGAATCTCTTGTAGCTCTACAGAATCAGATTGTTGATCCACGTTTTGCAGCTAAAGGTTTTCGGGATTTTCAAAATTATATTGGCCAGACAACATGGAATTATGATGAGATCATTCATTATATATGTCCACCACCGGAATTTCTTCCGGATCTTATGAAAGATCTTTCAGTTACTGCCATAAAAATGGAAGGTGTAAATCCAATTGTAAGGGCAACTGCTGTAGCTTTTGGATTCGTTTTTATACACCCATTTGAAGATGGAAATGGAAGAATTCATAGATTTTTAATTCATGATCTTTTGTCAAGGGATAATTTCTTACCTGCTGGAATGATTATTCCAGTTTCAGCTCATATGGTAAATAATTTGAAACTATACGATGAAGCTCTTGAAGCATATTCTAAACCACTTATGCAAATAATAAAGTACACAAAAGATAAAAAACAAAAATTAAACGTCTTAAATGCTTCAGAAGTTAAAGGATATTATAGGTTCCCAGATCTCACAGCACAAACTGAATATTTATGTACAGTAATTGAAACAGCTATCTCCCGGGATCTTCCAAACGAATTAAATTTCCTTCAAGACTATGATGAAGCCAAGGAGCTAATGAAGCAGAGGATCGATATGCCAGATAAGCTAATAGATTCATTTATCCGATTTACTCATCAGAATAACGGAGTCTTTCCAAAAAGGAGAAGAAGCACCTTCCATATGCTTAATGATGATGAAATTGAAGCACTTCAGTCAATTTTTAAGGCTGTCTTTACTTCAGGTAAATAATCAGGTAACAATATAGGTGTATATCTAATTTTATGCTGCGACCTCTTAAAATATCTAAATTTATGCATTAATATTTGTTTTTATGTAGAGTTCGGCATCTGCCATAATTAACATTTAGATATAAATCAGAAGTCAAATTCCAGAAGCTCTTCTTGTCTACTAACCTCCTGTCATGCTGTATCATTTATGATGTCTTTATACAATCCCAAATGATATATTTTTAAGAAAAGACATGGAAGAAGTTTGTGGCGGATTTTGTGGCAGGAAAGACAAAACCCCTTGAATATCAAGGGGTTTTGAGCGTCAGGTGGCGGTGCGGACGGGACTCGAACCCGCGACCCTCGGCGTGACAGGCCGATATTCTAACCAAACTGAACTACCGCACCAAAAGCGAGGCAAAATTAATCCAATTTTTCATTCCTCAAAATATTTTGCGCAAATATATTTTGAGCTCTCACCTAGTGCAGGGATGCAGTACTTTATCACCTGTTTCGCTGAATGAAGAATGCTTCCGTAAGATCCTGTCTTCAGTTAAAAATAAAAAAGGAGGGAAGCATTAACCTCCCTCCTGATTCTGTTTTGACGTTAATAGATTATTTCCCAGCTGAATACCACGAGTTCTGTTCAAGCAGGTCATTGACCTCCATCTCGCGGAATGGGATGGGCAGTATCAGGTTGCCTGCATTGTATGCGAATCCGCCGATGTACTGCTTCCACCTCTTCAGGTCATGCAGGCGATGGCCTTCCCAGCAAAGCTCGAGATATCTCTCCTCCCTGATCTGTTCACGTGTGACATCTTCAGTATAAAGAGGGGCATTTGCCCTGTCACGGATCTCATTGATATCCTGTGTAGGGGTATTCGGACCTATGTCAGCACCCGGATCTTCAAAGTTGGCTTCTGCTCTTATCAGATACATCTCTGCGAGCCTGATAAGTGGTATGTTCCTGTAGTAGTCACCCCACTTGGCAGTATTGATTCCACCATAGTTCAGAATGGTCCCGACACCTATGTAATACATCATGGTTATATCGTCAATTGTGTAGCCATCCTGTGTGTCTTCCTGGAGCGCTCCACGGAGGTCTGCCGGGTCAAACCTGTCAAGGAATACCTGCTGGATCTCATAATCACCTCTTCCGGCTCCGGCAAGTGATCCATACATAACGGTCAGCCATCCTATTGATGAATTTATGTTTTTCTGAATTGCATAGATATCCTCGACTGAGTTCTCTGGGTTATTGAAAGCCTTCATGGGTGTTGCTGCCAGGGCAAAGTTACCACTTTCGATTACCCTGCTGGCTTCAACTGCAGCCAGTGGGTAGTTCCCCATTTGAAGATAGAGCCTGGCGAGAACTGCACTTGCCGATAATGATGATCCGTATACGCCATTCATGTCAGGGAGAAGATCGCGTGCCATTGTCAGATCATCTTCTGCCTGGGTGTAGCACTGTTCAACTGTGTTTCTGGCTACTGGTACAGCATCCGATACAACAGTAGTAGGTGTGAGAACCAGCGGGATACAAAGCTGATTGTTTGCCTGGCCCGGCTCATAAGGAAGACCAAACAGCCTGGTCATCTCGAAGAGGATCCAGCCTCTCAGGAACAGAGCTTCGCCCTTTACTTTGTCAGCATCACCGTCATCGAGAACAGCAAGAACCTCTTCCTGAAGCAAAGTGTTGCAGGTGTTAATAAGTTCATAAGCCTGAACCCATGTTGTTTCAACGTAGCTATTCGTGGTTGTAGCTTCTTTGTTGTAGAATTCCCTGGGCTGCTGGTATGTACCCATGAACCTCATATCATTGGTGGCAGCATATAGCTCACTGTACTCATTGAAGTAGGATCCAAATATGCCGTCATTGCTGGCCTGCGAGTATGCCCCTACCATTGCGGCTTTAATATTATCAGACGTTGTCAGGGCCAGATCTGCATTGATTGACTGCTTCGGCTTTATCTCAAGCTTCTCCGTGCAGGAGGCCAGCATAGCCAATACCGGAACAATCAATATCCAGAATTTGTATTTGCTTGTTATATTTTTCATGACTATTGGTATTTAGCGTTAGAATGAGAGATTTATACCAAGAGTATAGGTCCTTGCCTGCGGAGCAGTATAGAAATCATATCCCTGGATAATGTTGTTGTTCTGAGTTGAACGTCCGGCACCGACCCAGTTAACCTCCGGGTCCCATCCCTTGTAGTTTGTCAGAGTATAGAGATTCTGAACTCCCAGATACACCCTTACTGATGACATCTTTATATGTGAAGTAAGACTTTTCGGAAGAGTATACCCCAGGTTTATGTTTCTGAATCGGACATACGAACCGTCAGACAGATAGCGGCTTGACTCCTTTGTGCCGTTGCCATAGCTAAGGCGTGCCTGGGGCACATCGGTGATATCGCCGGGATTCTGCCACCTGTTCATCTGGTCAGCTGTCTGGTTGTCAAACCAGTCGCCGTTAGCAGACTGATAGACTCCTGCACCGTTGTAGATCTCATTCCCGTAGACAAAGCTGATGAGCACGTTGAGGTCGAGACCTGCGTATTCGAAGTAGTTGTTGAAACCACCTGTAAAGTCAGGGTTTGGTGATCCGACTATCTGCTTTTCAGCGAGGTTGTAGTTGTTGGTTGTCTCATCGCTGTCTGAACTGATGTAATAGAGTGCATCACCGTTATCGGGGTCAACACCGGCATACTTAACAATTTTAAAAACACCAATAGGCTGACCTTCAATCACATAATTAATGCCATTGGGAGTAATCTCAGGGCCGTTAATATCAATGATGGTGTTCTTATTGAATGCCATGTTGAAGTCTGTTGTCCATATGAATTTACCTGACAGATTATTTGAATGGAGTGCGAATTCTATTCCACGGTTTTCCAGTTCTCCTACATTATTCCATATACCTTCATGACCTGATGTTGCAGGGAGGGTTCTGTAGAGGAGCAGGTCAGTGGTTCTCTTCTGATACCAGTCGAACTCACCGGTGATCCTGTTGTTAAAGAATCCGAAATCAACTCCAAGGTCAAGCTGAGCGGTGTTTTCCCATCCAAGTTCGCTGCTCGGTAGCTGAATTGACTCAATTCCTGTGCGTCCGGCATAATTTACAGATGAATAGAGAGCAAGGTGTGCAAAGTCGGGAATTCCTGAGTTTCCGGTAACACCGTAACTGGCTCTTACCTTCAGATAACTAAGTATATCCTTTACGTCTGCCATGAAATCCTCCTGGGATATTATCCATCCTGCTGATCCGGCAGGGAAAAACCCGAAGCGGTTATCCACGCCAAACCGTGAAGAGCCGTCAACACGGCCACTGAGGGTGAAGAAGTACTTTTCATTGATTTTGTAGTTTGCACGTGCGAAGTATGACAGATAGGATGTTCCCTCCTCCCAGCCTCCGTAAGTGGTTACTTCTGCAGCATTGTCAATATTGGTAAAGTCATCCGTGGGGAATCCCTTGCCAAAGATGTCTGAGCCGATGCTGTTCGACTGCTGATATGACATACCTCCCACTAGGTTAAGGTGGTGCACTCCCAGGGTCTTGACATAAGTAAGATAGTTTTCCCAGTTGTAATTGATAACTCTTACCGAGCGGTTCTGAGCCTCGCCGGCCGGACCGCCGGTGATGGTCTTCCTTCCCCAGAAGTTCTTTTCGCGGAGGTCATAGATATCTGACCCGAACTCACTCTTGAAGGTTAGGTCCTTTAATATGGTGTATGCACCATAGATGTTTGCCAATGACCTGAACGAAGTCTGGTTGTTGGTTTCATCCCTGAGTGAGATCAGGCCATTATAATATATGGTTTCGGTATTCAGTTCGCCAGTTTCCGGGTCATAGACCGGGGTTAGTGGCGATTGGGCGACGAGTTGCAGCGGGGTTGCGAATGCATTGTCATTCTGAACCCTTTCCATCTCGGTACGGATGACGTTCATCTGCATCCCGAAGCTGAATTTTTCAGTAGCCTGCTGGTCAAGGTTGAGCCGTGCGCTCATCTTGTTCATATTGTTGCCCCTAAGGATACCCTTGGTATCATCGTAGGAAAGACCCGCATAGTACCTGGTCTTGTCTGTTCCGCCTGAACCGGATACATTGATCCTGTTCAGTGATCCCTTCTGGAATGCTTCCTGCTGCCAGTCTGAATCATAACCATCGTCCCATGTGGATCCGACATACATTTCCCAGATATCTTCCTTTGGCAGCCATTCCCAGACGAGTCCGTCAACAGAGACGTTTTCCATTGATTCATTGAAGAGTTCGAGGTATTGATCCGCATTGAGCCATTCAACCAGGCGACTGGGTTCACTGATACCGGTAGTATACTGAATATCAAATTTTGTTGCGCCTGCCTTGCCTCTCTTGGTCTGGATGATCACAACACCATTGGAGGCCCTTGAACCGTAGATGGCAGCTGCAGATGCGTCCTTGAGAATCTGTATGGATTCTACATCTGTCATTGCCAGGTCTGCCAGCGGGCTGGTAGGCTGGTTGCCCGAGTTGGAAATGTTCTCTGTGGTGATGGGAACTCCGTCCACCACATAAAGTGGCTGGTTATTGGCTGAGACTGATGATGATCCGCGAATCCTCATCTTCACTGTCTCACCCAGCTTGCCGCTGGCCTGCTCAATGAAGACGCCGGATGTCTTTCCCTGGATTGCTGACTCAAAACTGGCCACGGGTACTTCGGCTATACCCTTGGTCTCTACTTTAGTGATGGCTCCGGTAAGCTCTCTCTTGATTGCTGAGCCGTAACCGACCACAACAACCTCGTCAAGCCCAACATCATCAAGCTCCATTGTAACATCTACAACATTCCTGTCGCCGACAAAAACCTCCTGTGACTTCATCCCAACGTACCTGAAGACAAGTGTACTTCCCGGTTCTGCTGAGATAGAGTACTTCCCGTTCATGTCAGTTGCTGTGCCGACAGATGTTCCCTGTACCAGGACCGTAGCTCCGATAACGGGTAGTCCATCATTTTTGTCTGTAACTGTTCCTGTAATGATCTTCTGCTGTCCGAAGACGGAAAATCCCAGAATCCAGAAAATCAGACTTGTAAGAAGTAATTTTCTCATGTTCTGTAATGATTAGAGTTTGTTTAAATATAAATGTATATAAAAATAGACCGCTAAAATATCCGAAAAATACATTTAGATTGAGAAATAAATGCGAAAATTTGTTAAGAAATCTTATTGGGCTCTCATTTAATGGTATCGAGGTGACTGCCGGCAATGAAGAAGGAAAAGTTGACATTACCGTATTTTCGGTGGTCGGTTCGCAAAGGGTGAGCGGAGAAATTATATGATTTCGGGTGTTCAAGGATAAAGATTGTTTCGTTATGCACGGCTCCGGATGCCATAACCAGATCCGGCAATTCCGGCAGCCAACGGAGGGCATACGGGGGGTCCGCAAAGATTATATCATACTGTTTATGGCATATCTTCAGCCATTGGCGCACATCCAGGCGGTGGACTCTTGCCGTTGTCAACCCCATGGAGCGCAGGGTTCTGCTGATGAACTCGCAGTTGCGTCTGTCAATCTCTACAATATCAATCATCTCCGTTCCCCTGGATGCAAACTCATAGCTTATGGCCCCGGTGCCCCCGAAGAGGTCAAGCAATGATAAATCCGGGAAGTCATACCTGTTATTCAGGATATTCATCAGGCCCTCACGGGCGAAGTCAGTTGTTGGCCTGGCCGTAAAGCCCGGGGGCGGCTCTATCAGACGTCCCCTGTATTTGCCTCCGGTTATTCGCACGAGGCAGCAGTGAAGAGGTTCAGCCAGCGATGGAGGTGTACTTCGTTCATGACATAGCTGTAGCTCTGCCTGATCAGAGGTGATGCAAATTTCACTCCCGGGGCAAAGGAGAGCAGGGCTATGTGCGCCTCACTATAGGGTTCAACCAACCCGCTGACATGAATGGTCTCGTCTTGTCTGATACCTTTCCTGTCAAGCACACTGAAGAGGTAGTAGGCACTGTCCTGCGGATCAGAGACGGAGAAGCTGTTACAGAATGTGAGATTACGTTTTTCTGCAACCACCACAGTCACAAAACTCTTCTCCCGGTGAAGGTGGACATAAAAGTTTTCGTTTGTCCGGCAAGCGGCTGCCACATGCGTAAGAAGAGGCCTGGTATGATGCCATGGGGTTACATCGGGCCAACGTGATGTGATGCTTCCGGTTGCTTCCTTTCCTGGCGCAAACAGCACAACGGCATCAGGGAATGAAAGGCTGTTTGAAAAGACATCTTCGTCTCCTGATTCCCCGAAGTTAAAGCGGTAGTAGTCTTCCCGCAGGCCGGGCTCATAAACAGAGGCAGGTATAAAGGTGCCATTCAGCGTGGGAGTGATAATGAAGATTTTCCTGTATCTCCTCCTGAGGAAGTCATCCGCATCCAGGATGTCAGCAAAACTACGGTGAGTGCCACCAGAAGGCTCTTCAAGGGGGTAATGCCTGAGCATCACATACTTACCCCTAAGGCGGTCAAGTATTGCCAGAGAGACACCCTCTTCAGAAAGCTCAAGTGTAAGATCGTAATTGTCTGTCGCGTTTATGTCGAGGGTCTCATCAATGAGCTCCAGGGGATATATCTGCGACGTGGCCATCAATCCTCCCAGTTCCCGGCATTGTTATTGGGCACCCTGATGTCACCCACCTTCATGCCCGGGAAACCGGTGATCTTTGTCCTCTGGTCATTATAATTGACCACCAGCTGTCTGTCGAGGTCAGCCAGGAAGACATCATTAAGCACATATGCTTCAAACACGTTTACAAGTACCATGGAGGTGGTCATAACCGTGCCGGCAGCCATCTGAAATTCCGTCTTTTCCAATCCGGGCACATACCTGAGCTGATCAATGGGATAATTCTTGTGGAATACTGAGTCACGGACGGCTATGTAGCTTGTGTCACGGCTTATTAGACCCTTTTTCACAGCCTCTCTCTCGGAGGTGATGCCCTCAGCAATCATCTCGTCAGTGAGAGATCCTCTTTTGAATACCAGTGGAAGAGAGTCAGTTTTGAGGAAGGTGATCAGGGTATCAAAGCTGCCGGTATAACGGCTCTTAACTGATTTGAAAGCCTCCTGGGCTGTTCTGATATCAATAAGTCTCTCTTTTATTGCAGCTTCCCTGATATCCTTCTCCTTATTAAAACGAATGGGCTTCATTATGCTTTCCACTAGGAGATAGGCCAGCACCACAATTATGATTGCAAATACGATGTTGAGAGCCGTTTTCATATCTTTTATGATCGATTGTTGAATAACTTTGTGCAAATTTAAAAAAAAAGCAGACTGTTATCCGGTTTGTCAAAATAAAATGAGGCAGGAAAACATTTACAATCTTCTCAATAAAAACCTCGGTTATCTTCCGACTCAGGATCAGTCTGACTGCATGCGGATGCTGGCCAAATTTGTATCGGACAACACAAATGACGTAATTTTCCTGATGACTGGCTATGCCGGTACCGGCAAAACCAGTGTGATTGCGTCTTTGGTGTCCACACTGGCCACACTGAGGCAGAAATCAGTCCTGCTGGCGCCAACAGGCAGAGCTGCAAAAGTGCTTCGTTCCTATACCGCGAAGGAGGCTTACACCATTCACAGGAAAATATACAGGCAGAAGTCGGCCACTGACGGGGTGGGAAAATTTGTTCTCGACCGTAACCTGCACAGGGATACCTATTTCATTGTTGATGAGGCTTCAATGATACCTGATGAGTCAGCTGACGGCTCAATGTTTGGCAGCGGCAGGCTGCTGGACGACCTGCTGGAGTATGTCTATACCGGTGCTGACTGCAAGCTGATACTGGTAGGCGATGTGGCCCAGCTGCCCCCGGTAGGGTCTGTTGTCAGTCCTGCTTTGGACGAAAATGTGCTCAGGGCCACAGGCTTCGCTCTTGAGATGTTCGAGCTGCGACAGGTTATCAGGCAGAGTGAGGGATCCGGCATCCTGATGAATGCCACGGCGGTGAGGCAGCAGGTGAATGATGGCGATCTTTCGGTGCCCGAGCTCGTTCTTGACGGTTACAATGACATCGAGCGTCTCGGTGGAACCGAGCTTATTGACCGTTTGACGGAAGCCTATGACAGGTGCGGCACTGACGGAGCCATAGTTGTCGTCAACTCAAATAACCTTGCCAACAGGTACAATCAGGGGATCCGTATCCGCGTGTTTTTCCGAGAGGAGGAGATAAGCACCGGTGACATCATCATGGTGGTGAAGAACAATTATTTCTGGCTCAAGGATGATGATGACACCTCTTTTATTGCCAACGGTGATATAGCGGAAGTGAGAAGGATAAGGAGATATGAGGAGATGTACGGGATGCGTTTTGCGGAGATGACCCTTTGGTTCCGCGATGCTGAGCTGGAGATTGATGCCAAAGTGATACTTGACACGCTGATGATGCCCACCCCGTCACTCTCCGCGGAGAAGTCGCGTGAGCTCTACTTTGCTGTTCTGGCTGACCATCCGGGCATCAGGTCAAAGAGGAAACAATACGAGGCCGTCAGGGACGATCCCTATTATAATGCCCTTCAGATAAAGTTCGCCTATGCGGTCACCTGTCACAAGTCGCAGGGAGGGCAGTGGAAGAGGGTCTTCATTGACCAGGGGATGTTCAACCGGCAGGAGCCTACCATTGATTACCTGAGATGGTTCTATACTGCGCTGACAAGGGCCACTGACAAGGTGTACCTGGTGAACTTCCCGGACAGTTTTTTCAGGGAGTAGTTCTCAGTCCTCGGTCGGCAGTCCTCAGTCGGCAGCAGAGCTGCGGAGGTTCTGTGCGGTTTGATTATATTTGCGCTTTCTGTAGAAGGTGGATCTGACCGAAAAACTAACGTACCGGAAAATATTTCTTTTCTGGGGGCCGCTGGCGCTTACCTGGCTGATGATGGCCTTCGAGCAGCCTTTTCTCATCTCGTTTATTGCGCGTCTTGGCGAGGCGAAAATTAACCTTGCGGCCTTCGGTATAGCAGGATCGTTTGCAATGATCTTTGAAGCGCCGATAATAATGCTGATGAGTGCCTCCACGGCACTTGTCACCGGGCATCATTCCTACAAAAAGCTTAAACACTTCACTGACATATTGAATTTCGGCGTTACCGGAATCCAGCTTGTCATGCTGATCCCTCCTGTTTTCAATTTCATTGTGATCAAGCTCATGGGCGTACCTGAGGAGGTGGCATCCATTGCGCACATCTCCCTGCTGATATTCCTGCCCTGGGCTGCATCAATCGGTTACAGAAGGTTTTACCAGGGCATACTTATAAGGAATAATCTTACCAGGAGGGTGACCTATGGGACCATGGTCCGGCTGTCAGTAATTGTGATAATGGGATTGATACTCTATTCTGCCGGCATAAAGGGGGCATATGTTGGCGCCGGGGCGATGTCAGTAGCAGTCCTTGCTGAGGCTATAGCAACGCGGGTAATGGCATCCGCAGCCGTAAAGAGACTGGGTACAACAGAGGACACGGAGAACGGTCACATGGGCCTTCGGTCAATCACCAGGTTCTATTACCCGCTGGCACTAACCTCTATACTTTCTCTCGGTGTGCATCCATTTGTTACCTTCTTTATGGGCAGGAGCTATATGCCGGTGGAGTCACTGGCTGTGCTCCCTGTTGTCAGTTCACTGGTTTTTGTCTTCAGGAGCCTTGGATTGTCTTACCAGGAGGTCAACATTGCACTGATAGGGCGACAGCGGCAGAACTACAGGCTTCTGCGTAACTATGCGGTATATCTTGGTGCTCTGGTGACGGTGCTTATCTCGCTTCTGGCATTCACTCCTCTTGCAGACCTGTGGTTCATAGATGTATCGGGACTGACCAAGGAGCTTGCTGATCTCTCCTATCTGCCTCTTCAGATAATGATTCTTCTGCCTGTGCTGACGGTACTGCTGAATTTCCAGAGGTCGCTGCTGGTGGTCAATGGCACCACGGGTCCCATATCAAAGGCTACCGCAGTTGAGTTGGTCACGATCATTGTCGTTTTACTCGTATGTGTTGTTTTCTTTGAAATGGTAGGTGCTGTTGCCGCCTCTGTGGCTTATGTTATCGGGAAGTGTGCGTCAACACTTTACCTTCTGCCCAGGCAAACGAAGGTTATCTGGGAGTGGAGATCGAAATACGCGAATTGAATCAGCTGGTCTGCCGGTACTCCGGCAGTATTACTCACCAATGATCTTTACCAGTATTCTTTTCCGGCGCATGCCGTCATACTCTCCGTAGAAGATCTGCTCCCAGGTACCGAAGTCGAGTCTGCCATTTGTAACGGCGACAACCACCTCGCGGCCCATGAGCTGGCGTTTCATATGTGCATCGGCATTGTCCTCAAAGCCGTTATGCCTGTATTGCGAGTGAGGCTTCTCCGGCGCCAGCTTTTCGAGCCAGATCTCAAAATCGTGATGCAGCCCGCTCTCGTCGTCATTAATGAAGACGGAGCTTGTTATATGCATGGAGTTGACAAGCAACAGGCCATCCCTGATACCACTTTCCTCAAGGCATTGCTGCACCTGCGGGGTGATATTCACATAATCCCTGCGGTGGGGAGTCTCTAAAACAATCTCTTTCCGGTAAGACTTCATGGCAGCAGGATAGTTAGAGTTTCAAGTCACGGATAACTGCATCGATCCTCTCCTCAAGCCCTTTCCACAATGGCTCAAACTGTGACGGATCATTCATCTCAGTATTGGCACTGAAGTAGAATTTGATCTTCGGTTCGGTGCCCGAAGGGCGGACGGATATCTTTGTGCCGTCAGCCAGGAAGAATTGAAGCACATTTGACTTTTCCAGCTGGAGAGGTATCTTCTCTCCTGTGACCAGGTCACGGGATACCTGTTCCAGGTAATCATTCATTCTTATTACCCTGCTGCCGGCGATCTCTGCCGGAGGAGCGGAACGGTACCCTTCCATCATGCCCTTAATCTCGGCAGCACCTTCGGCACCTTTCCTTACAACGTTCACCAGCTTCTCTCGATAGAGACCGTATTCAGCATAGATGTCGAGCAGCAGCCCCCAGAGAGTTTTACCTTTCTCTCGGGCCCATGCAGCAGCCTCGGCCACCAGGGTGATGGCTGACACGCCGTCCTTGTCACGGACATAGTCGCCTGCCAGGTATCCAAAGCTCTCTTCTCCGCCGCCGATATACTTTTCCCTGCCCTCCAGGTCGCGCATCAGTTCCGCAAAATACTTGAATCCGGTAAGCACCCTGTAGTACTTCACCCCGTTCTTTTCTGCTATGCTCCCGAAGATGTCGGAGGTGACAACGGTATAAATAATGTATTCATTGCCCCTGAGTTCACCGTTCTTTTTCTTCTGTGAAAGGATATACCATGTGAGCAGTGCACCGGTCTGGTTTCCGTTCAACAGCACGAACTCACCGGACGGTTTTCTTACGGCAACTCCCAGCCTGTCGCCGTCAGGATCAGTAGCCATAACAAGGTCCGCGCCTTTTTCCTTTGCAAGAGCAACCGCCATGGAGAGTGCATCCGGCTCCTCGGGGTTCGGCGAGTGAACAGTGGGGAAGTTACCGTCAGGGACAGACTGCTCCTTTACTGTGTGCACGTTTGTAAATCCGTAAAGGGAGAGAGCATCCGGGACTATTTTATAACCTGTTCCGTGAAGAGGGGTGTAGACAATTCCTATATCATGATTTCTGCGGATGATATCAGGATTGATACTGATGGCTTTTACCTCAGCCAGGTATTTTTCGTCAGTTTCAGTTCCAAGAGTAATAATCTTTGATTCATCTCCGCCGGTCATTATCTCATTTACTGATTTTATTTTGCGGACTTCTTCAATGATCCCTTTATCATGAGGTGAGACCACCTGTCCGCCATCGTTCCATGAGACCTTGTATCCATTGTATTCCTTCGGGTTATGTGAGGCGGTAATATTGACACCCCCGTCACATCCGTATAGTCTGATTGCATATGAGAGCTCGGGTGTAGGTCTGAGGGCTTCAAAGAGGTAAGCCGTAAAGCCGTTGGCGGTAAATATATCGGCTGCCACCCGTGCGAAGTAACTGCTGTTGTTGCGGCAGTCATGTGCTATAGCCACTTTAATGGCTGACGGGTTGGCGGCGTGTTTCCTCAGGTAGTTGGCAAAGCCCTGTGTAGCCATGCCGAGGGTGTAACGATTCATCCTGTTGGTGCCGGCGCCCATGATGCCCCTGAGGCCTCCGGTACCAAACTCCAGGTCCTGGTAGAATGCATCGATGAGCGCCTTTTCATCTTGCTCCATCATATGTTTTACTTCGCTGCGGGTGGGTTCGTCGAACTCATCACCCATCCAGGCAGCTGCTTTCGTCCTGATTTCGTCAATGTTGATCATATCCTGTTAATTTTTGTGATGCATTTGATTAGGCTTGTGCGCCAGTGGGGGATAGTAATATTGTAATGTTCCTTTATCCTGGTCTTGTCAAGGACGCTGTATGCCGGTCTCTTAACCTTTGACGGCCAGGCCGAGCTTCTTACGGGGATGACAGTGCAGGGCGAATCCGCTTCCCTGACGATTTCGCAGGCCAGGTCAAACCAGCTGCAGACGCCCTCGTCAGAATAGTTAAAGATACCGGGAACGAAGTTATGACTGTTCCTGATCACTCCGCTGATTATATCCATTATGGCAGCAGCAAGATCGGCTGCGTACGTTGGCGAACCGACCTGGTCAAAGACGACGCTGAGGCTCTGTGCCGAGCCAGCTTTGCCAAGGATTGTTTTCACGAAGTTGTTTCCGTATGAAGAGTAGAGCCATGAAGTCCGTATAATCATCGTATTTGGCCAACCGAGCGCAGCCTTCTCTCCTGCCAGCTTGCTGCGGCCATAGGCTGATGCCGGAGAGGGAGTGTCATCCTCGGAGTATGGCACAGGGCTGGTGCCATCAAAGACGTAATCGGTAGAGAGATGTATCAGCCTGCAGTTGCTTCCCTGCATGGCATTAACCAGGTTGGTCACCCCGCCGGCGTTGATCACTGTGGCCATTGTCTCCTCCTCCTCAGCACGGTCAACAGCAGTATAGGCTGCGCAGTTGATGACCCAGGAGGGAGAATTTTCCCTGAAGAATTTACTGGTGGCTTCAGCGTCGGTAATATCCAGCTCGCCGGTATCTGTAAAGATAAATCCGTATCCGCCGTAGCGTGAGGAGAGTTCTCTTAGCTCACTGCCCAGCTGTCCTGATGCGCCCGTTACCAGTATGGTTGTCATTCGCTGAATATGAATTTGGTTGTAATATCCCCGAAGAGGGGTTGCTTCATGTCTTTGGGACTGATGACAGGAGTCTCATCCCTTATCATCCAGTCTATACCCAGGGCAGGATCGAGGGCGTTGATGCCTCTCTCATGCTCAACTGAGTAAATGTTATCACATTTATACAGCACTATGGCCCGCTCACTCAGCACTGAGAAGCCGTGAGCAAATCCTTTGGGTATCAGGAACTGCAGTTTCTTCTCGGAGTCTATTATGAGTCCGAACCATCTGCCGAAGGTTGGGGAGCCGCGGCGTATGTCAAGTGCTACATCATAGATGCGTCCCTCGATGACTCTAATGAGTTTTGCCTGGGCAAAGGGTTCCTCCTGGTAATGCAGTCCCCTGATCACTCCCTGGCAGGAGCTCGATTCATTGTCCTGGACAGGTTCGTATACAATTTTGTTATTGCTGTATTTCAGTTTGTTGTAGCTCTCAAAGAAATAGCCGCGTGAGTCGTTGAAGACATCGGGCTCAATTATGAGCAGGCCCGGGAATTCTGTCCTGTGCACTTTCATTGTCAGGCCTGTTCGTTTGCCACCTTGAGAAGATATTGTCCGTACTGGCTCTTCACCAGTGGTCTGGCTATCTCCACAAGCTGTTCCCTTGTAATGAACCCGCTCTTGTAAGCTATCTCTTCTATGCATGAGGCGCTTAGCCCCTGCCTCTGTTCAAGCGTTGCGATGAAGTTGGAAGCCTGGAGCAGGCTGTCGAAGGTGCCGGTATCAAGCCAGGCCATTCCGCGGCCCATCAGTTTCACCTCCAGTTTTCCTTCCTGCAGGTAAAGCCTGTTCAGATCAGTTATCTCCAGTTCACCGCGCGGTGACGGTTTCAGGCTGCGGGCACGTTTGGCAACGGTATTGTCATAGAAATAGAGGCCCGTCACTGCGTAGTTTGATTTGGGATTTGCAGGTTTCTCCTCTATGCTTATTGCCTTCATGTCCTCATCGAACTCAACCACACCGTAACGTTCGGGATCATTCACGGCATACCCGAAGACAATGGCTCCGTCATTCAGGGCGGCAGCCTGTTTAAGGACATGGCCAAAGCCTTGACCATAAAAGATATTATCGCCCAGGATCATGCATACCTTATCATCACCTATGAATTCTTCACCTATGATAAAAGCCTGTGCCAGTCCGTCAGGTGATGGCTGCTCGAGGTAGGAGAAACTCATCCCGATCCTGGCGCCGTCGCCCAGCAGAGCTCTGAAACTGGGGAGGTCACGGGGAGTGGAGATCACAAGCACGTCACGGATGCCTGAAAGCATCAGTGCCGAGAGTGGATAATAGATCATCGGCTTGTCGTATACCGGCAGCAGCTGCTTGGAGATAGCCTCGGTAATCGGGTGAAGCCGGGTGCCGGAGCCGCCGGCAAGAATAATACCCTTCATATATTAAAGTTTTGATAAGTCAGCATATGTTAAAACAGGAACGTTCTGCATCCTCCGGGATACCAGGTATCGTCTCTGGAGATAACGTTGTTTCAGTATAGATTCTTTAGCTATACAAACAACAAAAATAGAAAAAAGCACCAATCTAAACAGTGCCGGACCCTCTCTCCCTGTTTTTAATTCTTATACACTGAAAATCTGTCTCTTGTTCGTGTCTGAAATCAAAAAATAATTATCTTTGCAAGCAATTTTCAAACAACATAATGTCTAACTTATTAATGTTCAATTAATTTATTAAAATGAGTGAAAATAACGAAAATGCCGGCAGTATTGCAAACGAAGAGGTTAACGTGAATGAGGCCGGAGCGGAAATTGAGAAGAAGGATGAGGTAGTGATTGAGTCAGCAGGTGAGATGGTTGATGAGGAACAGCCCATTCTGAAGGAAAAGAAAGAAAAAAAGGCAAAGGCTGAAGCAGTTGCAGCAGCAGATGCCGTAGCAGCTGCTACACCTGAAGAGTTTGACTGGGATGCATATGAGAAGGATGGCTTTGCATCACAGAGCAGTCGCACAGACCAGGAAAAGCTTTATGCTGAGACTCTATCAACCGTTGCCGTTGACGAGGTGGTGGAAGGAAAAGTTATCTCAATGAATAACCGTGAGGTGGTTATCAATATCGGGCAGAAGTCGGAGGGTGTGGTGAGCCTCAATGAATTCCGCTACAATCCTGATCTCAAGGTAGGAGACATGGTTGAAGTTTATGTTGAGAGCCAGGAGGACAAGAAGGGTCAGCTTGTGCTTTCGCACAAGAAAGCCAGGGCATATAATTCATGGGACCGTGTCAATTCAGCCCTGGAAAACAATGAGATCATAACCGGTTACATCAAGTGCCGGACCAAGGGTGGTATGATAGTTGACGTCTTTGGCATCGAGTCTTTCCTTCCCGGATCACAGATTGATGTCAAGCCTATCCGCGACTATGACGTATATGTTGGCAAGACCATGGAGTTTCGTGTTGTGAAGATCAACCAGGAGTTCAAGAACGTGGTTGTGTCACACAAGGCTCTTATTGAGGCTGAGCTTGAGCAGCAGAAGAAAGAGATCATCTCCAGGCTTGAGAAGGGCCAGGTACTTGAGGGTACTGTCAAGAACATCACCTCATACGGTGTCTTTATTGACCTTGGTGGTGTTGACGGGCTCATACATATCACTGATCTGTCATGGGGCAGAGTCAACCATCCCGAAGAGATAGTTCAGCTTGACCAGAAGCTCAACGTTGTTATTCTCGACTTTGATGATGACAAGAAGAGGATTGCCCTGGGTCTCAAGCAGCTCACACCGCATCCGTGGGATTCGCTGAGTGAGAGCCTGCAGGTAGGAGACAAGGTTAAGGGCAAGGTTGTTGTCATGGCTGATTATGGCGCATTTGTTGAGATAGCCCCGGGTGTTGAAGGGCTGATCCACGTGTCAGAGATGTCATGGTCACAGCACCTGCGCAGCGCACAGGAGTTCATGAAGGTGGGCGACGAGGTAGAGGCAGTCATCCTGACCCTTGACCGCGAGGAGCGTAAGATGTCGCTGGGCATCAAGCAGCTCAAGCCCGACCCATGGGAAAACATAGATCAGAAATACAGTCTCAACTCGCATCACACTGCACGTGTGCGCAACTTTACCAACTTCGGTGTCTTTGTTGAGATAGAAGAAGGTGTTGATGGCCTGATACACATATCTGACCTCTCATGGACCAAGAAGATCAAGCATCCGGCCGAGTTTACTTCTATTGATGCAGAGATAGAGGTGGTTGTTCTTGAGATAGACAAGGAGAACAGGCGTCTCAGCCTGGGACACAAGCAGCTTGAAGAGAACCCTTGGGATGTATTTGAAGATCTCTTCACGGTTGATTCAATACATGAAGGTACGGTAATCGAGGTCTTCGACAAAGGTGCAATTGTTGCACTGCCTTACGGCGTTGAGGGATTCGCCACGCCAAAGCATCTTGTTAAGGAGGATGGCACCCAGGCGGTTGTTGATGACAGACTCAACTTCAAGGTGATTGAATTCAACAAGGGAGCCAAGAAAATCATCGTTTCTCACAGTCGTGTGTTTGAGGATGAAAGAAAAGGATCAGAAGTGTCCTCAAGGCGTTCGGAGAGCGAGAGTACAAAGAAGGCAACCCGTAAAATAAAAGCCAGTCTTGAGAAGACAACTCTCGGTGACATAACTGAGCTTGCTGCTCTCAAGGAGGAGATGGAAGAAAAAGAGGCTAAAAGTATAGGTAAAAAGAAAAAATAACCTTACTTTTAGTTGCCAAAACAATCAGCTATGGACTTCAATATTCAAAACAAGAATCACTGTACAGTAATCAGTATTGAGACTGAGAAGCTTGACACGCATATAGCTCCTTCACTTAAATCAGAGCTGGTACTCATCTCCGGCAAGGGAGAAAGGAATATTATTCTTGATCTGAAGAAGTGTCAGTATTGTGACTCCTCGGGTCTGAGCGCTATCCTGGTGGCAAACAGGCTCTGCAAGAATGCAGGGGGTACCTTTGTTCTCTGCGGACTGAATGAAGCTGTTGAGCGGCTCATTACAATCTCTCAGCTTGACACTGTGCTATCCATAACCGCTGATACCGAAGAGGCAGAGAAAATTATCTCCTGAGGAGAGGCGGCGGCATGGCATTCAGGCTTACCATACTGGGTACAAGTTCTGCTCTGCCCACCTCAGACCGATATCCCACCGCTCATGTACTCAATGTGCATGAGCGGTTGTTTTTGATAGACTGCGGAGAGGGTACGCAGATGCAGATGCGCCACAATAGGATCCGCTTCGGGAGGATCAACCATATATTCATCAGCCATCTTCACGGAGATCACTTCTTTGGTGTCTATCCGCTGCTATCAACATACAACCTGATGGGCAGGAAGACCACACTGCACCTGTATGCACCGGCGCCGGCGGCGGAGATGATTGCCAGGCATCTTGCAGATTTTGATATCCACCTGGGGTATGAACTCATTGTGCATACCGTAGCCGGCCGATCAATGAAAAGCATTCTTGATGACAGGAAGGTGGAGGTCTTCTCCTTCCCCCTCAGGCACCGGATCCCCACTTACGGGTACCTGTTCCGCGAAAAGAGTGCTGACCGGAACATGATCAGGGAGAAGATAGCTGAATACAGCCTTTCAATTGAAGAGATAGGCAGGGCCAGGAGGGGTGAGGATATTATAAGGGAAGGGGGTGAGGTTATTTCATGCGGAGAGGTCACCCTGGACCCGCGTCAGCCTGTATCATATGCTTTCTGCAGTGACACGGGCTGGTTCAAAAAGCTCTCATCATATGTCAGGGGAGTAGATCTCCTTTATCATGAAGCCACCTTCGGGGATGATAATGACGCCCTGGCGCTGAAGACCGGCCATTCCACCGCCCGTCATGCGGCTATGGTGGCACGTGACGCAGGTGTCACGCGGCTGCTGCTCGGACATTTCTCGGCTCGATACAGATCACCGGCACCCCTGGAGGAACAGGCCAGGAAGATATTCCCTGACACCGAGGCGGCACGTGAGGGAGTGACATACGAGATAAGCTGATGACGGTGAAACGGCAGATTAATTATCTTTGCCAATTAAATAACCGCATTAAATCATTCCCGTGCAGGAGAAGATATTGATCCTCGATTTCGGATCACAGTATACACAGCTGATTGCCAGACGTGTAAGAGAGTTGAATGTATACTGTGAGATACATCCATTCAATCATTTTCCTATTCCTGACAGCAGCGTCAGGGGAGTAATTCTGTCAGGCAGCCCCTGGTCAGTGCGTGATGCCAGGGCACCTTTACCGGACCTCACGGCCATAAAAGGCAGGATTGCGTTGCTTGGCGTCTGTTACGGGGCACAGTACCTGACCCATAATTATGGAGGAGAGGTATTGCCATCAAACACACGTGAATACGGCAGGGCCAGGCTGGTCAGCATTGATGCGGATGACCAGCTCTTTGATGGTGTTCCGGCAGGCACCCAGGTATGGATGTCGCATGGTGACACAATTGTGCGCATGCCAGCGGATTATAAAATAACCGGGTCAACCGCCGATGTGGAGGTGGCTGCTTTCAGGATATCAGGAGAACAGACATGGGGTATCCAGTTTCATCCTGAGGTCTATCACACTGCCGAGGGCAAAAGGATACTGGGCAATTTTGTCAAGGGAATATGCGGGTGCAGGGGTGACTGGACACCGGAGTCTTTTGTTGAGATGACGATACGGTCACTCAGGGAGCAGCTGGGTAATGACAGGGTGGTACTCGGGCTTTCAGGGGGTGTTGACTCCTCGGTGGCGGCGATACTGCTTGACAGGGCTATAGGTGACAGGCTTACATCAATCTTCGTTGACAACGGTTTGTTGCGGAAGAATGAGTATGCCTCAGTGCTTGATGCCTACCGCAGAATGGGGCTGAATGTGAGAGGTGTGGACGCATCGGCAGAGTTTGTAGAGGCTCTTAGAGGGGGGGATGATCCCGAGACTAAAAGGAAGATTATCGGACGGATTTTTATAGAGGTTTTTGACCGTGAAGCACATAAGGTACAAAATGTGAAATGGCTTGCACAGGGGACAATCTATCCTGATGTTATTGAGTCAGTGTCGGTAAACGGTCCTTCAGCGACGATAAAATCACATCACAATGTGGGCGGTCTGCCTGAGAAGATGCACCTGAAAGTTACCGAGCCTCTCCGCCTCCTGTTCAAGGATGAGGTCAGGCGCGTGGGCAGTGCCCTGGCAATGCCTGAGGAGATACTCAGGAGGCACCCTTTCCCGGGTCCGGGGCTGGCAATAAGGATAGTAGGGGAGGTTACTCCGGAAAAGTTGGAGACTCTTCGTGATGCCGATGATATTTTTGTCTCCGGTCTCAGGAACAATGGTTTATATGATAACGTATGGCAGGCTGCCGTGATCCTGCTCCCGGTCCAGTCAGTGGGGGTCATGGGTGATGAGCGGACTTATGAGAATACAGTTGTACTGAGGGCCGTAACATCAACTGATGGCATGACGGCTGACTGGAGCCGTCTGCCGCATGAGTTTCTGGCCGAGGTATCAAACCAGATAATAAACAGGGTCAGGGGTGTCAACAGGGTGGTGTATGATATCAGCTCCAAACCCCCTTCAACAATAGAATGGGAGTAGGGGAAGGATAAAGGATAAAGGATAAAGGTTAAAGGATAAAGGATAAAGGTTAAAGGATAAAGGATAAAGGTTAAAGGTTAAAGGATAAAGGTTAAAGCCGGGAAGGATAAGGAAATGGTAAAAAAGGTTTTTATATTTTTCGTGTTACTGGTTATTATGGTTGGGGAAGGGCTCAGGGCCCAGGGTCTGACACAGGAAACATTCAAGATAGGTAAGACCCTTGCACTGCTGGAGGCAATATATGTTGACAGTGTTGACATATCAACCATCACAGAGCAGATGATCACAGGAGCGCTCCGAAATCTTGATCCTCACTCGGTCTATATACCCGCAAAGGATGTACAGGAAGAAAATGAGCAGCTTCAGGGTAACTTCGAAGGTATAGGCATACAGTTCAATCTTCTCAATGATACTATTATAATTATTTCACCCATACCGGGAGGTCCCTCCGAGAGGCTTGGCATTCAGGCAGGTGACAGGATAGTCTCCATTGCCGGGGAGAAGGTTACCGGTACAGGTATCACAACAACCGGGGTGCAGAAGAGGCTTCGTGGTCCTAAGGGGACGAAGGTGGATGTGACCATCTTCAGGAAGGGAGAGAAGGAGCTTCTTGACTTCACTATCACCCGTGACAAGATACCCGTTAACACCCTTGATGCTGCCTACATGGTATCAGACAATATAGGGTACATTAAGCTGAGCAGGTTCGCTGAGCAGACTGCACATGAGTTCTCCGAGGCTGTTGAGAGATTGCGTGACAACAGGATGGAACACCTGGTTATTGACCTCAGGGGCAATTCGGGAGGCTATATGGTGCCTGCTGTCCAGATAGCCGATGAGCTCCTGGCAGGAGATGAGCTGATAGTGTATCTGGAGGGGATGCATACCTCGCGCCAGGAATATAAGTCGGCTCCATCGGGGGCCCTGACCAGGGCACGTGTTGCCGTACTCATTGATGAAGGTTCAGCCTCTGCCAGCGAGATACTGGCCGGAGCGGTACAGGACTGGGACAGAGGTGTTGTAGTCGGTCGCAGAAGCTTTGGCAAGGGATTGGTGCAGAATGGCTTCGGGCTCCCTGACGGTTCAGAGATAAGGCTTACGATAGCCCGTTACTACACACCATCAGGCCGTTCAATACAGACCCCCTACAATGAGGGATTTGACAAATACTTCCAGACATATTACATGAGGTATTTCAACGGGGAGTTGATCCATCCTGACAGTATCAACCTGCCTGATTCACTCAGATCATTCACTGTCAAAAACAGGAGGCAGGTTTATGGTGGCGGCGGGATCACCCCCGATCTCTTCATCCCCTTCGATACAACATATTATTCAGATTACTACCGTGATCTGATCAGAACCTCCACACTCACGAATTTCATGCTGGCCTACACTGACCAGAACCGTAAGCAGCTTCTGCGCCGGTTCAGGAGTTTTGAGGATTTTAGCAGCGGGTTTGAGATTGATAACGGCACCATGGAAGAGCTCAGGGCAGCGGGAGAAAAGAATGGTGTCAGATTTGACCAGGCACAGTTTGATGTCTCTGCATCTGAGATAAGGAGAGTGATGAAGGCGCTGGTAGCCCGTGATCTGTGGGATGTGAATGAGTATTTCATGGTTGTGAACAAGGATGATTATGCCATACTGCGTGCTATGGAGGTACTGAATAACCCGGAGCTCTATGACAGGCTTCTCGGTTATGGTAAGGAGGCAGGATGAAGCTGCTTGCGAAGACCCATTATGGCCTTGAACAGGTTCTGGCAGAGGAGCTGAGAACGATTGGTGCCACAGGGGTTACGCCTCTGAACAGAGCTGTGGCATTTGAGGGCTCGAAGCTACTGCTTTATACAGTCAACTACAGGAGCCGGCTTGCACTTTCAGTGCTCATGCCTGTAGCATCATTCGATATTTCGGGTAAGAAGGATCTCTATGACGGGGCAGTAGCGGTGGAGTGGGACCGTTACATTGACCCCGGCCGTACATTTGCAGTGACGGCAGTGGTAAACTCACCACATTTTGATCATTCGGGTTATCCGGCACTGGTGGTCAAGGATGCCATTGCAGATTTTTTCCGCAGGCTCCAGGTTGCACGGCCATCGGTTGATACGCGTGATCCCGCTCTTCTTGTCAATGTACATATAAGCAATGACAGGGCAACCATTTCCCTTGATTCCACCGTGATGCCGCTTTACAGGAGGGGATACCGTAAGGGCGGAGGGGAGGCCCCGCTTAGCGAGGTGCTGGCTGCAGGCATGATAGCCCTCACGGGATGGAGAGCAGATACACCGCTCTTTGACGGCATGTGTGGTTCTGGAACCATTGTCTCCGAAGCCGGTCTGATGGCCCGCAATATTGCTCCCGGCAGGTTCAGGAAGAGTTTCGGGTTCATGCGATGGAAGGATTATGATGCGGCTCTCTTCCGGTCTGTCAGGTTCGATGCCGAAAAACACGAGAGAAAGTCACCTGTCAGAATATACGGCAGTGACCTGTCCACAGAAGCCTGTGCCATCGCTCTGCGAAACATAAAGGCTGCAGGACTGGAAGATACGGTGGAAATGGCAGAGAGGGATTTCTTTGCTTCGCCGTCACCGGCCGAAACGGGAACACTGATTATCAATCCGCCATACGGCCGCCGTCTGGGTGCGCCGGACATGGCAGATTTTTATGGGCATCTGGGCACAACACTCAAGCATCATTATGAAGGTTGGCGCGCGTGGGTTCTTTCTGGCGATGCTGCCGCACTGAAGCAGGTTGCGCTTAAGCCCTTTCGCAGATTCACGCTCCTCAACGGAGATATCGAATGCCGGTTTCAGGGTTATGAGCTCTATGGCGGGAGCAGGAAGAATAAGGAATCAGGCAGCCTCTGAGAGAAGTTTTCAGTAATGGTAATGCAACCATGCATCCCAAAAGGTTGTCATATCTGAAATAAAGAGACGGGTATGTTGGCTTTTTACAACAATAATCTATTTTTGTTACTCGTTCTAGCATATGATACTTTCACAGAGGCCCGATGAGCTTTGACCTTGAAAATCTTGTGAGCGACCTGGACATCAGGGGTGCCATCCTTTATTACAAGGGAAATGTTGACTCGGACACGATAACAAAGGCTCTGGACCTTGTGGAAAGAAAGTTACTGGACACGCGTGAAACCCCGAGGCTGAGGAAAAAGGTTTACAATGTTCTCGTGGAGAGCCTTCAGAACCTCTATCATCACTCGGACAGGATACCGAGAGGTTATCATGCCAGGAGGCCTGACAGGTTTGGCCTGGTTGTTATGGAGAAGATCGGCAGGGGATATCGTGTGACAACATGTAACTTTGTGGCTGCTGTGAGAGTCAAAGAGCTGGAGGAGAAGCTGACAAGAATCAACCGTTCCACTCCCGAGGAGATAAAGGAGTTATACAAGGACATCCTTAATCACCAGGAGATAACGGAGAAGGGGCTTGGAGGCCTGGGGTTGCTTGATATCGCCAGGAAGACGGGCCACCGGATTGATTTCAGGTTTAAAAAATTCGATAACCTGAATACAGCTTTTCGCTTAAGTGCAGTAGTGGCACCGGTATAGGAAGATTAACAAAAACAGATAACAGAAAGCTATGGAACCGATCATCATTGAAGGAACGCCAAAAACCCCGTCAATCAAGTTTGATGCAGGGGAGGGAGTCTTTGAGATTAAAGGCAGGTCAATACCCGAGAACTCGGTGGAGTTTTATAAGCCGCTGAATGAGTGGCTTGATCATTACATGCAGGTACCCCTTGACAAGACAGTTGTGAACATCAGGCTGGAGTATTTCAATACCAGCTCCTCGAAATGCATTCTTGACGTTTTCAAGCGTCTTGAGGCCATCCACAGGTCAAAGCATGATGTGGAGATCAACTGGTTTTACGAGGAGGATGATGAGGACATGCTTGAGGCCGGTGAAGATTATGATTCCATCATCAAGGTGCCTTTCAAGATGATTGAGATTGTGGAATAGAAGTCCGGAAAAAGGTCTTAAGATCGGTTAAGATGAAGTAGAGGGGGCGTCTTTCTGAAAAGAGAAGCACCCCCTCTCTTTTTACCTCGCCATTACCTGCTGTTGTTTTTCTCGCGCCTGTCACGCATCACCCTCATGAACTTCTCCATTGAATCAAGTATTCTGTGCAGGACCCTGAAATAGAGGAGTATGTACAGGGCGAGCGTCATTACCCATATTACAATTGTGTTGACTGCCAGGGTACCGGCATAGATGCCGAAAACCTGTTTACGGGGGGCATAGAAGTGCGCCTTGACAAGCGGATGAGCCGGGTCAAAGAATATCTGGTCATAGTTCTGGTAAAGTCTGTCATGGTATCTCTTGATCTTGTCCTTCTCATTGTCATTTGTCACGAATTCCTCGAGAGACTCATTGGTGTATTGCTTTTTCATCCTGATGAAAGCTTCCCGGTCAGCCCTCTCAAAGGCTATGATGCTCTGGTCACGCGCCTCCACGGCATTCCTCGATACCTCTATATAATAACGCCTGATCCTTTCTATGTATTCACGGGCTGCACCTACTGATTCCGTTGTTATAGTGCCGGGATCAAGCAGGCCCAGGTCGAAGGGTATGGCTGTTGTAAATTCCATCTCCTCAGTGATCTCGTTTACAATCAGTTCCATATCCTTCCGGCTCGACTCATCCAGTCTTTCGCGTTCGATATTGCTTTCCAGTCTGGAAAGAATGCTCTTCATCTCGTTATACCATATGTCCTTGCGGAACTTGGCAGTGCTTATTGCCCTGTCAAACTGATAGAACTGTTTTTCAAACCGGTTGTTGATGAACTGGTCAACGGCCAGCGCCTCATATCCCCAGCGTGCAGCTATGATCTCTCCGTATACCGGTATGGATATTGGAGATGAGATGTTCGGATTGAGTTTGTCATACTTGACTATGATACCGCTAAGGATTATCTGCGGGATAACAAGGAAGGGGATGAGTATGTAGATTGTCACAACCGTTTTGAAGCTGTCAGAGATGAGCAGTCCCATCATGTTTGACGTTGCCCAGCAAGAGAAGAGCACCAGCCAGTATTCGAACCACATGCCGCGGATACCGAAGATGGTATTGCCCACGGCTACAAAAGAGGCAGCCTGTATGGCTGAAATTAGGAATTGGACACCTATCTTTGACAGCAGGTAACTGTTCCAGCTAAGGTTAAGGAAGGCTTCGCGCCTGAGAATCTTCCTGTCTTTGATGATCTCTTCCGCGCTCACCGTCAGGCCCATGAAGATGGCCACAATGACTGACATGAAGATATACACCGGCAGGTTGCTGTTCTGCAGGAGCGTGTAGGATGGGTTGCTGGCACTCTCGTCAAAGTACCTGATTATATATGCCAGGAAGAATGCCAGCACGGGTGCTTCCAGGAGCGTGATGACGAGGTACTGGGCATCAGACAGTTTAGCCAGTATGTCTCGCTTGACGAAGACCATGAACTGCTTCAGTTTTCCGGGAGTTCTAAGGGTTATCTCCGGGATACCGTTGCCCGGTCTGGGTTGCGGCGGTTGCTCCTCCCTGCGTGACTTATAGTAGGTGCTCCATTCTGAAGGTGACACCTTCCTTGTCATGGTTGGTCGTCCGAACTCATCAAGTACCTTTGATTCAACAATACTGAAGATCTGTTCGGGATTGACATTCCCGCAGGCAGGGCATTCACTGTCGTTGTACCTGGGAAGATGCATCCTGTCCTTGAAGTACCCTATTGATCCCACGGGGATGCCGTAATAGATCATGTACCCTCCTGTATCAAGAAAGATGAGCCTGTCAAACATCTTGAAGATGTCAGAGGAGGGCTGATGGATAACTACGAATATCAGTTTCCCTTTGAGTTTAAGATCATTAAGCAGGTCAAGGATATTCTCGGAATCAAGTGATGAGAGGCCTGAGGTGGGCTCGTCAAGGAAGAGGATGGCCGGTTCCCTGATCAGTTCAAGTGAGATATTGAGTCTCTTCCGCTGGCCGCCAGAGATCTTCTTGTTGAGAGGCGTACCCACCTTCATGTCCTTTATCTCATACAGACCCAGGCTGTGAAGCATCTCGTCAACCTTCCCTGTGATGGCCTCATCATTGAGGTTGCCAAAGCAGAGCTTGGCATTGTAGAACAGGTTTTCATAGACAGTCAGCTCTTCTATAAGCAGGTCATCCTGGGAAACATATCCAATAAGGCCCTTGATCTTGCCGGTGTCATTATGGATATTCACTCCGTTGATGAGCACCTCTCCCGAGTCAGGCCTGTTGGTACCGTTAAGGACGCTCAGCAGGGTTGATTTTCCGGCACCCGAGGCGCCCATTATTCCGATCAGCCTTCCTGACTCTTCGGCGAAGCTCATCCGGTGCAGTCCCACCTGTCCGCCCTTGAACCTGTATTCAATATCATTCACCTCATATACCACCCTGGAGGCCAGTGCACTCTTATCAAGGAACTGCCTGATCACTTCGGAGTAATAGATGGGCTTGCTGCTCATGAACTTAAGTGAGGCTCCTCTCTCAAAGAGATAGACTCTGTCCTCATGTCTGAGCTGTCCGCTGAGGAACATCTCACCGGTGTCAAATGATCTTATGAACAGCAGGTCAGCCTGAGGCAGGTTGAGTACCCTCACCTGTCCCCTGACTGTATGATTGATTATATGATGGGTCTTTTCATATTTTGTTGTCCGGTCACCGTCAATTACCAGTATTTGAGGTGACTCAAGAACCTCATCACGTGATGAGAGAACAAATTGCTGGATCAGCTGGTAGTCTTCAGGATTGATATTGAATCCTTCAGCAGCGGTAATGATGAATTCCAGTTCTGTACCACTTACCCCTGCATTGTCTGATCGGCAGTATTCGAGCAGCTGGACCAGGACGATAATCTTCTGGTTGAGGGTGAGCTGCATCCCTATGTCAAAGCAAATCTTTATTATCCTTACGGAAATGGAGGAGTTTCTGCGGGCCTCCTTGCCTTTTTTCAGCCTCTCCTGGGCTTCAGCATAGTATGCATCGAAAATTTTCAGATATGCTTTAACCCCCTCCTGGTTAAGCTGTGGTCTGAGGAAGGCTTCAACTACCTGACGCCTGTCGCTCTCATTGCCCTGGGCAGGGGCAATGATAGCAAAGAGATGCATCAGGGTATTAAGTATTTTTTCATTCATCCCGGAGAGGTTTCAGGTTCCGGCGAACAGTTCCTGAATGATATATAACGGCCCCCGTTCACCTATATTATACGGTTACTGTCATTATGACATGAAACGGGGCCCCTGAGCGGAATGGCAAAAAAATTGAACATGAGTCAGAAAAAGTCGGAAAAATGGATTTTGAAAATTTTACAATAAAAGCACAGGAATCTGTACAGAAAGCGGTGACTATTGCTGCCGGCAAGGGTCACCAGGTGGTTGATTGCGGTCATCTGCTGAAGGGTATCATGACTGAGGCAGAGAGCATTGTCTCATATATCATGTCAAAGACTACCATTAATGCATCAGCCTTTGGCAAATCCCTGGATGAGATCATTGACACATATCCGCGTGTCAGCGGAGGCGAGCCCTATTTCTCACAGGAGGTTTCCACGGTCTTCAGGCGTGCTGCGGACCATGCTGCCAGGATGCAGGACAGGTTCGTTTCTGTTGAGCACCTTCTGCTGGCACTGGCTGAGCCTTCAGGCAAAGTAGCCGCTCTGATGAAGGAGAACGGAATGGATAGTGGTTCCCTGACCACTGCAATAAATGACCTGCGCAAGGGTGCAAAAGTGAACAGTCAGACCTCGGAGGAGACATATGATTCACTGAACAGGTATGCCATTGACCTCAATGAGCGTGCCCGGGCCGGCAAGCTAGACCCTGTCATTGGCCGTGATGAGGAGATAAGGAGGGTACTGCAGATACTATCAAGGCGCACGAAGAATAATCCTATCCTGGTTGGCGAGCCAGGCGTGGGAAAAACAGCCATCGCCGAGGGAATAGCTCACAGGATAGTCAGGGGTGATGTGCCGGAGGACCTGATGCAGAAGCATATCTATTCGCTTGATATGGGAGCGCTCATAGCAGGGGCGAAATATAAGGGTGAGTTTGAAGAGAGGCTCAAGTCAGTAGTCAATGAGGTGATAGCTTCAGACGGTGACGTGATACTCTTCATTGATGAGATACACACGCTGGTGGGTGCAGGCAAGGGCGAGGGTGCCATGGATGCAGCCAATATTCTCAAGCCGGCTCTGGCAAAGGGGGAACTGCGTGCCATCGGCGCCACCACCCTGAATGAATACCAGAAGTATTTCGAAGTTGACAAAGCCCTGGAAAGGCGGTTCCAGGTGGTAATGATTGATGAACCTGACAGGGCTGATGCCATCTCCATCCTGCGCGGACTGCGTGAAAAGTATGAGACTCATCATAAGGTGATTATACGAGATGAGGCCATTATTTCAGCTGTTGACCTCTCATACAGGTACATCACTGACCGGTTCTTGCCAGATAAAGCCATTGACCTTATTGATGAGGCAGCGGCCAGGCTGAGGCTGGAGATGAACTCTGTGCCTGAGGAGATTGATACGGCTGACAGGCAGATCAGGCAGCTGGAGATAGAGCGTGAGGCTGTGCGCCGTGACGGAGACGCAGCCAAGGAGAAGGAACTCTCAAGGGAGATTGCCGATCTGTCAGCAGGGCGTGATGAGCTCAAGGCCCGGTGGCGTGCCGAGAAGGATCTGGTGGAGGATCAGCAGAAGAAAAAGCAGGAGGCTGAAGAGCTGCGGTTTGAAGCGGAGAGGGCTGAGAGAGCCGGCGATTACGGCCGGGTGGCCGAGATCAGGTATGGCAGGCTGGTGGAGATTGAGAAAGAGATTGAACGGCTGAAGGAAGAGGTCGACCGCAAGCGTAATGCCGGTTCAATGGTGCGTGATGATGTGCTGGCTGATGACATTGCGGAGATCGTCTCCAGATGGACAGGCATACCGGTATCGCGGATGCTGGAGAGTGAAAAGGACAAGCTTCTGAGACTGGAGGAAGAGCTTCATAAAAGGGTTGTAGGACAGGATGAAGCCATCAGGGCCGTTTCTGATTCCGTGCGCCGTTCAAGAGCCGGACTGCAGGATGAGAAGAAACCGGTAGGTTCATTCATCTTTATGGGCACTACGGGGGTTGGCAAGACTGAGCTGGCAAGGGCCCTGGCTGAGTACCTGTTCAATGATGAGAATCTGTTGACCCGTATTGACATGACCGAGTACCAGGAGCGTCACAGTGTATCAAGACTTATCGGTGCACCTCCGGGATATGTTGGATACGATGAGGGAGGCCAGCTCACAGAGGCTATCAGGCACAAACCCTATTCGGTCGTCTTGCTTGACGAGATAGAAAAAGCCCATCCTGATGTGTTCAACATACTACTGCAGGTGCTTGATGACGGCAGGCTGACTGACAATAAGGGAAGAACAGTCAACTTCCGGAACACGATTGTCATCATGACCTCCAACCTGGGCTCTGGCCTTATCCGTGAAAGCATCAGCGAGACCAGCGGCGGGATGACTGAAGAAGAAGCAGACAAGCTCAGGGAAGAGCTTGTTCAGATGCTTCGCAGCACACTGCGGCCAGAGTTTGTCAATCGCGTTGATGAGATAGTAATGTTCAGACCTCTTACCCTTGAACAGATAAGGGAGATAGTACGAATGCAATTCGGAAGGGTGGCACGGATGCTTAAGGAAAAAGGTATCAGGAGCAAGATAACAGACAAGGCGGTTGCCTGGCTGGCTGACAGGGGGTTTGATCCCCTCTTCGGTGCGAGACCGGTGAAGCGTTTGATTCAGAAAGAGATAGTGAATGAACTGTCAAGGCAGATAATTGCCGGGACGGTAGACAGGAGCAAGGAGGTACGAATAGATGTGCAGTCAGGCAGCCTGGTTATTACCAACAGCTAATAGGGTGAGTTAAGCCGGAAGCTCTCAAGGCAGCTGGCACGGTCAGGGTATATTTCAAGCGACTGGTTAAGCTGGAGCAGTTCAAACAGTTCGCTTGCTCCCGGGGTAAGGGAGCAGAGCCTGTACGTGCAATAATTTGAACGTGCTACCCTGAGCAGGTGGAGGAACATGGCAAATGCGGTACTGTCAAGGTAGCTCACTCCTCCCATGTCAATGATCACCCTTGTATAAGGAGTTTCGAACAGCTTCATTATCACGGGTCTGATAACGTCAACATTCAGTGCATTGATACGGTCAATCCTGAAGCTGATGATATCAACCCCGTCATTTTTCTCTGTTACTACCATAACCTTTCAGATATTCCTGCCCAGATAGTCGTTAACCTCAGTCATGACTGTGCCGGAGTCAGATTCGAACCTGGCAATGAAGTCAATATATTTCTCCTTTTGCTCACCGGCTTTTGCCAGCAGTTCAAATTCCTTCAGCATCTTTGCCGTCTCCTCCATGCCCAGGACGGTGACTGATCCCTTCGCCTTATGCGCCAGCAGTCCGAGCTCATAATACTTCTCCTGCCCCAGGAGGCTTTTCATGCCCTCAAGGAACTCTGGTACCTGGTTGCCGAAGATGCCGGCAATCTCGGCCATCGTCTCCCTGTCGCCTCCGGTGATGCTCAGGAGATAATCGGGTTTGAATATTGTGTACTCCATTTCTCTGAGTTTGTTTGAGGCTACAAATATATGCATTATGTAACCATCAGAACATGAGAAATGTCTGAACGGCTTATCTAAAAATGATTTTAAACATCTTTTTATCCTCCGAAAAGCTCTATTTTTGTTTTAAAACCAAAAGCTTAATAACATGAAAAACACTCCATTCATAAAGTACCATGAGGCTCTGGGAGCCAGGATTGTACCTTTCGCAGGATATAATATGCCAATTGAGTATGCAGGTATAAACGAGGAGCATCTGGCGGTACGTTCAGGGGTTGGAGTATTTGATGTTTCACATATGGGTGAATTCTGGGTCAATGGCCCGCGCGCACTGGAATTCCTTCAGCATATAACCACCAATGATGTATCAGCCCTGACTGACGGCAAGGTTCAGTACACCTGCTTCCCCAACGGCAAGGGAGGCATTGTTGATGACCTGCTCGTTTATCGTTTCAGTGCTGAAAAATACCTGCTGGTAGTCAATGCGGCAAACATTGATAAAGACTGGGAGTGGTGTGTCAGGCATTCTGCTTCCTTTGGTATCTCTGCAGGTCCCGTCAAGGAGCTGAACAACGCTTCGGAAGGAACGGCGCAGCTTGCGGTACAGGGTCCGCTGGCTCTGAAGGCAATGCAGAAGCTGACCGGGGAGAACGTCACAGACATGGAGTATTATTCATTCAAGGTACTGCGGTTTGCCGGCATAGATGATGTCATCTTCTCCACCACCGGTTACACCGGTTCAGGCGGATGTGAGATATATGTCAGGAATGAGGATGGGCAGCGTCTTTGGGAAGAGGTCTTCAGGGCAGGTGAAGAGTACGGAATAAAACCGATAGGTCTGGGAGCCAGGGACACTCTCCGCCTCGAGATGGGTTTCTGTCTTTACGGTAATGATATTAATGATTCAACATCACCCATAGAAGCCGGGCTGGGGTGGATAACCAAATTTGTTCCGGGGAAGGAGTTCATTGACAGGGATCTGCTCCTGAAACAGAAGGAGGAAGGAACGGACCGGCGTCTTAAGGGCTTCGTGATGATTGACAGAGGTATTCCCAGGCAGCACTACGAGGTTGTGGATGCCGCGGGTAACCTGATTGGCGAGGTGACATCAG
>CAZVLJ010000025.1:0-34272 GCA_964627825.1 uncultured Rikenella sp. | reverse complement strand
GAAGTTGCCGTCCGGTGCTGTTTCATCAATAAATCCGGATGACATGCCATTCACGCTGCCGTTAAGCGATACACCGTATCGTTCATTCAGCCAGTAGTTTATCTTCAGGCCCGCGCTTGCTACCGGGCCTCCGCTTCCGGTATTTCTTTCCACACTGTTTATTACTCCCAGCTCCGAGTTTGTCACAAGCAGGTTGGGGTGCACTGCGCGGGTGTATCCCAGGTGGAACAGAAGCATCACCTCGGTATTGCTGAACTCAGGAATTTTAAGAGTGAAGCCGATTAGGGCCTTGATTACCTGATAGTTACCGGCGGTGACCTCATTAACGCCGTAACCGTTAAGCGTCCGGTCATATTCAGACAGGTATGCCTTTTCATTGAAAAAGAAGTTGGCATAGCCGAGCGATGAGGAGAAGCCGAATACTTTGCCGTAATAGAGGTATTCCGCCTCGAGGTTCGGGCCCGGGGCGGCGAATCCTGCATCCCAGGTGAATGTTTTGAGCGCAAACTCACCAAGAGGTACCGAGACGCCGGTATGGACACCGAAGACTGATTTCCTGACTTTTTGCTGTGCGTGACCGGTTGCGGTCACCAGTACCAGCAATGCCATGATGGCAAAGGTTCTTTTCATCTCATGAAGGTTAGACAGGCCGGGGAAGGTGCCCCGACCCGGCATCTGTGAACAAAAACCGAGCCAACCGGCAGTATTTTCAGAGCAGATTTTTATTGATTTTACCGGGGCGTAATGATCACGCCAGAGGCAGAGAATCAGAGTGGATTGTTTGTACGCGCCAGGCGACCCACCCCGAGGCGTTCGGAGTTGATAATTATCTCATAGATGAATATCCCCTCCCAGATGCTGCTGAAATCGATCCTGAGAGTGTGTTCTCCGGGTTCAACCTGCTGGTCGGCCAGTGTAGCGACCATGCTGCCGGTGACATCAAAGAGCCTCACCTCGCACCTGCCGCCTGAGGAGGCAGTGAACCGGAGATAGCCTGTTTCGGTCACCGGGTTGGGATAAAAGAGTACTGCCCGGGGCGCTCCGGCAGAAGTGACAGATGATAGTCCCGTCTCGAAACATCCCAGGTCGGGGGCTGAACCGGCGAACGGAAGGCCGACATCTACCCCAACATCAATCAGGTCGCTGCCTGCTGCAAGGTGCATATATTCAATATGGGGCAGACTGCCGTCACTCTTGCGCGTGTCTGTGGCACCTGCAGGGTCTGTGCTGCGAAAGTCGGCCGCGGTGGTTACGAACGGCGGGAGCCAGCTGTTTTTCTCCTGCACGGTGAAGGCAGCCAGCTCTACCCTGTCACCCAGCTCAGCACAGTTCTTTAGTATCAGTGTCTTCCCGGCATCCAGTTCCGTTTTGATCCGGTAGTTGGCAACGAGGTTACCGTGCCCGGTGCAGTTGTAAAGGGTCATCGAGCCCCTGTTGCTGTTCTGGTCAAAGCCTTTGGCCTTGTTGCCAAAGGCGAGGCAGTTTATCAGGGTGAAGTTGTGTGCCAGGGTTTTATCATCGCTCCCTCCCATCTTGAAGCCGTTGCCGTTGGCATTGGCCCCGGCATCCGTGCCATCCTCGAGGTATCCGTTCTCAAAAGCCCAGCAGTACTCCAGGGTGGTTATCATGTCATTGGCGCCTCGGAGGTAACCATCCCAGCCGTCGTCTGAGTTGCGCCATGCCCTGCAACCGTAGAAATGGTTACCGCTGCCGACAGTCAGCTTCGGCGCGAAGCCGTCAGCATCGCCGTATTCAGGCGGATCGGCGTTGAAGTAGGAGTCGCAGTTACGAACCTGGTTATCTGATGCGCCGTTGTCTATCTGCAATCCCGTATCACGGTTGCGATAGAAGTTGCATTGCTCTATCAGGTTGTTGCTTCCGCCGCTGATGAGCATGCCGTTATCGCCGGCGCCGGTGATGTCAATGCCTCTTATATGCCACCAGCTGCCTGTCACAACCATGCCCCTGTTACTGCTGCCGAGTGCCTGTGCCGAGAAGTCGAGCACCGGTCTCTCAGACGGATAGGCTAGCAGTGAGATACGGCTGTTCTCAGCGCCGCTCTTGCCCAGGGTGATTGTAGCAGTAAGGTTGTATGTGCCTCCGCGGACATAGATGGTCTCGCCGGCTTTGACCACTGACACCGCCTTTGTGATTGTCTTAAAGGGAGCAGTCAGGGTACCGCTGTTGGAATCGGACCCGGTGGCTGCCACGTAATATGACTGTGCATATGCAGCGTCAGAGGTGGCAGACATGATTGCCACTACCAGCATGCATGTATACAGCAGGTTCTTCATCCGCGGTTGAGTAATCTCAGGTTAAAGATAAGTCATTTAGATGAAGGTTGGAAGGTCTGACCGCCATTGGCGGCTGTCTTGCGGTCTTGTCGGAGCGCAGCGAAGATCCCGGCCGGAAGGTCTGAAAGCCTCATCCTGCGCCAAGGCTTCGGATGACAGGTGAAGGTCAGTGATTATGGGTGGAGAGGAAACGGCTGACAACAGCTGACTGCTCATTGTAAAAATTACTGTAGTCCGGGTATTGCTTTACAAGATTGTTGTAGTTCCATCTTCCCAGCCACACCTCATCGGCAAAATCAACTGCATTGAGCAGTTCACTGAGATCTTGTTCAATAATGTTCGGTGTGGGATATGGTTCGATATGCACAAGGGTGTTGCAGCCGAGATCATGCAATTCGCGCAATGCACCTATCCGGTCAGGATAAGGAGCTGCTCCAGGCTCCCACTTTTTACGAAATCCCTCATTGAGTGACACGAGGCTGATGCCGTAGGTATTTGTCTCAGGGAATCTTTGACAGTCAGCAAGTTCCACGGGCATTACACCCTTAGTGAGAGTAGAGCAGCATATTCCGAAGGAGTTAATAAGTTCAATGAGACACATGGTCATTCCGGTCACCTCAGGGTAACCGTACATGAACGGATCGGTTGTCAGGCAGAGATGGATGGTTTCAGGCCTGTTCTTCATCCGCCCCAGCTCTTTTCTGAGGAGTTCTTCCGCGTTGGCAACGAGATGAGGCCGGCACCAGTCAGCATAAGTCTCTGCCCTCCCGCGTGAGTGTGCCATCATCCATGCATAGCAAGGATAATGGCAGCCGTGGCTGCATCCCTGGACGTGGTTGATGCACCAGAAGCCGAGGCCGCTTTTGTAAAGTAATGATTTACGGGTGATCTCCTCCATTCCCCAGATGAGAGGTCAAAGAATTCAGTTTGTGCCGGCGCGCAGCAGGTCCACCCTTACCTTCAACATGTAATGGTGTTCTTCGTCGGAGAGAGCCGGATCCTTCATCTCGAGGAAGTTGGCACAGGGCAGCTCGGCACAGTCGCCACAGTCGTGATAACCTCTCTTATTAACGGCACAGTTATAGAGAGGGCACACTTTGTCGGGCATCATCTCCACCGCCCAGAATGTGGCGCCCTTGACATTGTGGCATCCGTCGCATGTTTTGTTGAAGAACTCGCATTCATCGCATTTGAGTCCGCAGGTACTTAGAATCATGGCTTATGGATTTGAATGCAATTTACAAATATTACAGGTTTTTATCCTGTCAGCATCTGAAGCAGTAACAGAAATTTGAACTGCCCATGAAGGAGGGGAGGTTTTTCGACAGAGGACTGACTGGCGTATAACCCTCAGGGCAAAGGGATTGAGGATGTATTGAGATGGGTGCTATCTGCATCTCCGGGCGGAGGCTTTGCGCGAGTGGCGAGCCGGTTGCTATTAAACTCTCCGAGCAGAGGAGTCAGGTGGATGGCGAAACTTCGGGGCTCTGCCCTTCCGGTCAGGGAGCCTGTAGCGGTTACGGGCAACAAGGTCATAGAAGAAGTCGCGTATAAAAGCCGGTATGATAATGAATCCGTACAACAGCCTCCATCCCCTGCCGAGATCCCACAGAATATTCAATACGGCTGTTGACCGTTTCAGGTATCTGCCATTTCTATGATAGACTACCGTGTCAAAATCATCCTCTTTAAGCCCTGCTGACTGCAAAATGTTTCTGCCCATCTCCGACTGCAGGGGTACGAGGTTGAATTGCCCGTCGCCACCATGACCGGTTATGAACCTCACCTGGCTGTTGCACAGGGAACATTCGCCGTCATATAACACTGTCCCGCTCATTAAAGAAAAACAAGAACCATTGTATATTGTTTAGCCGGCTATCATCACCATACCAGCTTTTTACCTTACGGCTCATTACCAAATGGTATGCTGTGAGCTTCGTCAAAAAATTCTGTCAGAGGAATAAAAAATCAGTCACAGAGAGGTCCCGGACGGAATTTCACAAACTCATCAGAATAAAGTGAAAATTGTTTAGGGAAAAGTCCGGTTTTTTTTCATTATCTTCATCCGGTCAAACTTTATTTCATATATGGCTGATATTCAGACAATCTACCAGGAAACTATTAAATTTGCAGCTGAAAAACACGGTTCGCAGAAGGTTAAAGGATCGAAAATTCTCTATGTTGTCCACCTGAGCAACATCACGATGGAGTTATTCATGGCTGCCCGGAAGACTCACGGATTTGATCTTGGCTATGCGCTCCAGCTGGCTCTCCTGCATGATACGATAGAAGATACAGACACAACAAGGCAGGAACTCGAGATGGTCTTCGGAAAGGATATAGCCGATGGCGTCTGGGCTCTTACGGGAGACCCGAAGCTGCTGAAAGATTACAGGCTATCTGACTGTCTTGCAAAGATCAGGAAGCTGCCCCGGGAGGTTGGAGCCGTTAAACTTGCCGACAGGATTACCAACCTGCAGGCCCCGCCAAAGAGCTGGAGTAAAAGTCACATCAGGGATTACCTCTTTGATGCTCAAAAGATATTACAGGCACTTCATGGTGCCAACGAGTACCTTGAGAAGAGGCTGGAGCAGAAAATAGAAGAATACAATAAATACCTGCAACCGGCAGCCAAGACAGTAACGTCAAAAACCTGACTTACAGAGACATGTTACCGGACACACTGACCGGCACAGTCAGCGATAAAAAGTAATTGTCCCGGATCAAACATTTATCCGGCATGGTTGTTTAAATTTCAGGAAACAATATCATGCCGGAACAATTCAACCGAAATAATCTTGGAGGCTCCTCTTCTCCTTACCTGCGTCAGCATGCGGACAACCCTATATGGTGGCAGGAGTGGAACAGCGAAACGCTGGCCTATGCTGCTGCCGCGAACAAGCCGCTGCTGGTCTCGGTGGGCTATGCCACCTGTCACTGGTGCCATGTGATGGCTGCTGAAGCCTTTTCTGACTCTGAGACCGCCGACTATATTAATGCCAACTTCTTGAGCATCAAGGTAGACCGTGAGCAGAGGCCTGACATCGACCAGTACCTGATGAACTTCATGCAGGCGCAGACCGGCAGCGGCGGATGGCCTTTGAATGTTTTTCTCACCCCGGGGCTGAAGCCGGTGCATGCTCTGACCTATGCTCCGTTGCGCACATCGGGAACTCGATATTCATTCCTTCATATCGCTCAGGCAGTTACAGAATTCATGGAGCAGAGGGGTGACAACATCATGCCCTTCACCCAGCATGAACAGGAGGCTCCTGAGGCAGACGCAGAGCGACTGGCTGAGAGCCTCGGGGAGTATTTTGACCGTGAAAATGGCGGCTTCGGCCCGGGCCAGAAGTTCCCGCCACACTCCACCCTGCTCTTCATGCTTTACCGTTCCTCAGTCGCACCCGACAAGCTCCTCGATGAGATGGTAACCACAACGCTGGATGCCATGATGATGCGAGGGCTGCATGACCATCTTCAGGGAGGAATTTACCGTTACTGCGTTGACCGCGAATGGACCATCCCCCATTTTGAGAAGATGCTCTATGACCAGGCGATGGCCCTATGGACCTACTCGGTGGCACATAGGGTCACGGGCGGTGAGCGCTACCGCATCATGGCCGAAAAGATAGTCAGATGCCTTGACGACACCTTTACCATTGACGGCATGTACGCATCGGCCTTCAATGCTGACACTGACCATAAGGAAGGAGCCACCTACTTGTGGAGCATGAAGGAACTGGCTGCACTGCTGTCAGCAGAGGAGCTGGAGAGGTTCCGCGAGGTTTATGATGTCAGTGAGACGGGCAACTTCGAGGGGCTGAATCACCTGGTAAGGAAGAGTGACAGACGAATTGATGATATTGAAGAAAAGCTGCTGAAGGCGAGGCGACAGCGCAGCCAGCCCTCACGTGACGACAAGATCCTCAGTGGCCTCAATGCGCTCACCGCTGTGGCGCTGATACAGGCAGGCAGGCACCTGAACCGTCCCGACCTGGAAGCCGGAGCAGTGCAATTGGTGTGGAATCTGCTTGAGACATTCTGGGACGGGTCATTGCTGGCTCACTCATACTATGACGGGGTACTGCAGCGACAGGCTTACCTGTCCGATGCCGCGGCAATACTGCTGGCCATCAGCATGTTGTACGAGGATGACCACTCATGGGGTGAGTTGATGAACACCCTGGCTGATTATGTAAGATCCTTCCGCGATGCTGACGGCAGATGGATTGAGTCAGATGCCGGGGATTTCATGAAGATATATGCCTCGTGGTTTGACCACCCGGTACCATCGGCTGTGAGCCTGGCGGAGACGGCGCTGACACGTGTGGCGCTGCTCACCGGGAATGACCTGACCACGGCAGCATACCGAAGACCGTACCAGTCAGATTTCTATAATATCAATGTGCTGCTGACAGAGGATCTCTTCTACCTCTATACCACCGGTGAACCGCTGGCATGGGATTCCATCCCGGTCAACTCCCTTCAGCGGCGCGGCGAACCGGAGACAGTATGTTATGATAAGGTCTGCAGGACCGCAGGACTACAAGACCGCACGACGGAGCGAAGCGACAGTCCTTACTGAAACAGGTTTCCCAGTAACCCATGTGCCTCCTTACCCCTGTTGGGACTCAGGGGCGAGAGTGCGCGGATAAGCTTACGTATGGGCATGCTCTGCAGCCACACCTTACCCGTGCCGCGCATTGTGGCCAGGAATATCCCCTCGCCGCCGAACACCATTGTCTTCAGGCTGCCGGTAGTCTCGATATCAAAATTCAGTGACGGCTCATACGCCACAATACAACCGGTATCTATCCGCAGCGTCTCTCCGTTGAGATGCTTCTCTATCACCGTTCCGCCGGCATGCACAAACGCTTTGCCGTCGCCCTCAACCCGCTGCAGGATAAATCCTTCGCCGCCAAGCAGGCCCGCTCCCAGCTTGCGGTTCAGCGTTACAGAGAGCTTCGTGCCGAAGGCAGCACAGAGAAAACCGTCTTTCTGGACAATGATGTTGCCGTTGACGGTCCTGAGGTCTATGGGGATGATTGTTCCCGGATAGGGAGCTGCGAAGGCCACCTTGCTTTTCATTGACCCCCTGTTGGTGAAGTGTGTGAGAAACAGCGACTCGCCGGTAAGGATCCTCGAGCCGGCCTGGAAGAGTTTGTCCATCATGCCCCGGTCAGGCGACGCTCCGTCTCCCATCCTGGTCTCATAAGTGATGCCCTGTTCCATGTAAACCATTGTGCCGGCCTCGGCAATGATGGTCTCATTCGGATCAAGTTCTATCTCGACGAACTGGATATCGTCGCCTAAAATGCGAAAGTCAATCTCATGTGATACCATAAGTTCAGTGTTTTTGTGAATCCTGAACGAAGTTATGACTATCGCGACATATTACAAAATGAAGCAAGAGGCAAGAGGCAATAGTAAAAAAGTCTATTGCTGTTTTGCCGGATTGGGGATGATGCAGAGGAACTCAAAGGTGTCACCGAACGGATTCTTGAACTGGTGAAGGTCGCCAGGCTTTACAAACAGGCTCTGCCCCTCGGCAACCTCATGTTCCACACCATGCTCATCCACGGCAATGCCTCGTCCGCGTTCCACCTTGATCACATGCTCGTAGTTGTGGTTATGAAACGGAGTGTTGCCTCCCGGCGCCACAAAGAAGTGGCGCATGATGATGTTTCCTGACCCGTCCTCCGGGCCGATGAGAATCTTCATCCTCACATCGCGGGCACCTTCCATCTGAACCTCCGGTGCCGGAATCTGTGCATTTGTATTGATCTTCATAATCCTTTCTCCTTCTTGCTGTAAAGTTACCAGTTAAACACCTTCGCTGTGCAAAAGTTTTGAGTTGCGATGGTGAAATGGTTAACTTTATGGCAACTGTAATAATCTTAGCCGCGAAAACACAATGAAGAAAATCATCCATCTTTCTGATCTGCACATCGGTTACCGCAATTGCGGGAAGAGGTTTCGCACGCTGACTGAGAACCTGGCTTTCCTGAAGCAACCGCCTTCGGACTATGTAGTGGTTATCACCGGCGACCTGGAGGAGAATGCCAATGACCCGCTCCATGCAGAGGAAGCGATGGAGTCTGTGGCTCGGCTGGAGCAGCTGGGATATACTGTGCTGGTTATTCCGGGAAATCACGATTATGGCACCGGATCGATGGGCAATGCCGACCTGGTGCCTGTATTCAAGGAGAGGTTTTATAAGAACAGCAATATTGAGTTCCCCAAACTGGATATCATTGACGGTGTGGCATTCATCGGGCTCGACTCCACGGCGGAGGAGCTCAGCTGGCATGACCGTATTCTCTCAGAGGGGGAGCTGGGGGATGCGCAGCTCGGCAGGCTGAAGGATCTGCTTGACGGAGGATCTCTTGACGGGTTGAAGAGGGTGGTTTATATGCATCATCACCCGTTCGATTTCAAGCTGTGGCGGCAGCTTCGCGACAGCGAGAAGCTGGAGAAGGTGATTGCCGGCAGGGTTGACATGCTGCTTTTCGGCCATTACCACCGCAGCAAGATCACTGCCGGAAAGATCTACCATGGCAAATGGGGCATACGAAGGTGCTACAATGCCGGCAGCTCAACCCACAAGAATGAGAACATCGGCTTTCACAGGGTCATTGACCTGTCAAATGATGACCCGAGGATGGATTACGACGGAGCGTTTGTTTAGGCAGTCGGCAGTACCAGTCGGCAGTCGGCAGTTCCAGTCGGCAGTTCCAGTTGGCAGTCGGCAGTACCAGTCGGCAGTACCAGTTGGCAGTTGGCAGTACCAGTTGGCAGTCGGCAGTACCAGTTGGCAGTCGGCAGTTCCAGTCGGCAGTCGGCAGTACCAGTTGGCAGTCGGAACGGGATTTCCGCTTCGCTACGACAAGACCGCACGACAGCCACTAAAGGCGGCCAGATTTCACACCTCTCCCGCCAGCCGCCGGCGGAAAAATGAGATTGTCAGCACTGCAGCAACCACCACAGCCGCCACGGCAGCGGTAAGGAAAATTGACCGGTAGTCATCCTGCCGCCTGATCATTATCCCGATGAATGCCCATACTGCAGCCAGGCCTATATAAGGGTTATTGAACCGCCATATGGAGAGCACAACAACCACGGCGCCCACAATGATCATTATCATTGCCCATGTCTGCCCGCTAAGACCGAAACCCTGCCAGCCGTTGCTGACAAGTAATGCCGTGACGTTGGCTATGGTGGCAATGCATATCCATCCAAGATAGACCCCGAAAGCGGCTTTGATGAATCCGTCAGGCAAATCTTTGATAAAGATATTAATCCAGATAAGCGAGACCAGAAGTCCTGCCATGAGTATCAGTGAGAGCGGCAGCCTCTCATAATGCCATGCCACTATCCAGAGGGCATTGAAGATGCATGTGAGCCCGAAGAGCCACCCCACCCTGCTGATAACCGCCTGGTATGCAGTGGTGAACTGTAGCACACAGAAGATCACAAGCAGGATATAGATCACACCCCATATGGAGAAAGTGATGCCTGCCGGAACAAAGAGGTTGGGCCAGGAATCCGATATGCCGCCTGTGGTTTTGCCATTCAGGGGAAGAGCATTTGCCAGGTAGTTCATCACTATCATGCCGGCAAAGAGAATCAGGTTTAGATATTTCATGTCTGTAAGATTAAATGACCTGGCTTTTCATGTCCGGTAAGCACAGGAACAGATCAGGTCTCAGTTTCAGGTTTCAGGTCAACTGATGTAAATTTAGCAATTATTTCCAATGGTCATCTTCACGTAAATGATTTAAGGTTTAAGGATCAGGGTGTGGGTTGCTGCTGCCCTGACAGCTTCATCTGAGAAGTGGTCTTTATAGAACCTGCCTTCAATGTACGTCTGCACCTGTGAAAGATAGTACTCGCTTCGCGGCACCCCCGATTCGCCGCCGGGGATGACTGACCATGATTCATCCCAGTTGGCAGTGTTGAAGATATATCTCATGGAGGCACCGTTCACTGACTTGAAATCCGGTTTATATGTAAAATAGGGACAGACGGTATGATCACTCCCACCTACCGGAAAGGCTCCGGAGTTGAGTTTAAAAACTGTGCCGAGGATCCTGACGGTGCCCAGCGGGTGCAGGAAAGAGACTGTATGGATTCTGCCCCATTCCCATCCGGAAAGGTTTTTGCCATACTCCACGGCCAGGGTGCTCACTGCCTCCCTGAAACTCAGCATCACTATATCATCAAGCGTTTCCTTCTCATCAGTATTGATATCATCAACCCATTCGTCGGGCCCCTCGGTGAGTATCCTGTATATATAATACTCTCCGCTGATACCCCACAGCTGATCATAAAGGTCATCCAGTTCATCAGCCAGAAGGTTTTCCATGAAATGTCTGCGGAAATATTCAAAGATTGACGGAGCCGCCAGTGACCTGTTCATGTCATAATCCCACATTGTCATTTCATTAAGTGCCTCAAGCTCAATAAGTGTCAGTTCGGCCTGTCTCGCGTTAATTCTAAGTATGTGGGGCACCACCAGCCTCGCATAGTCAGAGTGCTGGTCAGCAAGCATCCTTTTAAAATCATCCACTCCCAGTGTCTCTTTCTCGCCAAGCATCTCCCTTATCCTGTTGATCCTGTAGGGCACATCGAAGCTATGGCTGATGAAGTAGGGATAATCATTGCTGACTGACCTGTTATTTGCCGAGGAGACGGCACCATGCCTGGGATTAAGGACGAACGGAAGCTGTTCAAAAGGCACGTAGCCCTTCCAGTCATACTGGTCTGTCCGGCCATCGCGGATAAAGATGCCATCACCTTCCCTCAGCGGGATTCCTCCCCCGGCATTCATACCTATATTCCCAAGTGTATCAGCATATGCGAAGTTCTGGCTCAGTGATCTGAATGTCTTCAGTCCTTCCCGGAATTCATCCCATCCGGAGGCCCTGTTAAGCAGGTAGACAGATCTTGCCTCATCGCTCCTGTCCAGACCGTTCCATCTCATGCTGAGAGCCATGCCAGGAAGGCTGCTAAGTCCTCCCAGGTAGTTAAATCCGATCCACTTAGCCTTCTCTGTAACCGAATCGAGGCGCAGGCAGCCAGAGATGACCGGACCCCTGTGGGTACTCCGGATGTCCACAGTGACATTGCGGCCATGCTTTTCCCTTATCACCTCACTCCGGCCAGTCATTTCCCTCCACTGCCCGTTAAAAAAGTACTGGTTGGTGTTGTCAGGGTTTATCGTCTCGGCAAACAGGTCAACCACATCCACCCTCAGATTGGTCAGTCCCCATGCTATGTTCTCATTATGTCCGGCTACGATGAATGGTTCACCTGGGATCATTACACCTGTTACATTGAGCTTGCCCGGGATGACCTGGTGCATCTGCATCCAGATTCCCGGTGAGGTAAGGCTGAGGTGCATGTCATTTGAGAGAAGCGGCTTACCTGTTTCGCTCCTTGCGCCTGAGACTGCCCAGTTATTGCTCGAGGTGAGAGACGGGATGCCGAGACCGGCAACGATGTCGTATTCCCTTATGAATGAACGGGTAAGAGCAAGAAGGGTGTCGCTGATCCCCCATTCACGGTATATCATGGTCGGCACCGCCTGCCAGTCGGGCACAAGTTCTGCTGCTTTTTCGATGCCAAACCGGTTTATCAGCTGCTGAAAGAAGAGCTCGGCAGTCAGGTTCCTGTAATCGAGGTTCCAGCCCATCAGCCCGATTATGGAAACAATATCCTTTACTGACCAGGGTTCAGGCCTGTATGAGAGCAGCCTGAACTCCAACGGCAGCTTTTTGCCGTGTGTGGTGATGTAGGCGTTCACACCGTCAGTATAGGACTTCAGGCATTGCATGACCACCGGGTCCTCCTCCTTCAGTATAGCTTCAGCTGTCTCGTATATGTTCAGGCACCGTGTAAAGATGTCTGCCTGTATGAATGGCTCGCCGAAGATCTCAGAAAGGCGTCCGGCTGCGCTGCGGCGGACGAGATCCATCTGCCAGAGACGGTCCTGGGCAGCAATATACCCTGTTGCCAGATAAAGATCATGTTCGCAGGTGGCATAGATATGAGGGATGCCTCTCTCATCGCGCAGCACCGTGACACTGTCCCTGAGGCCGGGGATGGTCAGGGTGCCGTCATACTGTGTCAGCGACCCTTTTTTCCTGCTGCAGACCAGGTCAGAACCTGATGTCAGTAACAGAGTTAAAAGTAGAATTCCTGCGCCTGATAATCTGCCAGGAGTTTTCATCTTTAACCATTAAATTGCTACCTAAAAGTTAAGCAATTTTAGTTACACTCAGGTCAAGACTGATTTTTTTTGAATTAAAATGCCACAGCATGACCTGTAAAAAGGAGATTGTTATCAGAATCCGTTGGATTCTCAGGATTCCGGTCGTTTGTCCGTCATGCCATTGCCTGGAGCCGTTTAATCCTTTCTGCCATCGGGGGATGAGTACTGAGCAGGCTCTGCAGTCCTCCCATGAAGGGATTAACTATAAAAAGGTGGCTGTCAGACGGTTTACCGCGGCTTATTGGATTTGCGGCTGAGCCATGGGCCAGTTTGTTAAGCGCGTTGGCCAGTCCGAGCGGATAGCCGGATATCTTTGCCCCGCCCTGATCAGCCGAGTATTCCCGGGTGCGTGACACGGCCATGCGGATGAGCATTGCTGCCAGCGGAAGAAGCAGGATGCCTATATACACCATGGGATTACGGCTTGATGATCCGGTGCGTCCCATCTGTCCCAACAGGGTGATAGCCCCAACCAGCGTGGCAGCAACGGTGCTGGTGAGGGTGTCACGGTTCTTTACGTGGGTCAGCTCATGTGCCATCACCCCTGCCAGCTCCTCGTCGTTGAGCAGGCTGAGGATACCCTGCGTTGCAGCCACCGCCGCGTGGCGCGGGTTACGGCCGGTAGCGAAGGCATTTGGGGTTGAGTCAGGCACAATGTATACTTTGGGCATCGGCATGCCTGCATTCTGAACCAGCTTCTCAACAATGCCGTACAGCCTTGAATTATCGTCACGGGTCACCTCCTGTGCACGGTATCGCTTAAGAACTATCTTGTCACTGAACCAGAAGCTGACGACGTTCATTATCAGGGCCAGGATAAATGCAATCACCGCACCCTGGGTGCCGCCGATGAGCCTTCCTGCCACCACCAGCAATACTGTCAGAAAAGCCAGCAGAAAAAAAGTTTTGAAATTACTGCTCATGATTTCTTTTGTTCCGTTTATTCAATTAATCTAAATGAACTAAAACTCAAATTTAGAAAATATTTCAATGGGTGCTGCAGATATATCATGGGCAGGCTGATAATTGTTGAAGGAAGGGTAAGAAAAAGATCTTACCCCTCAGGTCAGATTGCGGCGCCCGGGTATTGTACCTGCCTGCATCCCGTCACGAGGCGGTCTTCTCCCTGTCATACTCCCCTCCCGGCTTGCAGAGATACCAGCGGTTATGCTTCATCTCATGTTTGAGGATAAACTGATCTCCGACAGTTGTCTCAATCATGAAATAATCAGAAACGGGATGCTGCTGTTCAGGGTCCCACTGGTACCAGCGGTCAATGATCTCCCTGACCTCATGTCTTATGCCCTGCCACATGAAGCACCTGGGTGTCTCATCATCGCCGTAACCGGAGTAGCATTCAGTCTTTATGTGAATCAGCTCTTTCATAACGATCCTTTCATTTATTTGAATGCCTCTTCATTACAAAGATAAGATACATGCTCTTTGAAGTCAAGCAACACGACTGCCAAAAGAACAGGCGAAGGAATATGTGCCGGAGAATTCTACATCCCCCCCTTCCCGGTAAGGAATCCACTACCTGTAAGAAAAGGCGCGGTAAAGCGCCTTTTCAGGTCCCGGATCCCCCTCAATCTCAGAGGCGTTCATCTGATGAATCCGTCTGCTCTGAAGATTAGAGGGTATCCCGATCCGGGGTATATATAGTGTAGTGAAGGAAATTCCGGCATCCGGAACTGATCCCTGCCTGTTTACTTTTTAAGTTCCACCACGGCGTACCTTGAGATCTTCCAGAACTGATCCGGGTCTTTGATCTCAATATGGGCAATCTTGTCTTCACTCTCACGGACAAACTCATATGAGTCGGTGGGATGCTCCGTTACAAGCTTCGCATCTCTTGAATTGACAGGTATATGCCTGAGCTCGGTAATGTCAATCTGTGCGAACAGGCTGTCAGTAATATCGTTAACCAGAGATTCAGTCCGTCCAAGGCCAAGAAATCCACCGTCTCTTGTAACAATGCCCAACTCCCTGAGATCCCTTGAACTGCCGGAGGCAAGGTAAGCTTTATTCATCTCTGCTGTCCGGAGGTTGATTTCTTCTTCCTTCTCAGTAACCGTAGCCTGAAGATCTGCAGCAAGGATATTCAGCTCATCTATCTCTATCTCTTTATCATTGACTGTCTGAGTCAGAGCTGCTATCTCTGTCTGATGATCCTGAATCTTTGATTCAAGCCCGGCTATCATTTCCTGAAGACCCTTTATCTCCCTGCCGGAATTCTTCAGCTGTGAACTGAGTGATGCAAGCTTCTTCCTGTTTTCATCAAGCCGCATGCTGATACTCTTAATGTCCTGCAGTATCTGCTCTTTCCTCGTGCTGGTGAATTCCTGATTATCAGCATTGCTGAAGGTGATAAGGTTTTCCTTCTGCTTGATGGCATTAAGGTCATTCTCAATCTGGGTGAAGGTCTGAAGCCAGTCGTTGAGTGTTGAGTCACGTTCTGACAACATCTCAGTGTATGAGCTTCGCTCGCTGTCCATCATTGCAAGCTGCTTATCCTCGTGCCTGTTGAATAAAAGCCAGGCAACAACACCTGCTGCCACCAGTATCAGAAAACTGATAATGGCAGTGTTGCGTGCTCCTTTTGCAATACCGTCTCTGCGGGCGTTTTCTGCATAGCTGATCCCAGAAGGGTCACTGCCAGGATGTGAACGGTTCGTGGTTTCCTCGTCTTTCATGATTTTTCCTCCTTTATTGATTTTTCTGACCTTACCCTTGCAAAGGGCGTGCCTCTGATCTATTAGGAGTTTAAATCATTAATCCTTAATACCTTAGTCTAACTGCATGCAATGCCGGGATTGTTCATTTTGAAAAAGTATTCTCAAAATGAGAAAAATAAGGGGGGGGGGAACTGATCAGGACTGCTTCTCTTCCCTGAGCAACCTGTAGATAGTGGAGATACCTATATCAAGTTTCCCGGCAACGGTCTTAATATCATTATTATGCTTTCTGAGCATTGCTTTGATGATCTTCATCTCATACTGTTTGAGTGTAAGCTCATCGCCCATGATGTCTGAAAGTGGATTTCCCGGATCAAGTATAATATCTTCCGGCTCAATTGTTTTCGTATCTGACAGTGTCACCGCGAGCTCCACAACTGACTTGAGTTCCCTGATATTTCCGGGGAAATTGTAGCCAAGAAGTTTCTGCTGTGCGTGGAGTGAAAGTTTTTTAACCGGGATCTCATTCTCTCCGCAGAATACTTCAACGAAGTGGTTTGCCAGGATAAGCGTGTCATTGCCTCTCTCCCTCAGTGGGGGGAGTTCCACCGGCAGGCCGCGAAGCCTGTAATACAGATCTTCCCTGAAGTTGCCCTTTTTCACTTCCTCCAGAAGGTTCCTGTTGGTTGCCACAATGATACGGCAGTCAGTCCTGATTGCCTTATTGCTTCCCACGCGAACGATCTCCTTCTCCTGCAGAGCCCGTAGCAGCTTTGACTGAAGAGCCATATCCATTTCTCCTATCTCATCAAGAAAGAGAGTCCCCCCGTCAGCCTCTTCAAATCTGCCTATACGTCTGGATACTGCTCCTGTAAATGCTCCCTTCTCATGACCAAACAACTCTGATTCTATCAGGTCAGACGGTATTGCCGTGACATTTACAGGAACGAACGGTTTGTTTCTTCGTTTTGAATTATAATGAATAGCTTTTGCCACCAGCTCCTTCCCCGTACCCGTTTCACCGCTTACTATAACAGTGATATTGGTGTCCAGTGCCTTCTCAATAAGGGCATAGACTGCCCTGATTGCCGGGCTCTCGCCCATGATGGTGTTCCGGAATATGTACTTCTTCTGTACCTCCTGACGAAGTGAAGAAATTTCCCTCTTCATCCCTATCCCGTTCCTGATGTTCTGGACAGTTAACAGGAGGCGCTCCCTTATGTCATCAGTCTTGACGATATAATCATAGACACCCAGCTTCAGCAGGCTGACAGCAGTTTCAATATCGTTCTGTCCAGAGATCAGGATGACCTGTACCTCGCTGTTCTCCTCCTTTATTTTTTTCAGGAGATGTAGTCCGTTCATGTCAGGAAGCCGGTAATCGAGCGTAACAATATCAGGCGATTCGTGCAGGCACTTCAGGAACTCTCCGGCACTGCTAAAACCTTTCACTTCATAATCGACATTCAGGCTGAGGGTATGTACCAGCAGTCTGTTGTACCATTCATCGTCCTCCACAACGAAGATCTTCAATTGAGTTTCAGCCATCTGTTGTTACAATAATCGTTGATCTTTTGTTACTGATGCAAAATAAGGATTTCCGTAGAGGTGCTCTGCTGTTTCAGCGAATTTTTGATATAAGGTCTTCAACCTCTCTTCGTACAGCGGGGAATGCCTGGCGGATTCTGCCGATAAGGACCTCTGCCCGGGTGATATCACCCCCTGCCCGGCATTCCATCTCAGTTTCAGTGAGCAGTGACGCAAGCTCACCGGCCCCGATATGACGGCACTGAGGTATCAGTTTATGAGCCAGCTCCGCTATCTTGTCTGCATCACCCTCCTTCAGGAGCCCGGTCATCTCATCGATGGCTTTTCCGGCACCCTCCATAAACTTAACAAGCATCTCTTTGACAAACTGTTCATCACCTCCTGCGATCCGGAGGAGCTTACTGAGGTCGATCTTGCCGGCAGCTGCCGCTTCCTCCTTCTCTTCCTCATTTTCTTTCCATGCGGTAACCCGGGGGGCAGACCCCTCGCCACGACCGGTAACAGCGAGAATAGTGTCGAGCAGTATCTTCTCCGAGAAAGGCTTACGGAGGAACGCGTTCATTCCCGCCTTTCGGTACCTGGCAAGGTCATTACCAGGCAAAGCAGCAGTCATACAGATCACCGGCATGACAGCATCATTTATCTTCAACTCGTTACGAATATGCTCTGTAGTTCTTGTACCGTCAAGTTGCGGCATGCGCAGGTCCATCATGATAAGATCAAACTGCTCTCTCTTTAATATCTCAAGCACCTCCATGCCATCAGACGCTTCGGAATGACTTACTCCCCACCTTCTGAAGATTGATCTGAAGAGCAGCCGGTTATACTCCTCATCATCAGCAACCAGCACTCTTAGCTTCCTGACCTCAGCGGGCACAACAACAGGCAGCTCCCTCTCCGGACTGATAAGCTCACTCTTGCCGGTCATGAAGGGTATCTTACAGGTAATGGTGGTACCATGGTTCTTTTTACTTCTGCATTCTATGGTCCCGTCATGCAAATCAACCAGCTTTCGTACGATGGATAGTCCCAGCCCCGTGCCGCCATATCTACGGGTAGTGCTCATCTCCTCCTGGGTGAAGTCGTCAAAGATGCTCCCGATCTTATCCTCGTCAATACCTATGCCGGTATCAACGAACTCCATCACCAGGATTATCTGGTGCTGCTCTCTCATTATGCTCTTCACGGAAAAATGAACCGTGCCATCCCTGGTAAACTTTACCGAATTACTGATCAGGTTTATCATTATCTGCTTCAGCCGGTACGGGTCACCCAATAAAATGCGGGGGGTGTCCGGGTCAACGGAGTAGCTCAGAGTCGTGTTGTTTTTCCGTGCCTGGTCATCAAACATGGCGCAGACCTCCTCAATAACCTCTTTTACGTCGAAATGCACCTGTTCCAGAACCACCTTGCCATCCTGTAACTTTGAGAAATCAAGGATATCATTGATGATCTTCTCAAGGTGACGCGCTGATGACCTGATTATATTCAGTGTGCGGGAGGTATTCTTATCAAACGTTTCGTGCAACAGCTGCCCGGTAAATCCGGATATTGCCGTCACCGGTGTTCGTATCTCATGACTCATGTTGGCTATGAACTGCTCTTTAGTCCTTGCCAGGTTCTCCGCCTCATTCTTCGATCGTTGCAGTGCAACCTGGAAGGCGTCAGATTTGCTTACATACCGGGCAACAATGAAAACAACAAGAACAGCCAGCAGGATCCCGGAGACCAGGAACATTACCAGCCAGCGGTATGTCCTTCCTGCAAGGAGGTCAGCCTCGTGTGCATTTGCCTCAAGGATTTCCGCAACTTCATCCTCCATCTTGGCGGTGAGGTCATGGAATTCCTCTTTAATCCTTGTACTGGTGCTGGCCAGCTGTGACTCCCGCAGTCTCAGTTTTTCCCTGACGGCCTGATCCGCCTTCTCCAGGCTGTCAAGATCAGTTATCAGGGCCTGCTCATCAATACGGCTCTTTTCGGAACGGCTGAATACGCGTTTCAGTATCCCTTTCTCTGATTCCTTATCCTCATCTGCGGTCAGGTTAAGCCTGTCAGGCAACTGCATCAGATACTCAACCACCCGGTTATTCTGATTCAGGTAGAGAAGCTCATTCCAGATATAGATATTTTCTTCAATCAGCTTGCTGATTGTATCCGTCTGTCCGAGCAGGACAGGTGAGTCATTGCACTCTTCCCTCAGCCTGTTGACCTTACCGTCGATCTCCGAGATGACCGAATAATATGGCTGAAGGTCTATTTCGTTGTTCGTGACCGAGTACATCCGGAAGCTGTTTTCTGCCCTCTGCAGATCCACGGATATCTCACGGATGGTCAGCAGCTTCTGGCCGGGACCCACATCAACATTAATTGATCCGACTATGGAGGAGAGATTAAACCAGGCCAGGTATCCTGTTGCGGCCAGGAGACCAACCGCCAGAGCCATGAGCAAACCGATCTTAACCTGTAAAGAAAATCTCTTCACTGTGCATCTGTTTTATGAGCATCAGACTGCAAATGATATCTCAAGCATTTGAAGCTACAAGGTAATATTTTTTCAATTTCGTGTATCTTGGCCATTAAAAGACAATTACTATGAGAACTCACGGATACCTGCCTGCACTCTTCATTTTCCTCTTTTCTCTTACCGCTCTGGGCCAGAACAACCGCTTCAGTTTCGCGCTGGTGACTGACACACATATCGGCGGTGAGGGAGCCGATGAGGATCTGCGCCGTACCGTTGATGACATCAACGCAACTGACTCACTGGCTTTTGTGATCCTTTCAGGTGATGTTACCGAGTTCGGGTCAGACACCGAGTTACGCAGAGCGAAGGAGATCCTTGACGGCCTGGATAAGCCGTGGTATATCATCCCGGGCAACCACGACACGAAATGGTCAGAGAGCGGAGCCAACAGCTTCCGCGTCATCTTCGGTGACGAAGCTTTTGCCTTCGCCCACGGCGAATGGCTTTTCCTGGGCACAAATTCAGGACCAAACATGAGGATGGGTCCCGGGCAGATACCTCGCGAGAATATTGTCTGGCTCGATTCAGTGCTCAGTGTCCCGGCCAACAGGGAGATGAAGATCATCTCCGTGAACCATTATCCTCTTGACGAGGGTCTTAACAACTGGTACGAGCTGACTGACAGGCTGAAGCAGCTTGACACCAGGCTCGCTCTCTGCGGCCACGGTCACTCAAACAGGGTGATGAATTTCGAAGGGATACCTGCGCTGATGGGTCGTTCCAACCTTCGGGCAGGCCAGGCGGTGGGCGGATATAACATTATGACCGTCACCAGTGACACGCTGCTGACGGCATCGGTAAGGCATCCCGGTGCGGGCGGGCCTCAGGAGACCGGAACAGCAGGACCCGTAACCATGCCGGTATGGGCCACGGTGAGGCTGGAGAGGCATGATTTTGCTGCTGACACGGTAAGCTGGCCAAGACCCGACTACTCCATGAATGAAAAATACCCGAAAGTGCACGGGCTATGGCGTGTTCAGGAGAAGGCTGATATCGGCGCAGGTGCGACAGTAGCCGGCAGGCTGGCCCTTATTACCAACACTGCCGGAGAAATAAAGGCCCTCTCACTGAAGAACGGAAGGATAAAGTGGACCTTCCCGACGGGCGCGAAGATATACAGCACTCCTGCTTCCGACGGCAGGCGGGTGATAGTGGTGTCAGCCGACGGCATGGTGCGAGCCCTGCGACTGAAGAGCGGGAGGCTGTTGTGGAGCTTTGATGCCGGACAGCCGGTGGTGGCATCGCCGGTGACAGGGAGCAGAAAAGTCTTCATAACAGGATCATCAGGCAGATGCCATGCCCTTGACATTACTGACGGCAAACTCCTCTGGAGCAATGGCGGTATCAAAGGATTTGTTGAAACCATACCTCTTATTTTTAAGGGCATGCTAATCTTCGGTACATGGGATAACAGGCTCTATGCTCTTGATACAGAGACAGGAGTCACACGGTGGGTATGGGAAAACGGATACACCAACAGGATGCTGTCGCCCGCTGCCTGTGTGCCGGCGGCTGTCGGAGATCGTCTGTTCGTTGTGGCACCCGACAGGAAGATGGCGTGCCTTGATGCACTGACTGGGAGGCTCATATGGCATTCCGACCTGGGCGGCATAGCCGTAAGGGAGTCAATGGGCATCTCTGCAGACAGCACCATGATACTGGCCAAGACGATGAACGGCATCGTCATCGGCGTCAGCACATCTGCCGATGAGCCGGCAATAGCCTGGAAGACCCGTTTTGATATCGGCTATGACATAGCCCCGGGAGTAATTACCGAGCGTGACGGGATAATCTTCATACCATCGGATAAGGGAGTAGTCCATGCTGCCAGCCGCACTGACGGCACTCTCCTCTGGAGTCACAGGATATCATCATGCCTGATAAACAATATAGTGCCGCTGGATGAGGGAAGCCTCCTCTGCCACTCCATGGACGGGGTTGTGGTAAGACTGGAATATTAACGATTTGTGATTGACCTTCCGGCCTTCCGGACAGAATCTCCACTTCGCTCCGACAGGACTGCAGGACTGTAAGACTGCACTACCGTCCCGAACCACCAGCCGGCGGACCGGGATCGTCGCTTCACTCCGACAAGACCGCACAACAGCCGCCAAAGGCAGCCAGACCTTCCGACTTTCTGATCAGTGCCGGGTTCCACTCCATCAGTTTAGCTCCGTTGTACTCCGAACATATTTTGCAGATGATTTATTTTGATTTTAGTTGCATATGCTATAACTTTAGGGATTACCTGAATGCAACTAATTAAACTCGAATATTAACAACAATCTAAACAACAACTTAAAATTATGGCAGGTTTTATTGATGAATTCCTCAAGAATTATGGTCCTGAGGTAACAAAACAAATGTCCTCAAACTTCAATGTTGACCAGGGCACTGTAAAGAAGCTGATTCCGCAGCTTGCGCCGCTCATCCTGGCGGGACTGAAGAAACAGAAAGACACCCGCGGAGGCGACGAGAGGGTTGATCACATCCTCAACAAGTACGGTGACTCCAGTGTACTTGACAATATCAAGGATCTTATATCCAACAAGGCACATGCCGAGCAGGTTGATCCCAACCTGGGAGGTCTGCTGGGTGATGCCGGCGGTCTGCAGGCAGCACAGGCACTGGCCAATAAGATGAACATTGATCCATCAACTATCATGAAGATGATACCGGCACTCTCACCGCTGATACTGGGATACCTCACCAGGAAACGTGACACAGGCGGCAAGGGTATCTCCGGTGTAGGAGCTCTTCTTGATGCTGACGGTGACGGAAGCATCCTGGATGACGTGGCAGGATTCCTGCTCAAGGGCGGCACCTCCTCCCAGTCGAGGGGTGGTGGCCTGCTCGGTTCAATACTCGGAGGGATGACCCGCCGCAGGTAGGCCAAAAGATCATGAGACAGCTGGTCTTTTTCCTGTCTGTTTTACTGGTACTCTGGATCGCAGGTGCTTCATACTGGTATGTATGCAAGATCAGGTGCGACTGCCGTCAGGCAGTGGTACCCACCGAAGAGATCCAGGGTGCCGGTGATATCGCTGAGCCTTCACCTGAAGAACTCCTGAGAGCCTCTGTGGATGAGGCAAAGGAGTACCTGTCAGCTTCGGGAATCAGGAAGGGCTTCTTCCCCTCATCCTCAGCCGAGGGTGACCTTGGAGATATAAGCGATGAATACCTGAAGAAGTTGAAATTATACCTCGACAATAATCCGTCAGCCAGGGTGGAGGTGACAGGCCACGCAGATATAACGGGTACCGAGGCTTACAACATCAAACTGGGGCTCCAGAGAGCCGAATACGTAAAAGCTTACCTGGTCAACGCAGGAATAAAGGCGGAACAGATTGTGACATCGTCAAAGGGTTCATCCGAACCCGCAGCGTCAAACAGCACGCCGGAGGGGAGAGCCGCGAACAGAAGAACTGAAATCAAAGTAATAACCTAAACATCATGGCAGAACGTTTTACAGCAGATCTGCTGTTTATCCTGTTTGTGCTGCTGGTGGCAGCACTGCTGGGCTTCCTTATTGGCTGGTTTCTGGCAAAGAGACGCTGCGAGAGAAGGATTACCGAACTGGAAGAGGAAATTGAAAGCCTCAGGTCCAGACTCCGCAGGATCGAGGATGAAAAGAACGAGCTAAATGCGAAGATAAAACTCCTTGAAGAGGAGAATATCTCTCTCCGCGACAAAAACAGGCAGATGGACGATGAGATCGCCAGCCTGAAACTCACTATTGACAAGCTGGAGAAGGAGATACGGCTACTGGCTCTCTCCGGACAGGAGGCAAAGGATGCCGGAACCACTGAGGCTGCCGGCGTACCCCTGTCCGCAATGACCACCGAGGTGCCGGTGACAGAGTTTAAACCGGACGACCTGAAGGTGGTAGTAGGTATCGGGCCGAAGATTGCGCGGTTGCTTATCAACCGTGGCATCACTACATGGAGGGCATTGGCGGAGGCTTCTCCCGGCTACCTGAGAACTATCCTGGATGAAGACGGCGGCGAACGATACCGCATCCATAATCCGGAGAACTGGCCCCATCAGGCCCGCCTCCTTGACGAGGGCAGATGGGATGAGTTCCGCAGATACACATTGCAGACTATGACATGATGCAGAATATCTGCATGCGTTGATTTAGCGGGGGGTCTGAGACCCCCCGCTGCGTTGGCATGATGCAGTATACCTGCCTGGGAGGAGGTGGCGGCTGGTCTGAGACCCGCCATTACGTGGATATTATGCAGAATATGTTATATTTGTTGATACAGGGTGTGGAATTACATTATTAATAATTTCTTAAAACAGGAGGTGTTGATGATTTCTAACGAGGATTTTTTATACCATCCCCGGGCATATAACAAGATTGAATTATGGAAAGATGTTACGCCGGAGCAGTGGAATGACCCTGTGTGGCAGAGAAAGAACTCAATAAGGTCAATAGACCAGCTGAAGAAGGTGATCAGGCTCACTGATCACCAGGAATCAGAGATAAGACGAACCATCGGGACACTCAGGCAGGAGGGCAAGGAACCACTGCGCATCACTCCCTATTATGCTTCCCTTATGCAGGAAGATCCGTTCAACCCGGTCTTTTTCGGAGAGGTGTCCCAGAAGCGGCTGGATCCGATCTTCTGGCAGAGCGTACCCACTCCTGCCAACCTGATGTTCCCCGATGCAGGCGTAGAGGGTGCCATGAGTGAAGGATCACGAAGCTACGGCGCCGCCTATCAGCGTTATCCCAACAGGGTAGCACTCTTCGTGGCAGAGAACACCAGCTGTGCATCATACTGCGTACATTGCCAGAGAGCCAAGTCGCTGGATACCACAGCTGACGTTAACAGTCGCGAGGTAGACAAAGGGATATTCTACATTGGTTACAACAGGAACATCAATGAGGTGCTTGTCACCGGAGGGGATGCCCTGATGGTCAGCTTCAAGAGGCTGAAGTACATACTTAACGAGCTCAGCCGCATTCCCCACCTGAGGGTGATAAGGATTGCCACACGAGTACCCGTGGTACTTCCGATGCTCATCACTGACGAGCTGCTGGAGATGATCAGGCAGGCATCCAACAGGTACAATAAGGGTCCTGAGAAGTATGTCTACTTCATGACACATATAAATCATTACCAGGAGATAACGGCTGATATGGCCGCTGCGGTCAGGAGGATCACAATGCACGGTTTCACCATCCGCAATCAGACTGTGCTGCTGAACCATGTGAACGACCATTACCGTACACTGGCCGAGACCTTCAGGCGCATGTTCTGGATAGGGGTTCACCCCTACTACCTGCTGCAGTGCCACAAGGAGAAAGGAATAGTCCATTTCATCACCCCAATACAGGTTGGCAAGATATACATGAAACACCTGCAGGGGTGGATCAGCGGTATAACGGTGCCGCGCTATGCAGTCAATATTGAAGGCGGGGGCGGAAAGGTAGTGCTTATGCCATCAGGACATGACACCCTGAACATTGATATAAACATTGATGACAAGATATCGGAGAGCCAGGCTAACGTCTTCACGTGGGATCACAAAAAGATCTTCAGCTACGAGGCGCTCGGACGGGCCACCCGGAAGGAGTATGACCAGGCCATGAAGATTATGGATAAATTCATCGGACGGAAGGGAGTGTTCTTACCCAAGATTATTATTGTAGATAAGGACGGCAAACACCTTGAGACCACCAACCGGACGAAACTTCCTACCTTCGAAAAGACCAAGAAGGCCAGTCTGCTTGATTACGAGCTCTTTACCTCAGAGATGCCCCTGACCAATCCGGTTGATGCCCACAAAGAGATTGAAGAGGCGTTCAACAGGTCAAAATACGCATAGGGAAAAATCAATCTAATGACAGTAGTGGCGGTCAGAGACCCGCCGCTACTGCATCATATGTAAGATTGCCTATTGGAGCGGTGTGACCACCTCAATCACCTCGGGCAGATCCATCCCTATCTTTTTGAGGTGCTCAATGGTGGGAATGCCGTTATTGTTCCAGCCGCGGCGCTTGTAAACGGCATCACGGAGCAGATCATACTGCTTCTCCCGATACTCGCGGGTGATGCGCAGCTTCTCCTCATTAGATAGTCCCTCCGGATCAACACCTATCTTCTCCTTCAGCTGGCTGTCATAGCGCTCCTGGCGCGACAGATATTCCTCCTCCGTCACCGGTCCGCAGGCGCGGTAAGGCTGGTCATCATCTTTTCGCCTGCCATAGCCACGACGGATATTGAACACCCTCTGGAAGTTGTACACCCTCTCGGAGTCCTCAATGAGTCTGTGTTTATCAAACGGCCTTCCTGTCACTGCCTTATATATTGTGACATAGTTGTCAACGTGCTCAGGTACCTTTGCCGGCTCGTCGGTCTCTGCGTTGTTCTCCGGTTCCACATCATTCCATGGCAGCTTGCATAATCCCACCAGCCCGAACCATGTACGGAACATCGGAAAATAGTGCAGTGCCTCGGCCTTGTTCTCAAATGTGGGTATCTGGTTATTGACCATATCCATGAAGATGAGCCATGCCTCGTCATGCTGGGGACCCTTGTTCGTCATGGCGTAACCCCCCTGCTGGGCAAGCGACTCCTTCGACATATACTGTGAATATTCGAGGCCTTTGTTCTCCATGCCTATATCCTGCATGAAAGCGGGGTCACCCCATCCCTTCTCAGCGAAGTATTTTTTCATGCCGCGGACACCCAGTCCGGCAATGAGGCCGAAGCCCTCGCCGCGCGCCACCTGGTGGAGCAGCTCCAGTGCCGGCGGGATATTGCCAAAGGTGAGCTCAAGGCCGCCCGTGCGCTCCTTGTTCAGTATACCGTTGGTATAACAATCCTGTATGAAGGCCAGGCTGGTACCCCAGGTGATGGTGCAGATACCATAGGTGTCACAGTAGAAGTTCGTCTCTATGATGTACCTCGGGTCAAAGAACCCGCCGTTGGATCCCAGTCCTGCCGCTGTCTCATACTCCGGTCCGTCAACTATCACCTTATGGCCCTTGTATGGTCCTGTGGCCAGCTCATAGTCATCTATTGCCTTGGCACAGGCCATGTTGCAGCCTATCCAGCAACCATCAGGGATGCCCTGGGTGAAGAATGAAGTCCAGACTGCAGAGTCAATCCTAGGTGCGTCCTTGTGCGATCCGAACTTGTAGTTATGTGTCGGGAGCAGGTCATGGTCATCCATGATCTCCATCAGGTGGGCAGTACCCACCTGACGCATACGGCACTGCTTATCGTCAAGCTCACGCATCTCACGGTTAAAGCGCCTGCCACGCTCCATGATGGCATCCAGATCAACCACATTGTTAAGGTTACCCTTGACTCCCGGTATCTTGCATACGATAGCCTTGATCTTCTTGTTGCGGAAGACGGTGCCTGTGCCACCGCGACCGGCCTGCTTCATCCTGATCTTCTTGCGCTTGTTGTCATAGAAGGTAAAGTTGAGCATGCCTATCAGCGAATGGTCTGCCGCTGATCCGGCTGACACTATTCCGATATTCTTTCTGTCAGAATCGTCATCGGCAAACATGTCTGTAAGCTGCTCGGCCAGGACGTGGCTGTCAACAGCCTCTGCCGGAGCCTCAAATATCTCTACGTAATGGTCAACGCCGTTGATGAAGATGATGACATCACTCTCAGCCTTGCCCTGCAGTTCAATGGCATCAAAACCTGAAAACTTCAGGAATGGGCCGAAGAAACCTCCAACGTTGCTGTCCATCACCGAATCTGTCTGCGGTGATATGCTTACCACAAGTGACTTGCCGGTACCGGAGTACTGTGTGATACCTCCGATGGGGCCTGAAGAGATGACGATCTCATTCTCGGGATCATCCCATTTTGTGTCAGGTTTGGTGGCGTCCCAGAGGTAACGAAGGCCGTAGCCCTTGCCACCAATGAATTTTTCCTTCATCTCCGTTGGAACATCTTTTTCCTTTATCTCGGCCGTGCCAACATTGACATAGAGAGTCTTGTCAGTGTAACCTTTGTCCAGGGCGGTCCATTTGTAGTTCCACCTGTTAAGCAGCCTGTGCTTCGCCTTAAGTTCGCTGATATCCATATTGAGTCTTATTGTTTCGTACGTGTATAATGCAAATATCGATTGTAAATATCCGTATTCTAATGATAATAGTCAATATGCAGCCGAATGCCAGACGGGCCGGGGGGGGGGCGGGGGGGCACCCTTATACAATTCTTGATGGTCTACCATCGGGTACGTATCTAGAAATATACCGGACCCTCGTAGAGGGTCAGGAATTGTAACAGTGGCCGGGCAGGGTCTGCCAATACAATTCATATTGACCTGTGATCAGCCCACTACTGCCTCCTGTCTGATGGCTGATGTCTAATAATATTTGCTAATTGCATCCGGCGTGATAACTTTGCAGCGATGGAGATAACGCTGAACAATGAACCGATGGCACTTGATGGTGAGAGCATCACCGTTGAGAAGCTGCTTGAACTGAAGAGATACACCTTCCGAATGAGGACGGTAAAGATCAACGGGAGGCTGATTGACCGTGACAGCTACGCGAGGGAGGTGATCCATGATGGTGATACCGTTCAGGTGATCTATCTGATGAGCGGAGGATGACAAAAAAACGAACCTGTTAAACCTTGAAGGGAGATTTCTGGCAACGATTCACACTGGCATCCCTGGCTGAGAGGATGCCTTCATGGATGAAGAACAAGTATATCCTCACCATCCTTATCTTTTTGGTGTGGATCATCCTGCTTGACCCGAACAACCTGATCTCAAGGGTGCGGGAGATACAGACGCGCAACAGGCTGCAGCGTGAGAAGGAGTATTATATCGGCCGCATTGAGGAGGAGCGCAGGAAGCTCAATGAGCTGCGCACCAGCAATGAAACGCTTGAGAAGTACGCCAGGGAGCAGTACCGGATGAAGAAGGCTGATGAGGATCTCTTCATAATCGTCACTCCGGTGGAGGAGCGCAAGATCAGGCGTGAACGCAAGGTCTCAAAGACAGAAAAGCCCGCCGGTAAGCGGGCTTCAGAAAGCAAAAATCGCTAATCTCTATTTCTTTGTTTTATCAGCGTTGTATTTGGCATTCAGCCCGGCAACCACATCATCTGTAATATCCATGGTGGAGTCGCTGTAGAGGATGGGACCTGGGAACTGCCTGGCCAGGATATACTGGTAACCGTGGTCAGCGTTGTATTCAGCCAGGTACTGGTTGATGTACTCAAGCACCTGTCTCTGTGCCACAATCCCCTCCTCGTTGAGGTTATACGCCATCTCATCGCGACGGGCAAGCAGGGTCTGCTGCTGCTGTGTCAGGGTCTGTTCCATCTCTGCTGCAGTGGCTCTGGTGACCAGTCCTTTCTGTACCTTGTTCTGGAAGTCCCTCACATCGCGGTCAAAGGCCTGCGATTTTGAAGCCAGTTCAGCTTCGGAGGTACGGGTTTTCTCCTCCAGCTCGGCAGCCTTGTCTTTGGCCATGTCAAACCTGGCAATGACTGTATCAAGTTCTACGAAGGCTATGCCACCTGATGGCTTTATCTGCTCTGCCTCGGTGGTACCGGCAGTCTTGTCCTTACCGCAACCGGCAATGATAAGCGTTCCGGCAACCATGAGCAGTAGTACTGTTAAGGTGTTCCTGGCAACTGATAATCTGTTCATTTCAGAATAAAGGTTATGGTTCAACAAATTGTTGCACAAACATACATAAATTTTAAATACCAAAAAGAGTAAGGCAATGTTGAGCCGGTGACCGGGGAAGCGTCCGGTGCAGATCACTCATCAGGTTACAGGGCAGACCACACCTCTGAACAGACAGCAGGCGGTTCAGTTAAGTGATCCACAAAATCCAGGGTATATATCTACGGCACTTTGCGCCAGGCAATCATGGCAGGGAATCAGGCCGGCCAGGCACGGAGGCATTCGGAAGCATCTGTCGTCAGAATTCCGGACAGGGGATGGCATGTATTTTCCCTCCACGCCTGACATTGGCGGAAGTGAAGGTGTAGATCAGCGATATCTCATATGCTCCCCCCGAGGTGGTTATCAGGTTGGAGATTGTGAAGTCATAGCTCAACCCGATATTCAGCTGGTCAGTCTTTATACCCAGCATGCCGATGATGGCATCGCCGGCCTGGGGTGACACCTCTTTAGAGGTGGCAAAGGGTATCCCCCTGTACCATACGCCAAAGACCAGCGGATTCTTAAAGTAGTAGAATCCAATGTCAGACTGAAAGAAGTCGCCCTGGAACATCACGTTTCCGGCCACAGAAAGGACCTCTGTCAGCTTTTTGCGAAGCCTCCCTCGGCTCACTATCTGAAATCCGCCGTAGAGATCAATCTTTATAGGGATGGAGGTGTTGTCACCCCAGAATGATGTCTTCGGCCTGAGGAGGTGATCAATTGTAAAACCTCCCCATATCTTTTCGTTATATGCCAGTCCTGATACAGTAAAATCAATATCTGCCACATTGTCAAATGGTGGCGGTGTGATTGGCGGCAGAGTGCCGCCTGTAGTTATCTGGCTGTTCCAGACTAGCTTGGTAAGATCCAGGCCAAGATAGGTGAACTTGAAGTTGACGCCGGGGCGTATATGCCACTCTTCATTGACCTGAATATCATACGAATAAAGGAGTCCGAGGTTCATGGTACTCAGATCGCCTGATCCGGCCACGTCATAGGTGGCCAGTAGCCCGATGCCGGAATTGAAGTTGGGGACAGCCTTGTCTACTGATACGCTGTAAGTATGGAAGACGCCCGGTATTGAGGGCCACTGGTTGCGCCAGTTCAGTGCCAGACGATAATCTTCAGTTGCCCCTGCAAATGATGGAGCAAGATAAAGCTGGTTGGCATAGAATTGTGAGAACTGGGGGTCCTGCCCCTGCATAACAACTGAAACTGAGAGAAGCAGGCCGATCAGATATTTAGTCCTTGATGGCAATCCGGGTACTGTTTTAGTTACACAAAGTAGCTAATTATACGGCCAAACTTCAGGAAGGTTACATCGGATTATATTAACATTCCCCTGAAATGGCGGGGAAGATATTAACAACCGGTCCTCAATGTTCTTTTGATCAATAATTTAGGAGAGTTACGTCTCCGGCCATTATGAATGATTGTCCATTACGGTATGTTCCTCTGACCTTCCATACATATACTCCCGGCGTGCACAGCTCGCCCCTGTACCAGCCATCCCAGCCCACTTCTATCTCATTGCTTTCAAAGACCAGCAAGCCGGTCTTGCTGTAGATTTTTAGATTATAGGTATCAATACCGGCGGCTACGGGATGGAAGACCTGGCTTGCCTCGTCGGTACGCAGGTTATAGTATCCGCCTGTGGGGCCTCCGCTGTTGGGCACGAAGGCATTGGGGAACCGGATATACATCCCCCGGTCAGTGAACAGATCGGTTACGGTAACCGAGTCGGCACATCCCTCTGCCGACCATGCCACCAGCGTGACATCATAGGTCCCCATGTGATCATACCTGTAGTTTGGATTCGGCAGGGTTGAGAAGGTACCATCACCAAAGTCCCAGAGGTATTCTATTGCTCCGGCTGACATGTTTATGAACGTCACCCTGTCACCCTCATTCCACTGATCATTCCTGACCACCTCGAAAGATGCCCTGGGCCTGTCCCACACCTCGACAGAGGTCCTGGCGGTGGTCGTCCACCCCCTGCTGTCAGTGACAGTCAGTATCACGCTGTATTTCCCCGGTAAGTCATATATGTAGTCAGTACTGCATTCTGATGAGCTTCCTCCGTCTCCAAAGTCCCACCTGACCCTGGCATTCTCCTTTGCGTTACACGCGAAGCTTACATGCAAGGGCACGCATCCTGAGGCTGACGAGCTCTCAAGTGACAGTGCCATCACCTCCGTGGTAACAGCAGGCTGGTTGTCCCGGGCTATTGTACTGAGGGTTATCATGGCGCCGTCAGTATCACCCCTGATAATAGCTGTCTCACGCCAGGGCTCCGCCCCTGACTGCGGGGATGATGGTTCCACTGCAACAACAGGATCACCGGTCACTGCCACTGCGGGTGCGGCCTCTTCACCGGCCTCTGGCGTCTCTGTTGTCTGATCTATGGGAAACCCGGGAACTGCCTCAGCTGTCTCGAGGTACGTCTCCGGCTGTGTGTTTTCCTCTTCATCAGGTACACCGGAGAAGAGCATAATGCCGGCTAATGTCACTCCTGCCAGGGCTGCGGTGAGATAGTAGATATTGAACCGTGAGGGATTGAACCTGAGGAACTCACGCCGTCCAAGACGATGCATGAAATGGTTCGTCAGGCTGTCGCCCGCAACCATCTCATTCTCTTCCAGCTTATTGCGGAAGAGGTTCTCCAGACCGTTATCTTTTTCTTCGTCCAGCATCTCCTTCTCAGGTATATTTGCCTTTCATGCGGGCCAGCTCCTCAAGCTTTCTCCTCAGTATCGCCCTGGCCCTGCTGTACTGCGATTTTGAGGTGTTAACATCAATGCCCAGCTTTTCTGCTATCTCGTGGTGTCTGAATCCCTCAATTGTATAGAGGTTGAAGACCATCCTGTAACCGGGTGACAGCTCGCCCAGGACCCTGTAGAGATCTTCGGCATTGCAGAAGTCCTCCTCAAACCCTGCCGTTCCCGTCTCGGTGCTCACATACTCATCTATATCCACCTGGTGCTTATGCTTCAGGTTCTTATGGTAATATGTTATAGCAGTGTTTACAGTCACCTTTCTGAGCCATCCCCTGAAAGAACCAGTGCCTGAATACTCCCCGAGATTAAAAAAGATCTTCAGGAAGGCTTCCTGCAGCATATCCTCCGCCTCAGGCCTGTCAGCAGCGTAACGCAAGCAGACGCCGAGAAGGTACCCGGAATAGTTTCTCCAGAGTGCCTGTTGCGCTTTTCTGTTGTGCCTGATACATCCATCAATGATATGTTGTTCACTCATCATCAGCTGAGCACAGTGAGTAGACCCGGATATTGGCAGAATGGTTGCACGGGTTTGGGATTCTTTTCAAAATAAGATAAAAAAATGCATTAAATCATGTAATGCCGCTGATATTGGTCATAGAAATTAAAGGCTGTCAGGGCTTATTTTTGAGAATTGAACCATTATTTGAAAGAATAAAACGATGACCAGAATATTACAGCATCCCATTCTTGATATCCCCCATGAGCAGGAGACCACTTTTTTTTTCAACGGCAAGCCGGTGAAGGGGATGAAGGGATTTACAATTGCCGCGGCCCTGCACCAGGCAGGATTCCCGGTACATACTCACAGTATTGACAACCGCAACAGGAGCCTGGAGTGTGGCATAGGCAAGTGCGGCGCCTGCGAGATGCTTGTTGACGGTGTTGTCAGAAGGATATGCATCACACCCGTTGACGGTGTCAGGGAGGTGGCTGAGATACCGGCGGGGTATCAGCCGGCAGCTGCGCCCGGGAACAGGGAAGTTGCCAGGAAAGTCTTTCGTACCACTGTGGCTATCGCCGGGGCAGGACCGGCAGGGCTGGCTGCCAGGGAGGTGCTGAACAGGCACAATGTGCCCAACCTGGTTATTGACAGCAATGACCATATCGGAGGTCAGTTCCTGATGCAGACTCACCAGTTCTTCTTCTTCGAGAAGGAACAACGCTTCGGCGGAATGAGAGGATTCGATATTGCAAAGACCCTGGCCGGAGAGTCGCAGGAAGGAATAATGCTTAACTCAACAATATGGGATATTCTCGAGGGACAGAGGATTGCCGTGAAGAACATGCGCACGGGCGAGATTTTTTATGTTGATGCGCAGTACCTTATTGTGGCAACCGGTGCAGTGCCTTTCATGCCTGCCTTCGGTAATGACGACCTGCCGGGAGTCTATACCGCTGCGGTGATACAGAAGATGATGAACCAGGAGTTCACCCTGCTTGGAAAGAACATCCTTACCGTTGGCGCCGGCAACATAGGCTATCTCACATCCTATCAGCTGATGCAGGCAGGCGCAAAGGTAAAGGCCATCATTGAGGCAATGCCTTACGAGGGTGGCTTCCCCGTCCAGGCCAACAGGATCAGGAGGCTGGGCATACCCGTCATCCTCTCACACACCCTGGTCAAAGCCATACCCAACAGCACCAATGACGGTATCTGCGGTGCTGTGATAGCCGAGAGTCGCGACTTCACTCCCGTTCCGGGAACGGAAAAGATAATTGAAGGCATAGACGCTATAAATATATGCACCGGTCTTATTCCTGATAATCAACTGCTTATCAAGGGCCGCGAAGTGTTTGGCACGAAAGTGTTCGCCGCAGGCGATGCCATGCGCATCGGCGAAGGCACCACGGCAGTGCTTCGCGGTAAGCAGACAGCAATGGATATAATACAGGAGATGGGTGTCCGCAGCAGCTACAGCGAATATCTGTCATTATCAAAGGAATACATTGATTCACAACAGCATCCCACAAGGATACTGGAGAGTCCTTACATGCCTGACGAGGCACGGATGAAAGCCGGGCCATTTGTCATCATTGACTGCCTGTACAGTTTCGCCTGTAACCCGTGCCAGTTTGCATGCCCGCACGGGGCTATCACCAAGGCATCGCCTGATACGGTGCCGGCAATAGACTATGAGAAGTGCACGGGTTGCCTTAAGTGTGTCTACCAGTGTCCGGGGCTGGCGATCTTCGGCTACAACACAGCGAAGAACCAGCTGTTCCTGCCGGTTGAGTATTTTGTTGAGGAGGGAAAGGAGGTATGGCTTGTTGACAATGACGGGAAGAAGGTCGGCAAGGGGGTAATAGAAAAGGTGATGCTCAAGCCCAACAAAACCAATGTTGCGCGGGTAAGGGCCATCAATCCCGAGGGTAGCGGCATAGTGACCGTCAGGGGGTTCATCGCAAAGGAGAGCTATCCCGAACCGCTTGTTTTCACCCCGGCCCCGGAAATGGAATCAAAAGAGTACGTATGCCACTGTGAGGATGTGACGCTGGATGAGATAATGGCCGTG